>NZ_BAAFSK010000006.1:0-334724 GCF_054767315.1 Aurantivibrio infirmus
GCTAGATGACGAAACGAAATTAAATTTTGGCCGACATAGGCCTTGTTCAGAAAACGCATTTTTTCTGTATAGATAGATTGCTTTAAAAGAGAGTAGATAAATGGGGCAGGTGTTACCGCAGATGATTTGGGATAAGTGTATTACGCATTTGCGCGACGAGCTTCCTTCGCAACAGTTCAATACCTGGATTAGACCCCTTCAAGCGCAAGCTGAAAGCGAAGAAAAATTGTGTTTGCTAGCGCCCAATCGATTTATTTCGGATTGGGTCTCTGAAAAATTTCTAAATAGAATTCGAGAGCTAGCAGGCGAACATTCCCCTAGTAATCAACCCTTTGAAGTAGCCCTCGGTGTAGTCGCTACAATGCCAGCAGATTTTCAACAAAGTGCTTCTCAGTTGCGGGAGGCGTCAACCAACACGGCCATCGAGCAAAATAAAGAGACCTTGAATGGTGTGCAAGCAGAGCCGGAACAAAACTCTTTTAAAGCAGCGGCACCAGAATTGGTTAGTAATATTTCGCAGGCGTTTCAAACAGATTCCCCTATCATTACGAGCCCCCATGCTCACCGTTCTCAGACAAGCAAAATAGAAGTGGAAGGTGGGCTTCATCATCGAAGCTATTTAAATAAAAATTTTACCTTTCAGAGTTTTGTCGAAGGTAAATCAAATCAGCTTGGCTTGGCGGCTGCGGGACAGGTTGCAGAGAACCCCGGCGGTTCCTATAACCCACTGTTTATTTATGGTGGTGTTGGTTTGGGTAAAACGCATTTAATGCACGCTGTGGGCAATGAACTGGTTAAACGAGACAGCAACGCGAAGGTTGTTTATTTGCATTCCGAGCGCTTTGTCGCGGACATGATTAAAGCTTTACAGCTAAACGCGATGAACGATTTCAAGCGCTATTATCGATCTGTGGACGCATTGTTAATTGATGATATTCAATTCTTCGCCGGTAAAGATCGTTCTCAAGAAGAGTTTTTTCACACCTTTAACGCTTTGCTCGAAGGCGGCCAGCAAATTATTTTAACTTGCGATCGATACCCGAAAGAGATCAATGGGCTAGAGGAGCGATTGAAGTCTCGCTTTGGTTGGGGTTTAACCGTTGCTGTTGAGCCACCAGAGCTGGAAACGCGAGTAGCCATTTTGATGAAGAAGGCGGAAGAGACCAATATGGATCTTCCTCACGAAGCCGCGTTTTTTATTGCACAAAAAATCCGTTCAAACATTCGTGAATTAGAAGGCGCTTTAAAACGCGTTATCGCAAATGCGCATTTTATGCGGCGGCGAATTGATGTTGATTTGGTTCGGGAGGCTTTAAAAGACTTGCTGGCTCTGCAAGATAAACAGGTGAGTATTGATAATATTCAGCGAGTCGTTGCGGAATACTACAAAATAAAAATCAGCGATTTATTATCGAAGCGGAGAAATCGCTCTGTAGCGCGCCCGCGACAGGTTGCAATGTCCCTGGCGAAAGAACTGACTAATCATAGCTTGCCCGAGATCGGTGATGCCTTTGGTGGTCGCGACCACACGACGGTGTTACACGCTTGTCGCAAAATTAAAACACTAAGAGAAGAAGATGGTGATATCCGTGAAGACTGCAAGAATCTATTGCGTTCTTTAACCACCTAATTAAAAAAGACCTCTTTTAACGAGGCGTAGATGTTGCAAAAAACCCGTGCTAAAAGAGACATCAATTTATCGAGATGTTCTATTGAGTTGTCTTTCTAGCCATTCGATAATACCGACACTTTTTACTTTGCAGTTTCACCTCCTAAGCCCCTTGAAAGATTTATATCAGAGATTAATTGAATGAAATTTAGTATTTCCCGCGAAGATTTATTGAAGCCATTGCAGCAAGTGGTCGGTGTTGTTGAGCGCCGCCAAACATTGCCGGTATTGGCGAACGTGTTGGTTGTGTTAGAGGGAGATAAACTATCGCTGACAGGCACGGACTTGGAAGTAGAAATTGTAGCGAAAACCTCTCTCCAGCAAGCAGGCGAAAGTGGTGAGACGACCGTCCCTGCAAAAAAATTATTCGATATCTGCAAGTCATTACCCGATGGCGCAACGATTCAATTTACCGAGAAGGAAGACCGGCTAACCCTTAAAAGTGGGTCCAGCCGCTTCGCACTTTCAACATTACCCAGCACAAACTTCCCCAATGTTGAGCAGGGATCTGGTTTGTTACAGTTCTCCTGTGCTCAAGGCATCATCAAGCGCTTGATCGATAGCACGGCTTTTGCGATGGCCCAGCAAGATGTTCGATATTATCTCAATGGTATGTTGTGGGAAGCCCAAGCGGGCCAGCTACGTAGTGTTGCAACAGACGGTCATCGCCTAGCAATGTGCACCAAAGATGTAGACACCGGCGCAGCTGATAAAGTAACGGCGATAGTACCTCGAAAGGGCATCATGGAGTTGTCGCGCATGTTGGCGGACAACCCAGAGAAAGAAGTTCAGGTCACCATTGGCGACAAACACATTCAAGTCTCTACCCCTGAATTCCTGTTCACTTCTAAGTTGGTCGATGGGAAATTTCCAGATTATGATCGCGTTCTTCCCAAAGGCGGTGCCAACATCCTGTTTGGTAACCGTATGATGCTACGCCAAGCCTTTTCTCGAGCTTCCATCCTTTCCAATGAAAAATACCGGGGTGTTCGCGTAAGCTTAAACGAGGGTTTAATGACCTTGGTTGCTAATAATCCAGAGCAGGATGAGGCGGAGGAGCAGGTTGAGGTAGATTACAACGGCGATACCTTAGAGATTGGCTTTAATGTCGGATACTTGTTAGACATCAGCAATGTTCTGTCATCTGAAAACCTAAAAGCCTCCTTCGTCGATGCGAATACCAGCGCTTTGATTGAAGAGCCTGAAGGCGGTGATTCAGCCTACGTGATAATGCCCATGCGCCTTTAAGGCGTAGTGGGTATTTCCACTATCTCCACTTTAAGCCCACCAAGAAACAATTCGATGCCTCTACGACGAGTCAATATTAAGAATCTTCGTAATGTTGTAGAGGCTACACTGCAACCCAGCGCCCGAATAAATATTATTTACGGTAAAAACGGTAGCGGGAAAACCAGCATACTCGAGGCAATTAATGTCCTAGGCCTGGGCCGTTCGTTTCGAAGTTATCGACCAAAACCAATAATTAACTACGATGCAAACAGCCTGGTTCTTTTTGCAGAGATTGACGCGCCAGACTCTCCCTCGGTGATAAAAGTGGGGGTCGAGAAGACGCGCCAGGGCGACACCTCAATAAAGGTTAATGGCGAGCCAGTTCTATCAGCAGCTAAGCTGGCAGAAAACCTACCGATCCTGACAATAAACCCCGATAGCTTTGAGCTAATAAATGGCCCACCAAAACCAAGAAGGCAGTTTTTAGATTGGCTTTCGTTTCACGTGGAACCTCGTTTTCTACCGGTTTGGCGAAAGCTTCAAGACTGTCTAAAACAGCGCAATAATTTGCTCCGTCATGATAGAATAGAGCCCTTTCAGCTGCGCTCCTGGGATACGCAACTGGTTGGTTTCGCGGAAGAAATTGATAAAATTCGCGCTAAGAGTTTCTCTCCTTTTTTAGACGCATTTAATCAGTATACAGATGCCCTTGGCGTCGAAGGTATTTCGATTTCCTACCGACGAGGATGGAATGAAGACCAGAGTTATCAGGACGTTTTAGATAAGAATAGAGGTATCGATATTCAGCGAGGTTACACCTCCTCGGGTCCCCACAGGGCAGATATCGATATCAAAACCCAGTCTCACGGTGTTGCCGATGTGCTTTCTCGTGGACAACAAAAGTCACTAGTGACAGCCCTTGTTGTTGCACAAAGTAGGGCTTTTAAGGAGATTACAGGCAGGCAGGCAGTTTTTTTGATCGATGATCTGCCTTCTGAATTGGATTTTGAGCATCAAGCTATGCTCGGGCGATGGCTCACAGACCTGGAGTCGCAGGTTTTTGTTACTGGTGTTGAACGAAAGCCGCTGAACGATATGTGGCCAGAAAGCACTAGAAAAGAGATAGCAACGTTTCACGTGGAACTTGGCAAGGTGAATAGAGAATAAAAAGTTAAAAATAAAGAAAACTCGCCAAACCTAGGCAATTAAGCAAATTACAAAAACGTAAAATTAGGGGATCAACCCCTGGAGTGAAGAGCATGTCCGATACACCGACCTATAATTCTGACAGTATCAAAGTACTTAAAGGTCTTGATGCCGTAAGAAAAAGGCCAGGAATGTACATTGGAGACACTGATGATGGCACGGGCCTTCATCATATGGTTTTTGAGCTGGTCGATAACTCGATTGATGAGGCGCTCGCTGGCCACTGCTCTGAAATCACGATCCTTATACATCCCGATGAGTCGATCTCAGTCTCTGATAATGGCCGAGGGATACCGACGGAGATGCATGAAGAGGGTGTTTCCGCAGCAGAAGTCATTATGACCGTTCTCCACGCAGGCGGTAAGTTCGATGACAATACTTATAAAGTATCCGGTGGCCTTCACGGAGTCGGGGTTTCGGTGGTAAATGCCTTGTCTGAACACCTTAAATTAACAATTCGCCGTGAAGGTAAAGTCTGGGAACAGGTTTATGTTCATGGTGTTCCGCAAGCTCCTCTAGCCGTTGTGGGAGAAACGACCATAACGGGAACCGCAGTACATTTCATTCCTTCAAAAGACACCTTTACCAATATCGCCTTTCACTTCGAGCAGCTAGCCAAGCGCCTTCGTGAGTTGTCGTTTTTGAATTCTGGTGTGCGTATTCGTCTTAAAGATGAGCGCAGCGCTAAAGAAGAGGTGTATGAATACGAGGGTGGTTTGCGGGCTTTCGTAGAGTTTCTGAATCACAACAAAAGCCCAATTAATAAAGTAATGCATGTAAACAATACCCGTGAAGATGGCATTGGTGTTGAATTAGCCTTGCAGTGGAATGATAGTTTCCAAGAAAACATTTTTTGCTACACCAACAATATTCCCCAACGTGATGGTGGAACTCATTTGGCGGGCTTTCGTGCCGCGTTAACAAGAACCTTGAATACCTACATCGAAAAAGAAGCAATTGGTAAAAAAGATAAGGTTAATACCACGGGTGATGATGCTCGCGAAGGGCTGACAGCGATAATCTCAGTCAAAGTGCCAGATCCGAAATTCTCTTCCCAAACCAAAGACAAGCTCGTTTCATCAGAAGTAAAAGCCGCTGTTGAGCAAGAAATGGGCGCTGCTTTCAACGAATATCTGCTCGAAAACCCTCAAGAAGCGAAGTCAATCGTGATGAAAATGATTGAAGCAGCAAAAGCACGAGAAGCTGCACGCAAGGCGCGAGACTTGACCCGACGTAAGGGAGCACTCGATATCGCCGGTTTGCCGGGCAAGCTGGCAGACTGCCAGGAGAAAGATCCAGCACTTTCTGAAATATACCTAGTGGAGGGAGACTCGGCGGGTGGATCTGCTAAGCAGGGCCGCGATCGTCGAACTCAAGCGATTCTCCCTCTTAAAGGTAAAATCTTGAATGTCGAGAAAGCACGCTTCGACAAAATGATTTCAAGTGCTGAAGTGGGAACGCTCATTACCGCACTTGGTTGCGGAATTGGGCCGGAAGAGTTCAACGCCGACAAGTTGCGTTATCACAGCATCATCATCATGACGGACGCGGATGTCGATGGTTCTCACATCAGAACCCTTTTACTCACCTTCTTTTTCCGTCAAACAAGAGAACTGGTAGAGCGAGGGCATATTTTTATTGCGCAACCTCCGCTCTATAAAATCAGCAAAGGCAAGCAAGAGCAATACCTCAAAGATGAGGACGCACTAACTCAATTCCTAACCCAAGCCGCGTTGGAGTCAGCTAGTTTACACGTCAACCCTGATGCACCTGGACTTTCCGGGGCCGCCTTGGAAACACTGGTAAAACAGTACCGTGCAGTCATGGCGACAATCGATAGGTTGTCGCGTTTATATCCAAGGGATGTTTTGGAGCAAATGATCTATTTGCCTTCTTTGGGTGAAGCCGATTTGGGGAATGAGGCGACAATGAGTGCTTGGAGTGAGCAACTACTAGCGCGTTTGGTTGCTAATAATAATGACGGCTCTCATCGATATAAGGTATTTGCTAAAGAAGATACAGAAAGACATGTCTATCTTCCCGAAGTCGACATCATCGCTCATGGTGTCACTACGGCTTATCCGATTTCTAACGATTTCTTTAACTCAGCAGAATATCGCTCCATCGTGAAATTAGGCGAAGCCCTCTCTGGTTTGATCGAAGAAGGCGCCTATGTTGTTCGAGGCGAAAGAAAATCACCGGTCAGTTCGTTCACAGAAGCCTTAAATTGGTTGATGGACGCTTCACGAAGAGGCTACGCCATTCAACGTTATAAAGGCCTTGGAGAAATGAACCCTGACCAGTTGTGGGAAACCACCATGGACCCAAACACTCGCCGAATGTTAAAAGTTACCGTTGAAGACGCAATAGCGGCTGATCAAATATTCACCACCTTGATGGGCGATCAAGTAGAGCCTCGTCGAGAATTTATCGAAACAAATGCCTTGGCGGTGGCGAATTTGGATGTTTGAAAAATATCAGTCGCATCGACGATAGCCATGGGCCAACGCGGCTATTGTCGAGATTTGCGGACAAAAGACATAATTTTCTAAATGACATTTTGTTGTAAACGACAGGGCAAATTAAAAGTACAAAAATAACTATACATATTAATTGGAGCTGCAAATGGATCACTCGCGACTCAATGCCACCGAACTCAAAGGATTAAAACTTCTGCGCAGCAGAATCGAAGCTGCCAATATTCCCTCTACTAAACTTGATGAAACCATCAATATCGCCACTTGGAATATTCGTCATTGGGGTCAGAAACGCCGAAAGATATGCTCTTTGCATTACATTGCTGAAATTCTCAATCAGTTTGATTTAATCTCCGTCGTTGAATTACGTCGCGACGTCACAGAAATGAAATATGTTCTGGATCTACTCGGTGAATATTGGGATGTCGTATTTTCGGATTACATCACCGATGCCGGTGGCAACAAAGAGCGCATTGCTTATATCTTTGATAGGCGTGCGGTTCAGTTTACCGGCATGGCTGCAGAGACCGATGGCCCCAGGAAAAAAAATAAAAAGACCGGTGTTTATGAGCCGTTATTTTCCTGGTGGCGAAAACCTTACATGGCTTCTTTTAAAGCAGGCAGTTTTGATTTTGTGGCTTTGTCTGTTCACATCCAATGGGGTACCAAAGAAGGAAGAAAAAAAGAACTAGAGCAACTCGCCAGTTGGGTAAAGGAATACGTGAAAGATGAGCATTGCGACGATCGGGATGTCATTTTACTCGGCGACTTTAATATCGATAGTTTTAAATCAGATCTCTACAAAGCGATTTCGAAGTTTGGTTTACAAGCGCCAGAAGCTTTAGTGAAATCTGAATTTGGCAGTAATCTCGCAAGAAACAAACGCTACGATCAAATTCTTCATCAACCGGTTCAGACCGGTTCAATTTTTACTGACAATGGCGGCGTTCTCGATTTTTATAAGAACAATCACAAATCCTTGTTACCCTACAAAAACGTCAGCAAAACCAAATTTACTTACCAGCTTTCCGACCACCTTCCTCTATGGATGCAAATCAGTATCGATACTGCTGATGAAAAACTAGATCAGTTGATTTCTAAGCGAAAAAAATAAAAAAACAGAGTCATTGCAAAATTTGGTACTAGAAAGTAGTGCTCTAATCTTTAAGCGCCGATGAACTCAGTGCCTTGGGCATTGCGGCGATTTCGTTTTCGATCCAGCTTTGAACCTCCGCAATTATTTCGCGGCTCGACATTGAAGATGTGTCGATAGGCTTACCTATGACAACGCGAATTTCGCCGGGGAATTTAGTGAATCTTTTTTTCGGCCAGCAATAACCAGCATTGTGAGCGACGGGAATTACATTAACGTCTGCGGCTTTTGCAATTTCTGCACCACTGCGGGCGTAGTTACCTGCTTGTCCAGTGGCAACCCGAGTGCCTTCGGGAAAAATCAAAACGTTAATGCCGTCTTTGAGTCGCTGTATCCCTTCTGACTTTACCTGCTTCAACGCTTTTACCGGTGAGGTACGATCAATGGCGATGGGCTGTAAAAGGCTAAGGCCCCAGCCAAAGAAAGGTATGTTTAAAAGCGATTTTTTAAAAATAGTTGAGATGGGTAAAAAATAAATTTGTAAAAACAAAGTTTCCCACATAGTCTGATGTTTCGACAAAATCACATGAGGGGTGGTTAGAGGCTGGTCGTTGTGGTCGATAATGGTAATTTTAATATTGCAGGCCACTTGTAACCACCACATTGCAAACCGATTCCAAACCATTACCGCATGAAATCGAGCACGTTTTGGCAATAGCCAAAACGTTAGGCAGATAACGCCATAAAGAATTCCGCTGGAATATAAAATAACATTAAAGAGTAAACTTCTAACGACAGCCATAGGGTTTCTTGATAAAAAATGAACCTGGGATTAAACAAACAGGAAAGAAAAGACGCTTTATATTAAACATGTTGCACAGTATGGGTTCAGCTAGTCACCCAAGAGCGCATCAACAGCCGATGCCAAGTCTGGGTAAATTTTTATTTGTTGTCGAATGTCTTCTGGTAAATTACTTTTAGTTTTCGCACCTTTGCCGGTCGTGACCAATATTGCCTGGCAATCTTTACGAAGCGCTAATTGTAAATCTTTTAGGCTATCGCCAATAAAAGGTGCGCCAGACGCTGACACTCCTAATTCTTCTTCTATGGCGTCGACCAAACCAGTCTCGGGCTTTCGACAGTTACAATCTTCATCAGGTTTATGAGGACAATAAAAAATACCGGCAATTTCACCGCCCAAATCTTCGACTCCCTGGCGCAATTTATCGTGCATCGCTTCTAGGTCGTCTAAAGTAAACAAGCCCCGACCAAGACCACTTTGATTAGTTGCGATAGCCACACTAAAACCCGCAGATGACAAACGTGCTATCGCCTCTAAGCTGCCGGGAATTGCCTGCCACTCGTCAGCTGACTTTATATAATCGTCAGAATCGACATTAATAACGCCGTCACGATCGAGAATAATTAGCGGCATGGGTTTAGGTTTTTTCCGGCACTAAATAGGAAATATCGGCAACCTCTAAAAATAACTCGCGGAGTTGCATTAATAAGGCGAGGCGATTATTTTTTAAGGCTTCGTCGTCGGCCATGACCATGACGTTATCGAAAAAGGCATCAACACTTTTTCGCAGACTAGCCAGAGCACTCAAGCCCTCCGTGTATTTACTTGCGGCAAACAATGGTTTTACTTCATTTTGTTTTTCGCCAATTAGCTTGGCCAATTTGGTTTCTGCCGCCTCAACAAATAGCCCCTCGTTTATACTCGTAACAATTTGACCGTCTTGTTTGGCGAGGATATTCGCCACGCGTTTATTCGCGGCGGCCAACGCTGCAGATTCGGGCAACTGGTTAAACGCGTGAACGGCTTTAATACGTTGGTCGAAATCTAAAGGCGCCGTGATGTTCCGCGCACTAACGGCTAGAAAAACTTGTACAGGGATATCGTGTTCTTCGTACCAGGCCCGAAAACGTTCGATCATATAAGCCAATACTTGCTGAACAATTTTGTCGCCGTCGGAGTTCGAAATTTCAGACACGGCAGAATAATTAACCTTGGCTTGTTCTAATAAGGGTAATAAATCTAAAGAAAGTTCTTTCTCTACCAAAATTCGCAATGCGGCTAAACTTGCGCGACGTAAGCCAAATGGATCTTTTGATCCTGTGGGTGCTTGGCCGACACCAAAAATACCGACTAAGGTATCGATACGGTCGGCAAGAGAAACGGCAGAACCCGCCAAACTCGTAGGTAAACTATCACCCGCGAATTTCGGTAAATACTGTTCTTGAATGGCTTCAGCAACTTCTTTCGCTTCACCATCGTTTAATGCGTAATAGCCACCGGCAATGCCCTGCATTTTGTCGAATTCCAACACCATGTCACTGACAAGATCTGCTTTCGCTAACAAACCGGCGCGTTCTGCGTGTTCGACATCGCCATTTAGTTGAGTGGCAATATAGCCGGCGAGTTTTTGAATACGCATCGACTTATCGTAAACAGTGCCGAGCTTAGTTTGGAAGACCACGGTTTTTAATTTTTCTACCCGTGCTGCAAGGCTAGTCTTTTTGTCGGTCTCAAAAAAGAAAGCCGCATCGCTTAGTCGAGGTCTGATTACTCGTTCGTTACCATCGACAACCTGCGCTGGATCTGAACTCTCAATATTTGAAACGGTAATAAAATTCGCGAGCAGCTCATCTTTTTCGTTAACAACATGAAAATATTTTTGATGTTCGGCCATAGAGGACACTAAAGCTTCTCTCGGGATCGACAAAAATTCTTTATCAAATGAACCGGTCAATGCAACAGGCCATTCAACAAGTGCGGTCACCTCGTTTAATAAATCATCTTCGATAACGGCGCATCCACCAAGCGCCTTACCTTGCGACTCGACTTGTTCGCGGATCATTGCTTGGCGTTTATCGAAATCCGCAATGACGTGTGCCTCTTCTGCTAACAAGCGTTCGTAAGCTGAGGGCTGGTTGACTTCCAAACGCGTATCGCAGTGGAAACGATGGCCGCGAGTTTGATTACCGGACTCAATGCCAAGAATCTTTGCATTTATGATTTCACTACCAAATAACAAGACTAGCCAATGCACTGGACGAATAAATTCAGTACGACTAGAACCCCAGCGCATGCGTTTGGGAATAGGTAAAGTACCTAAGGCATCTTCAACTATTTTTGCTAAACACTCTGTGGCTTTTTTACCGCTGACATTTTCTTTAATACCAAGGCGTGGCCCTTTCGGTGTATCAAGCTGGAGTAGTTGGTCCGGCGAAATATTATTTTTTGCGGCAAAGCCTGCAGCTGCCTTGGTCCATGCACCATTTTTATCTTTTGCTGCAGCGGGCGGTGGACCATGAATTTCGATTTCTTTATCGGGTCCTTGCTCGATGAGATCGGTAACGAGAACACTTAAACGTCGCGGCGTTGCAAACCAACGAAGGGAGTCAAATGATAGATCGTTTGCCGTTAGGCCATCTTGAATGCCCTTGGCAAATGCTTGTGCGAGGGTCTTTAATGCTTTTGGCGGCAACTCTTCGCAACCAATTTCTACTAAAAAATCTTTAGCCATTAGTGTTTCTCCTCGCTAGCGGCCAAGACCTCTTGGCGTAAAGCTTCCGGTGCGAGAGGGAAACCTAAATTTTTTCTAACATCAAAATATGATTGTGCGACGGCACGGGCCAGCGTACGTACTCGCAAAATAAAACGCTGTCGTTCGGTAACAGAAATTGCGTGGCGTGCATCGAGTAAATTAAAGGCGTGAGAGGCTTTCATGACCATTTCATAAGCGGGCAATGGTAATTGTTTTTCGATTAAGGCTTTGCTTTGTGCTTCGTATTCATCAAAGGCCTTAAATAAAAACTCAACATTTGCCTCGTTAAAATTAAAGCCCGACATTTCAACTTCATTTTGATGAAAGACATCGCCATAAGTTACTTCACTGCCATCGGGGCCGCGGGTCCACACCAAATCAAAAATTGAATCGACACCCTGTAAATACATGGCGAGTCGTTCCAAGCCGTAAGTAATCTCACCACTAACGGGGTAGCACTCCAGACCGCCAACTTGTTGGAAGTAAGTAAACTGAGTGACTTCCATACCATTCAGCCAGACTTCCCAGCCCAAACCCCAAGCGCCTAGGGTCGGGGATTCCCAGTTATCTTCAACAAAGCGGATATCGTGAACCAAAGGATCAAAGCCAAGCATCTTCAAGGAATCTAAATACTTTTCTTGGATATCGAGGGGTGAAGGTTTCAAGATGACTTGGAATTGGTAGTAATGCTGCAAGCGATTCGGGTTTTCACCATAGCGTCCGTCAGTGGGTCTTCGGCAAGGCTGCACATAGGCAGCGTTCCAGGTTTCTGGTCCGATTGCGCGCAAAAATGTTGCGGGATGAAATGTCCCTGCGCCGACTTCCAGATCCAGAGGCTGCAAAATCACGCAGCCGTGATTTGCCCAATAGCTTTGGAGAGCGGCAATCAAGCCTTGGAAAGTAGATACATCGACAGAGTTATTGCTGGACACGCGGAGCTTCGCCTCGGCTGGTTCACGAAAAGTCGGCAATTATACCGAGCCAAAACCGGCTTTGATATGTTTGAGTACGCCTTTGCTTAGGTGATAGTGGGATTCGGCGCTGCCATAGAGAAGATTTTGCGGTAAGCTTCGCGCCACTTTGTCACTTGTGTTCAGCATCGTAAGTATTCAGCGTTTAAAAGGTCGATATACTTCGCTGTTCAGAATTCACCAAGAAGTTAATTGTTCATGAGCCAACACCCAGAAGACCAAGATACGCCAGCCCAGGAATACGCTAAGAAAGACGAGCATAAAAAACGTGATCGCAAAGATCGGCGAAAAGCGCTGGTGGCTAGCATGATGATGGCGATTTTTGGTCGCTTACCGATCGCAATTAATCGAATAATTGGTGGGATGATTGGGCGATTGACCTGGTATTTTGGCAGTCAGGCCGCGCAATCAAGTCTTAAAAATATTCAAGATTGTTTTCCCGACCTTGATGAAACCCGGCAACGGGCACTAGCGAAGGCAAGCATAATCTGCACGGCCAAAACGGCATTGGAAGTGACTTACGTTTGGTCACAACCTTATAAAAAAATAAAACATCTCATCAGTGGCAATCAGCAATTTACCGGTATTCAAGGCAAATTAGATCAAGGTGTCGGTGTGTTGCTGTTAGTGCCTCATCTTGGCAACTGGGAAATCTTGTCATCGGTGTTGCCACAGTGTTTTGATTTCACCGCCATGTATCAACCAACAGGTATTGAAAAAATTGATGCGTTTATGATCGCCGGTCGAACACGTGAAGGGTGCAAATTGGCGCCTACAAATCGCAAAGGCGTCAGTCACGTTCTAAAACAATTACACGCTGCAAAAATAGTCGCGATACTTCCCGATCAAGTACCGGACGAAAGTGGTGGAGAACTTTCCCCATTTTTTGGCAAACCAGCGTTGACGATGACACTGGTACATAAACTCGTTCAGCGTACGCAATGTCAGGTGTTAATGCTTTTTGCAAAGCAGGTGAAATCGGGTTTTGAAATGATAATACGAGAACCTGATCCAGACATTTACGATACCGATCAAGCGAAGAGTCTTGCGGCAATGAATCGTAGTGTGGAAAGTTGTGTGTTAGAAGCGCCGGAACAATACCAGTGGGAATATAAGCGTTTTAAACGTGCGGACTAAAGTAAAAAGACAGGCAATTATCGTCGCCAAAACATCGGCGAAAATAAAACTAATAAAGTAAACACTTCTAGTCTCCCGAGTAACATCGCGAAACACAAAATCCATTTTGCGGTATTACCAATATCGCCATAGTGCGCGGCGACATCCCCCATCCCTGGGCCCAGATTATTGATACATGCGCCGACCGCTGAAAAAGCCGTTAAAAAATCCATGCCGGTTGCTAACAACATTAAGAACATAATAATAAACACGAACACATAAGCGGCAAAAAATCCCCATACCGCATCGACTACCCGATCGGAAACTGATTTTTTCCCAATTTTAATGGGTATAACTGCATTAGGATGAATGAGCCGGTGGATCTCTCGCAAGAATTGTTTCCAGACCAATAACACGCGAATAACTTTCATACCGCCGGCAGTAGAACCTGCACAGCCACCCATAAATGCGCCAATAAATAACATAAAGGGTAAAAAATTTGGCCACTGACTAAAGTCGGCAGTGCCGAAACCGGTGGTCGTTACAATGGAAACCGTTTCGAAAACACCTTGTAATACGCTGTCGGAAACCGAATAGGTTCCGGTTAACGCTAAATAAAAAACCGTAATAAATGTTCCTAGCGCAATACACACCATATAGAACCTAAATTCGGGATCGAAAACATATTGCCGTATGCTGCGAGAACTCCACGCGAAAAAATGTAACGCAAAATTGATCCCAGAAAACAGCATAAAAAATATCGCGACAACCATCACCGCAGGGCTATCAAAATAGCCGATGCTGGCATCGTGAGTGGAAAAGCCGCCAATGGCTACGGTAGAAAAAGCATGACAAATCGCATCGAATACCGTCATTCCTGCGATTAAATAAGAAATGCCACACAGTATGGTCAAGCCCACATAAATAATAATTAGCGCTTTTGCTGTTTCGGTGATTCGTGGCGTGAGCTTGCTATCTTTAACCGGGCCAGGGGTTTCGGCACGATACAACTGCATACCACCAATGCCCAACATCGGCAAAATGGCCATTGCGATAACGATAATACCGATACCACCCAACCACTGAAGCAGCTGTCGATAAATTAAAATCGATTCCGGAAGATTGTCTAAGCCGGTAATTACTGTTGCGCCTGTAGTCGTTAATCCAGAAAGCGATTCAAAAACTGCATCAGAAAAAGACAAGCCGGGAGAGTCCGCTAACATAAAAGGCAGCGAACCGAATAAACCAAGGACCGTCCAAAACAACGCGGTAATTACAAAGCCATCTCGTGTTCGTAAATCTTGTTTTTTATTGTGGACGGCAAACCACATTACCACGCCAGTGGATAAGGTAATGGCAAAGGTGATTAGAAAAGCGAGATGGGTATTGTCGTGATAAATCATTGAGACTATCACGGGGGGCACCAGGGCCATGCTGTAAATCATCAGCAAGATGCCGAGTACTCTGGCAATAATAATGGGATGCATAAGCTAGCGCGCTGCCATTAAAAGAAACTAAACCCGACTTGGAATAATTGTTCGATGTCGCGGGTGAATTTTTTATTCACTAAAAATACAATTACGTGATCACCGGTCTCTACAACAACGTCATCGTGAGCTATAACAACTTCGCTATTGCCATCTTTTTCTCTCACGATTGCACCGATAGTCGCACCTTCGGGTAAGTCGATATCTTCGATGGCTTTGCCGACGACCTTCGATGATCGTTCATCACCATGAGCGATCACTTCAATGGCTTCCGCCGCGCCGCGTCGTAGAGAATGCACGTTAACAATATCGCCGCGGCGAACATGGGTTAGCAAGCTGCCGATGGTGGTTTGTTGCGGAGAGATCGCGATATCAATTTCACCACCCTGAACTAAATCAACGTAAGCGGCATTATTAATTAGCGTCATTACTTTTCGAGCACCTAAACGCTTGGCTAACATTGACGACATTATATTGGCTTCGTCATCGTTGGTTAGGGCGATAAAAATATCCGTATCTTCAATATTTTCTTCAAGTAATAAATCCTGGTCTGAAGCGCTGCCTTTTAAAACGATAGTGCGTTCGAGTTGTTCAGAAAGTTGTTCACAACGTTCTGGACTGCGTTCGATCAGACGAACCGAATAGCGTGATTCCAACTGACGTGTTAAGCGTAAGCCTATATTGCCACCGCCAGCGATAGTGATTCGTTTGTAAGGCGCGTCTAAACGACGTAGTTCACTCATTACTGCGCGAATATTTGATTTTGCTGCGATAAAAAATACTTCGTCATCGGCTTCAATAACTGTTGCACCGGTGGGAGTGATAGGTCGATCACGACGAAAAATCGCCGCAACACGCGTATCGATTGAAGGCATATGCTGTCGCAAGAAACGCAGCTCTTGGCCAACCAAAGGACCACCGTAATAGGCTTTAACAGCGACTAACTGCGCTTTCCCACCGGCAAAATCCAACACCTGTAAAGCACCAGGATGTTCAATCAATCGATAAATATAATCAGATACCAATTGCTCGGGGCTGATTAATACATCAATCGGAATTGCATCGTTACGAAATAAGTCGGTTTGTGCGAGATAGGAGTTGGAACGAATACGCGCAATTTTGGTGGGCGTGCGAAATAAGCTGTAAGCAATTTGGCAGGCAATCATGTTGGTTTCGTCATCGTTGGTGACGGCAATCAGCATGTCCGCATCGCGAATTCCCGCTTGCATTAAAATCTCAGGATAGGAAGCGTTGCCGGAAACTACACCAATATCAATGCGGTCGCGAAGATCACGAAGTTTCCCCTCACGAGAGTCAACCACCGTAATATCATTGGCTTCGCTTGCTAGATTCTGCGCGAGTGTTCCGCCAACTTGACCAGCACCTAAAATGATAATTTTCATCGTTGATGATGCCTCGAATGCATCTTTATATTACAAAGTTGATGAATCGTTTTGAGAGAAAGCTCTTTTTGATCGCCAACCATGCCGACAAATAACTGGCCGCGATTCTACCGATTAATTTTCAAAATTACCTGTTTTACTGGGTTTTTTCCGCAACTTTGCGTAGTAAAAGCCATCATGGCTATTGTCTAGTGGAAAAAGTTGCTGTCCGTGATTTTGTTGGGTTCCCCACTCGGCCTCAATAGGCTCTTCGATAACATCGGAATGTGCAGCGATAAAGCGCTCTATCGCTGCACTATTTTCCTCGGGTAAAACTGAACAAGTTGCATACAAGAGCAGGCCGCCGGGTTTTAGCAAAGGCCACAATGCGTCGAGAACGGCGTTTTGAATGTCTACAAGCTTAGCAAGGCCATCCGGATTTCGCAGAATTTTTATATCGGGATTTCTTCGAATTACGCCCGTCGCGGAACAAGGGGCGTCAATTAGAATTCGATCAAAAGGCTTACCGTCCCACCATGTGCTTGTCTGGCTCGCATCCCCAACAATTAATTCTGCGTCTAGTTGTAAACGCTGTAAATTTTCTCGGGTTCTTGTTAAGCGCTCTGCGCTGATATCTAGTGCTACGAGCCTTGATAAATCTGCAGTGGATTCTGCAATATGAGCGGTTTTTCCGCCAGGAGCGCAGCATGCATCAAGTACGCTTAAGCCATCTTGCAATTCCAAAAGCTGCGCACACAGTTGCGGCGCTTCATCTTGAACACTGATACCGCCTTCGGCAAAAAGAGGCAATGAATTTACGTCGATAGGATTTTGAAGGGTGAGACCATCTTCACTAAACGCAGTGGGAATGGCTTTAATATCTTGTTCGCTAAGTAAATCTAAATAGGCTTGTCGCTGTACTTTTTTTTTGTTTATGCGCAAAGTAAAAGGCGGGTGCTGATTGTTCGCCAGAAAAATTTCATCGTTATTGTTTGGCCAAGCTTTTTTGATTTTTTTTATTAGCCAGTTTGGATGTGCGTACCGAAATTCGGGAATATCTTTTAGTTCTATATTTAGCTGATCTTTTTGACGTTGGAAATTTCGTAACACAGCATTAATTAAACCTTTAGACCAAGGCTTTTTAAGAGATTTAGAAGCGTCAACGGTCGTATTAATTGCAGCGTGATCGGGAACTCGCATAAAGGCGAGCTGATAAATTCCAATTAAGAGTAATGCATGAACGTCGCTATCTTTTTTTCTTAATGGTTTATCAAGCAATTTGTTTAAATAGCATTGTAGTTTTGGTTGCCAGCGACTAACTCCATAACAGAGTTCTTGCAGTAAAGCGCGATCCCGTTCGTCTATAGTTGTTAGGGCTGCGGGAAGTAAGCTCGACAGCGAACCTCGTTGCGTTAGGATACTTGCGATTAGTTTTGCCGCCGCGCTGCGGGTGTTCATGATTGAGTTTTACTCGGCATCAAAAATTTTGCCCTTGTTAAAAAGTGATTTATTGCCCAGTAAAATATCCTTTACCGCCGATACTTTCTTCCCAGGAAGCTGAATGCGAGTGAGGCGGATAATACCGTCACTGCAGGCGACCTCGATTCCTGCTTCACCCACGTTTTGAATCGCTCCCGGTACTGCATCAGATGAAATTTTTGTGTCCAGGATTTCCGCCCGATGAATTTTTATTCGTTGGCCTTCGAGCACGGTGTAAGCAATTGGGAAGGGATTAAAGGCGCGAATTCTCCGTTCAATCAAGCTTCCGCGATCCGCCCAGTTAATAAGGGCCTCCTGCTTGCTTATTTTACTCGCGTAGGTGGCGAGCTCGTCATTTTGTTTGATTCTTCGCGGAGGCTGGCCTGCTGAGATTTGATCTAAGACCTTAATTAAGCAGTCGGCGCCTAAACTTTCCAAGGCATCAAAGACCGTGTGGGAGGTATCACTTGGTTTAATGTCATAAGTCGCAGTTGCCAGCATATCCCCTGTATCTAAGCCCTCATCCATCTGCATGATGGTGACACCGGTTTGTTCATCTCCGGCCTCGATAGCTCTTTGAATCGGCGCCGCACCGCGCCAGCGTGGCAATAAGGAGCCGTGAACATTAAGACAACCTAAGCGTGGCGTTTCTAATACAGTCAGCGGAAGGATAAGGCCGTAAGCGACTACTATCATTAAGTCTGCTTGAAACCCAGAAAGTACTGCAAGGGCATCCGGATCTTTTAACGAAGGAGGCTGTAAAACGCTTAAATTATTGGTTTTTGCGAGTTGCTTAACGGGGCTTTCAGTAAGCTTCTTACCTCGTCCAGCGGGGCGATCGGGTTGGGTGTAAACGGCTACAACGTCATGCTTACTTTGCAATAAAGCGGACAAATGTCCCGCTGCGAATGTGGGAGTGCCCGCAAAAATGAGCCGCAAGCCTGATTTTTCCTGCATGATTGCTTAAATGCCTTCTATTATTTTAATAAATGAGCCATGCGTCTCGTCGCAGCGAGTGCAGAACTTTGTGTGTGAGTTATATTCTTAGGCTTGAACGCGATGCTCTTTTTCGAGTTTTTTTCGAATTCGCTGTCGTTTGAGAGGGGATAGGTAATCGACAAAGAGTTTCCCGTCTAAATGATCGACCTCATGTTGAATACAAACAGCTAGCAGGTCTTCTGGAATTAACTCGAAAGCATTGCCATCGATATCGAGAGCATTGACTTGAACCTGGGTAGGTCTAGCGACAGACTCCGAATAGCCTGGCACAGAAAGGCAGCCTTCTTCGTAGTCAGCTTTGTCTTCGCCCAGCACGGTAATTTCAGGGTTAATAAACACTAATGGTTCGCTTTTGTCTTCGCTGATATCGATGACAACAACACGCTCATGAACGTTAACTTGGGAGGCGGCAAGACCGATTCCCGGTGCGTTATACATGGTTTCGAGCATATCAGTGACAAGTTTGCGAATTCGATCATCGACATTGGTCACGGGTTTTGCTTTAGTGCGCAAGCGCGGATCCGGAAATTCAAGTATGTCTAGTAGTGCCATCGTTTATTGCCGTCGTTTATCTACCACTGGGTCGAAATTCTTACCCTTTAAGCTAAACCTATAGTAAAAACGCAACATTCGCTGCTAACATTATGATCGCACAGGTTTTATGCCACAAATAGACAACAACAATAGCGCGAAATTAGCCCGTCACATTGCAATTATAGAAGCCAAATCGGCTCGGTGGACTAGTATAACGGTTATTGCGGCTAACAGCCGAATCAAACAGGACAGGTTTCTATGAAAAAAATAATCCTAGGCTTCTTAGTCTTATCTCTAGTGGCTATTTCAGGATGGGCCCAGCAAGACCCAGTTTTGCGCAATGACTACCCCAGCGAATACACCGTCGTTAAAGGCGATACTCTTTGGGATATCTCCAATCGTTTTTTACAGACTCCTTGGATGTGGCCTGAGATTTGGCACGTTAACCCTCAGATTGCTAACCCACATTTAATTTATCCAGGTGACGTCATCACTTTGATCTACCTCGATGGACGGCCAAGAATTACAGTTCAGCGCGGTGCGCCAAGCGGCACCGTTAAATTAAGCCCGAATATGCGGGTAACGCCTTTATCTGAAGCGATTCCGACGATTCCTCTTGATGCGATAAATACCTATCTTTCTAACAGCAGAATTGTTGACTCTGGAGAGCTCGAAGCCGCACCTCACGTAGTGGCAAGCGGGGAGAACCGCTTGATTGCGGGCAAAGGAGACACCGTTTATGTCCGCGGTAGTTTTGATCCCGATATTCCTGTTTACGGTGTGTATCGCAAAGGCGAGGTATTTGTTGATCCCGATACCGGCGAACGTTTGGGTGTTCAGGCGACTGATATCGCCGCTGTAAAAATTCGTGATGTAGAAAACCAAATTGCAACCACCGAAACGACGAGAGCCAACCAAGAAATTCGTGTGGGTGATCGCTTGTTAATAGAAGAAGTTCGTAAGATTGATACTAACTTCTTTCCTTCACCGCCTAACGATGACATTGAAGGCACGATTTTAGCGGTAGAGGGCGGAGTCAATAACGTAGGCAATATGGATGTTGTTGTTATTAATCGCGGAGAGCGAGAAGGCGTTAAAGTCGGCAATGTTTTTGCGATTTATCACAGTGGCCAAGTAATCCGAGACCGTGTTTTAAATGACAATGTTGTGTTGCCCGAAGAACGTGCTGGCCTATTAATGGTTTTCCGTACATTTGAAAAATTAAGTTACGCGCTTGTATTAGAAGCGGATATGCCAATCGCGAGAATGAACACTATCAAGCGACCATAGTTAAGAGAATCTGGACCGCAAAAAAAGCGCTAATTTTATTAGCGCTTTTTTTTGCTTCGTTGATGGACCTTACGTTCTTAGTTATATCTATTCACGCAATTATTTGCTAACGTCTTTTTTAAATAAAAATATGTAGTTTGTTTACTAATCAAATTCATGGACTGAATTTTTTAATAAGGACTTTCACATGGACCGTGAAATATTGCGAGCGGATAGCTCGCGCGATTCACTCATTGCACACCTCATTTTATTAAACCTTCCTGGGATAGGTTGTGCGCGTTTTTGGCAGCTTCGTGAACATTTTGGTCACCCTGCGCTTATCCTGAATACACCTAGCGAAAACCTCGAAAAATTTCTGCCCGATGAATCCTACCAAGCGTTAAAAAAATTCTGGGCCGACTCTAATCGACACATTAGTAACGCTGAACAAATTTTAGAACAACTAGAAGTCCTTTCGGTTGATTTAATTTGTTCCGAAGATGAGCGTTACCCCGCTTTGTTAAAAAACACTCATCAAGCGCCACCACTGCTTTACGCACAAGGAAATTTAGCAAACCTATCGTTACCGCAAATTGCAATTATCGGCAGTCGCAACCCCTCTCCGACGGGGCGAGAAAATGCATTTCGATTTGCACGTGAATTGGCTAGCACGGGTTTTGCGATTACGAGCGGCCTAGCCATTGGTGTTGATGGTGCTGCGCATCAAGGCGCGTTGGCGGATGTGAACGGCAAAACTATTGCTGTGTTGGGAAGCGGAATCGACAAAATTTATCCTCGTCGGCACCAGGCCTTAGCGGCACAAATATTAGATAGTGGCGGCACTTTGTTGAGCGAATTTCCTATGGCAACGGATCCACACGCGAGTCATTTCCCGAGACGGAATCGCATTATTAGTGGACTGAGTCTTGGCGTAGTAGTGATCGAAGCGGCAATTAAAAGCGGCTCGTTGATTACGGCGCGCTATGCACTACAACAAGGCCGAGAGGTTTTTGCAATCCCAGGGTCTATCCACAATCCTTTGACTCGTGGGTGTCATGCGTTGATCAAAGATGGCGCCACTCTAGTGGAAAAGGTTCAAGACATTGAAGAGCCCTTACAAGGTTTAATTGAATTCAAATGGGATGAACTCAAGCAAAATCAAGAAACCAGTTCACCTGAATGGATAGATTTAAATCGAGATGAAAGGACAGTGTTCAATAATATCGACTACTGTAGTGCGACAATTGAAGTGTTGCTCAACCGAACAAAGCTAGGAGCAGGTAAATTATTATCATTATTAATTGCTTTAGAATTAAGAGGCCTAATCGTACAGAGCGATGATGGCTATCAACGTGTTGTGACATCTAGCGAAAAATAATAATTCTCAACTTAAGCTTGGTCTCCACTTGAGACCGAAATCTACTTAGGGTAAGTTTGCCGCCTTTCAATAAAACGATTGCAATTCTTTTTCTTAAAAACCCTTATAAATATTAGGGGAAGAGTAAGGTGTTGCAAATTTTCAGCCGGGAATAAATTAGCTTTTACTTAAGTTAATGACCCGATAACTAACAGTCACTATAGATAGGTTTAAAGATTACTATGAGCGAAGCATTCGTTGCGGTATTAATGGGTTCTGATTCTGATTTGAATGTCATGGAAAGCACTTTTGGCGTACTAAAGTCCTTGGGCATTAAGCTCGAAGCAAAAGTCACTTCGGCGCACCGAACGCCTGAAATCACACATGCCTACGTGAAAGATGCTGAAGCTCGGGGTTGTGAAGTATTCATTTGCGCCGCTGGTATGGCGGCCCATCTCGCGGGCGCTGTTGCTGCTAATACATTAAAACCAGTAATCGGCGTGCCTATCGATGGTTCTCTAGATGGTTTAGATGCCTTGTTGTCGACAGTACAAATGCCCGGCGGAATTCCGGTGGCGACCGTTGCGATTGGTAAAGCCGGTGCCAAAAATGCTGGTTATCTTGCCGCACAAATTTTGTCTGTAGCAGATAAAGCCTTGTACCAACGCTTGCTTGATGAAAGGGCCGCGAACTCTCAAGCCGTTCAAAATAAAGATAAAGCACTACAGGAAAAGCTAAAAGCGGATGGATTGGTCTAGAAACCCTAGGGTAGTTCAAGCTGCAAATGCGATGGCGGCAGGCGAAGTAATTGCTTACCCTACTGAATCCGTGTGGGGCCTGGGTTGTGATCCTAACAACCCAGAAGCGGTTCAAAAGCTCTTAGCAATCAAAGCAAGGGATGTTGATAAAGGCCTTATTCTAGTCGCTGAAAGCGTCTCCCAGATTGAAGCTTACCTCAAAAATGTTAGCCAGGAACAACGGGAGCTGTTGGAGTCAACTTGGCCTGGCCCCGTGACCTGGCTGGTTCCCCATCACGGCGAAGTGCCCTATTGGATTACTGGAAACAACAAATCTGTAGCTTTAAGAGTAAGCGACCACTCGCTTACCTCTTCTTTGTGTAAGGCGTTCAATGGCCCAATCGTTTCGACGTCCGCAAATCCTGCAGGGCGGCCAGCTTCAAGAAGTCGACATAGCGTTAATCGATATTTTGGCAAGTCAGTCAAAATTATTACCCCTGGTCAACTGGGAAAATCAAAAAAACCCTCAGAAATTAGAGATCTATTGACATTGAAGGTGCTGCGCAGTGCTTAGCAAGGTTTACAATGGCGCGGAATTAATTTAACCCAACAATTGGTACCTTTGAAATGACATCGATCGATAAATTAGCCGTAAAAGATTATCTGCTCAGTCTCCAAGACGACATTTGCGCGAAACTTTCTTCAGAAGATGGAAAGGCAAGTTTCAAGGAAGATAAATGGGCAAGAGATGCTGATTTTGGCGGCCGGACGCGAGTCATTGTTGATGGCGGTGTCATTGAAAAAGGTGGGGTAAATTTTTCTCATGTTCGAGGTGAAAAACTCCCCCCGTCCGCGACAGAAAGTCGCCCTGAACTTGCCGGGCGAGGTTTTGAAGCAATGGGCGTGTCTTTGGTTATTCATCCCCATAATCCCTATGTTCCAACAAGTCACGCTAATGTCAGATTTTTAATTGTCGATTCCGACCAAGACGAAGAGCCAGCGTGGTGGTTTGGCGGAGGCTATGACCTAACACCTTATTACGGGGTTGAAGAAGATTGTGTTGCCTGGCATCAAACTGCGAAAGCCGCCTGCGAGCCTTTCGGCGAAAATATTTATCCTCACTTTAAAGAGTGGTGTGACAACTATTTCTATCTAAAACATCGTAATGAAGCACGAGGTATAGGCGGACTGTTTTTCGATGACTTTAATGAACTTGGGTTTGAAAAAAGTTTTGCTCTCATGCGATCAATTGGCAGTAGTTATATCGACGCTTATTTGCCAATCGTGCAGAAACGAAAAAATACTGCTTATGGTGAACGAGAAAGGAATTTTCAACTCTATCGACGTGGTCGATACGTAGAGTTTAATTTGGTCTTCGATCGCGGCACACATTTCGGTTTGCAATCTGGCGGGAGAACAGAATCTATCTTAATGTCGTTACCTCCGTTAGTGCGCTGGGAATATGATTGGCAAGCGGAAGCCAACAGTCCAGAGGCGGAACTTACCGAAAGCTTCTTGCCGCCGCGAAACTGGGTCTAGTATGTACGGACCCTATCTCTATTCTGTTTTTGGAAGTCCGATAATTCATTCGCGTTCTCCGGAAATTCATCGTGCCTTCGCACATCAAACCGAACAAGACCTCATATACACGAAACAAGAAGTTAGGCCGGAAGAATTTGAACAAAGCTGCAATGAATTTTTTGAGCTTGGTGGTTCAGGGTTGAATATCACGCTGCCCTTAAAAGAGTTGGCATTTAATTACGTCGACATTCTTTCAGACCGTGCAAAATTAGCCGGAGCCGTAAACACCATCAAGCTCGAAAGTGAGGGGCAACTTTTTGGTGACAACACGGATGGCCATGGATTAGTAACGGATATGATTAAAAATTTACGTTGGCAAATAGAAGGTCGGCGAATATTAATATTTGGTGCTGGCGGTGCCGTACGTGGAGTATTAGGCCCCCTGTTAGAACAAAAGCCGCATTGTATTTATATCGCTAACCGAACTGAGGCGAAAGCGGTTGTGCTTGCGGATCAATTCAAAGGCCTAGGAAACATTTTTGCGGTAAACATCAGCGCTATTCCCCATGATATTTTTGATTTAATCATTAACGGTACTTCGATGAGTTTGCAAGGTGAAGTACCCGCAATTACCAAAGACCAAATTACTGCACAAACGTGTTGTTACGACATGGCTTATAGTAGGAAACCGACCGCGTTTTTAAATTGGGCAACAACACAAGGTCTGACAAATGTTGCTGATGGTGTCGGCATGTTAGTCGAACAAGCAGCGGAATCATTTAGAATTTGGCGAGGTGTCAAGCCGAATACGCAAGAAATTATCAAAGCGTTAAAAGAATAATACCCACACGGCGTTAATTTTTTTCTTCCGCCAAATAAGTATTTTTTACATTTACATAATTCTTAGCAGAATATACTAGTCGTTCAATCTCTGTAGCGCTCAGTTTGCGCGTTTGTTTGCATGGGCTGCCTACATAGAGATAACCACTTTCAAGTTTTTTGCCAGGGGGCACCAATGTCCCTGCGCCAATCATAACGTCGTCCTCTACAACAGCGCCGTCGAGAATGATGGCATCAATACCAACTAAAACTCTGTTGCCGACTGTACAACCATGCAATGTTGCTTTATGGCCAATGGTGACATCATTACCAATAATTAATGGCCAGCCCTCTGGTAAAAATGTGCTTTTGTGGGTGACGTGTAAAACAGCATTGTCCTGAATACTGGTACGATCGCCAATTCGAATCGAATTCACATCGCCTCGCATTGATACAAAAGGCCATACTGAAGAGTCATCACCGATGACAACATCACCAACGATCACAACGCTTGCGTCGAGATAAACTTTTTTACCTATACTGGGGCTAATGCCCTTATATGCCCGCAACGATGCCATAAGGTAACAACCTTCATTGGTTTAACGAAAAGTGATTTGATAGACTGCGCGGTAGTTTAACAAAATAAAAGGCTCGCTGGACAATTGCTTTCCACAGAAAAAGCCCTGCTTAGTCAACGAGTCCCCCAGATAGGAAAAGTTTGTGAATAGCAACAACCCACTTTTGATTAATTCAACCCTGCCACTTTTTGATGTAATTAAAGCGGAAGATGTTGAAACGGCAATTTCGACGATTATTGATGAAAATCGAGAGGCGTTAAAAACACAATTAGGTGAATTAAAAATACCGACTTGGGATTCGCTTGTTGCTGTGATCGATGAACGAGGAGATCGTTTGTCCAAAGCCTGGTCCCCTATCGGACACTTAAACGGTGTTGTTAATTCGGAGCCATTACGCGAAGCCTATGCAAAAGCACTGGGAATGTTAACTGAATATATTACTGAATTTTCTCAAAATGCAGAGCTTTATAAAGCATATCAGGCTTTACGAGATAACGAAGAATTCAACAATTTAAACCAAGCCCAACAAAAAACTATCACGAATGCCCTTCGTGATTTCAAACTATCGGGTGTTAGTTTGCCCGAAAAAGAAAAGAACCGTTACGGGGAAATTAAAAAACGTCTTTCAGAGCTCTCAACACAATTTTCAAATAATGTGCTGGATGCGACACAAGGTTGGTTTAAAGTAATTGAAGACCAGAATGAGCTTAGCGGTTTACCGGAATCTGCTCTTGAAGCCGCTAAAGCAGCTGCCAAACAAAAATCGGTTGAGGGTTATGTCATCACATTAGATGCACCGTCCTATATAGCGGTCATGACTCATGCAGACGATGGAAAATTACGAGAAGAACTTTATCGTGCTTACACCACCAGAGCCTCTTCCCTGGGTTTGGCCTCCGCAGGTAAAGATCCAAAAACCTGGGACAACGAATCACTCATTCAGGAAATATTGTCGCTAAAACATGAGTTAGCGCTTTTACTTGGCTTTAAAAATTATGCTGAATATTCATTAGCGACGAAAATGGCTAGCTCCACTAGCGAAGTTATTAGTTTTCTAACTCAGCTTGCTGAGACGTCAATATCCGCGGCGAAAGCGGAGTTTTCTGAACTTGTTGAATTTGCGAAACATAAGTATCAAGTAAAAGAATTATTCAGTTGGGATGTTGCATATTATTCAGAAAAGAGGCGCCAGGCAGTTTTTGCGCTATCCGAAGAAGAATTGAAGCCGTATTTCCCAGCAGAAAAAGTTATCTCAGGCTTGTTCGCCGTAGCCAAAAAATTATTTGCTATCGATATAGTCAAAGACGATTCAGTTAGCACTTGGCATAAGGACGCCAGTTTTTACCGGATTACTCGAGAAGGGAAAGAGATCGCAGGATTTTATTTGGATATCTATGCCAGAGAAAATAAACGCGGTGGCGCATGGATGGATGAGTGTCGTGTCCGTCGAAAAAGACAAAGTGAATTACAACTCCCCGTTGCTTACTTAACATGTAACTTTCCACCTCCGAGCGATGAAATTCCATCCTTGCTAACTCACAATGACGTGACGACTTTATTTCATGAATTTGGACATGGCTTACACCATATGCTTACCAAAATAGATTGTTCTTCGGTGAGCGGAATTAATGGTGTAGCTTGGGATGCGGTAGAGTTGCCGAGCCAATTTTTAGAAAATTGGTGTTGGCAAGAAGAAGTTATCCCATTAATTTCTAGTCACTACCTCAGTGGCGAACCCTTGCCCAAGTCCTTACTCGACAAATTGTTAAAAGCAAAAAACTATCAGTCCGCTATGCAAATGGTTAGACAAATCGAATTTTCATTATTTGATTTCCGACTTCATTTGGAATACGACCCGAACAAGCCTAAAGGCCCACAAAGTCTACTCGATGAGATTCGAGAGAAGGTTGCAGTATTAACTCCGCCAACTTATAACAAATTTCAGAATAGTTTTTCTCATATTTTTGCTGGTGGTTATGCCGCTGGTTATTACAGCTATAAATGGGCAGAAGTACTTTCGGCCGATGCATTTTCTTTATTTGAAGAAAAAGGAATTTTTGATTCGCAAACTGCCGATAGTTTTCTAAAAAACATTCTTGAAAAAGGCGGTTCTGAAGATGCATCGGTTTTATTTAAAAACTTTCGCGGTAGAGAGCCTAGTATACAAGCGTTGTTAAGGCATTCTGGAATTTCTAGTGAAGTGGAAAAGCCGTGAACCCGGATAAGCGGCGCTTTATTGCGGGAGCCGTTTGTCCGAAGTGCGGAGAAATGGATACTATCATCGTAATTCAAAAAGCGGACACAGAATTCAAGCATCGTGAATGTGTCAGTTGTGATTTTAAAGAGGCGTCAGATTTTCAAGAAAAGAAGGATGAGTTACCAACACGAGTGAACCAAGTTAACCAACAAGATGCTGAACGATCTGCTGTGCAAGTAATTAAGATTTTGCCTTCAAAAGAGTAGGACGAATACTCGAAGTAAATTTAGTGAATATCTTTTGAATCAGCACCCGCACTGAAATTAAGACGAATCGAAAGATCTTCCGCTAAGCATGGCCAGCGGGCAATCTCAAGCTTCCAGCCCCGTTCTTTGTGATCGGCAATGTATTTTTTGAACGCCGGATTATTTAAGGAAGATTCGCTATCCATGTGGCTTTCTAGGGAATAGTGAATAATAAAATCTAGGTCATTTGCGAAAGGTTCACCAATAAGTTGATGAACGATTAAATTTGCAGTGGTCATATCCATTGGCGTTAAGGGAATACCGCAGCGGCCCACTACCCGATCATTAACTTCTTCTATCAACCGGTGCGCGAGATAAGATTGATCCATTAAAGCCATCATGCCGGAATGACTTGCGATGACTTCCGGTGGCTTTATAAAAAACTCTTCGGCTGTATCCAAAAATATTGAGGCGTAATCGTCAATACCGGCCTCTTTTGTTAATCCGCGTACGGCATCTAAAAAATTTGGTACATGATCGATGTAGCGGCCTACAAAATTCACTAATGCAGATTCTGGATTTTTTTCCGGTAGATTTATTGAGCCATGTAGTCGTGGTATGTTTTCCGTTATCAAGGTGTGCAATTGAGCCAGCTGATCCTTTTGCAGCTTGGCGGCCTTGATGGTGTCACGAATTAGCATAGTGTTTGATTTGGCCATAACTTCCAGTACGACGTGGGTTCGATACGTGGAAATGGTAGCGAGCCTAATAAATTAATGGTGTGGACTAGGACAAAAACTTAACAAACAGGGTGTTGCCAAAGTCTTGTACACATTAAAAATAACCTAAAACTGACCAAAAACAAGTTGAGATTAAGAACCGATCCTTCTAACTAAAGGACGGGCTCTCAAACCAACGTTGAGTGTTTTGTATCCAGCAATCATTAGAATGGGGCGCATTTATTAGCAAAGGAACAACTGTACTGATACAAATCCAGTGTCTTTCATAAGATGGTTCGAACTGCTTGACGCGTACTCGAATTAGAATTACGAAACTCCCCTTTGAGAATAAGTCCCGATAATTACTGAAATTTTTTTTTAACTCTGTAAAATACGCGCCGCAGTCGCCCCAGATCAAGAGATGTGTTGGTGGGAAACCACACTAAAACATTGACTTTTGTAGGGTTATGTGGCCCCCTAACGCGCTTCGAATGGCGCCTAGGGTTTGGTTAAACGCCGCTTGGCGGTAGCAAAAGACTCGATAATTAGTTTATTGCTTAGGACTTATATTAAGGGCTGACATGCAGTCTATAAGTATCCGAATTGGTGCTTAGACAGTCTTTCTTTAAGTAATCCTTTGTACGATTTAGTAGCGGTTATCCAATCTGTCTGCTTTTATCATTAATACACCAGTGTTTTTCAATAGTTTAAATTAGTAATACGGAGAGTATGGGCGATGTTGAGAAGAGCTAAACCGCTTTTCCACCAGCTGCTTGGCCTAGCAATTCTGATGGTGATTTCTTGCCATCAGGCCGTTGCACAAGAGGCAGAGCGTTGGGGGGTCAATATGACCCAGGGTGTGACACCAATTAGTAAAGATATTTTTTGGTTGCACAATTTAATTTTCTGGATCTGTGTTGTGATCGGTGTGGTTGTGTTCTCCGCGCTATTTTGGACGATGTTCGCGCATCGGAAATCCAAAGGTCATCAGGCATCACAGTTTCATGAGCACCTTGGGGTAGAAATCGCTTGGACAGTTGTTCCATTCGTCATTCTTGTCGCGATGGCTTTCCCATCCACCAAAACGCTTATCGATATTTATGATACTGAAGCCGACGTAGACATGGACATTGTTATTACGGGTTATCAATGGCGTTGGCAGTATGAATACCTTGGACAAGACGTAAAATTCTTTTCTAGCTTGGATCAAGAACACAATGAAGCGAGACAGCTAGACTCAGGTATCGATCCTTATACCATTCCAAATTACTTGCTCGAAGTCGACAAGCCCCTAGTTCTTCCCATCAAAAAGAAAGTTCGATTTTTGATTACAGCAAACGACGTTTTGCACGCTTGGTGGGTTCCTGATTTGGGAGTAAAACGAGATGCTATTCCGGGTTTCGTAAATGAAACTTGGGCGTATATAGAAGAGCCCGGCATCTATCGTGGTCAGTGCGCTGAGCTTTGTGGTAAGGACCATGGTTTCATGCCTATTGTTGTAAAAGCGGTTGAAGAAGCTGAATACAACACTTGGCTTGAAGAGAGGCGTGTTGAGGCTGCCGCTCTCGCGGAGCTAACCAGCCAAACGTTTACTTTTGAAGATTTGTTAGAGCGTGGTGAAGGTGTTTACAACCGTTCTTGCTCGGCATGTCACGGTGCTACAGGAGATGGGGTTCCGGGAGTGTTTCCCGCCATCCGTGGTAGCGCTATTGCAAGGGGTCCAATCGCTGCTCATTTAGATATTGTAAAAAATGGCAGCCAGGAAAACCCGGCGATGCAAGCATTTGGAGAGCAGCTATCGCCAGTCGATATTGCTGCTGTAATCACCTACCAGCGCAACGCGTTTGGTAACGATATGGGCGACTCAATGCAGCCCGTAGACGTTCTACAATCAAATTAATAGGAGGGTAAACAGTGGCACATGGTCCTGCAAAAGGCATCGGTCGTTGGTTGTTTACTACTAACCACAAAGACATCGGTACACTTTATCTTTGGTTTAGTTTTGCAATGTTTTTATTGGGTGGATTTTTCGCGATGGTTATTCGCGCGGAATTATTTCAGCCCGGTTTGCAAATAGTCGAACCAGAATTTTTTAATCAGATGACAACCATGCATGGTTTGGTGATGGTCTTCGGGGCAATTATGCCGGCCTTCGTAGGCTTGGCAAACTGGATGGTACCGCTAATGATTGGCGCTCCAGACATGGCTTTGCCGCGCATGAACAACTGGAGCTTTTGGATTCTTCCCTTTGCTTTTTTAATGTTGACCTCAACATTCTTCATGGAAGGTGGTGCTCCTAACTTTGGTTGGACTTTTTACGCACCTTTATCCACAACTTATGCCCCACCAACGGTTACCTTCTTTATTTTTGCCGTTCACATTATGGGTGCCTCTTCCATCATGGGCTCCATTAATATTATTGCGACCATTTTAAACTTACGTGCACCTGGCATGACTTTAATGAAAATGCCTTTGTTCGTTTGGACGTGGTTGATTACTGCATTCTTATTAGTCGCGGTAATGCCGGTTCTTGCGGGTGCGGTAACCATGATGTTGATGGATATTCACTTCGGTACATCATTCTTTGATGCCGCTGGTGGTGGTGATCCGGTTTTATTCCAACATGTATTTTGGTTCTTTGGGCATCCCGAGGTTTATATCATCATCCTGCCTGGGTTCGGTGTTGTATCTCAGGTTATTCCCGCGTTTTCGCGCAAGCCATTGTTTGGGTATTCCTCGATGGTTTACGCAACCGCAAGTATTGCGTTCTTAAGCTTCATCGTTTGGGCTCACCACATGTTCACGGTGGGAATGCCAATAGCAGGTGAGCTGTACTTTATGTACGCGACTCTGTTAATTGCGGTGCCGACGGGCGTGAAAGTATTTAACTGGATTACCACGATGTGGAAAGGCTCTTTGAGTTTTGAAACACCGATGTTGTTCTCCATCGCTTTCGTAGTTTTATTTACCATGGGTGGTTTCACTGGATTAATGTTGGGCATCGCGCCTTCCGATATTCAGTATCACGATAGCTACTTTGTTGTAGCCCATTTCCACTACACGATGGTTGCTGGTGCGATCTTCAGTATGGAAGCCGGGGTTTATTACTGGTTACCTAAGTGGACCGGTAAAATGTACAACGAGACCTTGGGTAAAACGCAATTCTGGATTGCCTTTGTTGGTTTCAACTTAACATTTATGCCACAGCACTTTGTTGGTCTGTCAGGAATGCCACGACGTATTCCTGATTACTCCACTCAATTTGCAGACTTCAATATGATATCGAGTATTGGCGCGTTTATGTTTGGCTTGTCGCAGCTAATGTTCTTGTTCAATGTTATTTCGGCAATTGTTGGTGGCAAGAAAGAAACGCGAGAAAAAGTGTGGGATGGCGCGGAAGGTCTTGAATGGACTGTAGCTTCACCCGCTCCTTACCATACCTTTAGTACACCACCAGAAGTTAAATAAACCCTCAAGAGTGTTTTGTGGGGGTGAGGTAGTTAGCAGTAATGACAGATACAAAAACAGAAAAAAGTGTTACCAAAACAGCAGCGAAATTATCGCTGCTGGCTGTTTCCATGTTTGTATTTGCCATTTACGTTTTACCGCCTATTTACGATGTGTTTTGCGAAATTACCGGCTTGAATGGCAAAGGCTCTACCCTTGCTGCGGCACCTAAAGAAGTAGAAGTTGATGAAGCTCGTACCGTGCGGGTGACTTTTATTGCAACAAACAATGAGCAGATGCCCTGGGAATTTAAACCTAACGATGCGGTAATGGTAGTAAAACCTGGCGAAATCGCTAACACCAGCTATTTTGCGAAAAACACCACAGAAAGAAATATGGTGTCGCGTGCAGTACCGAGCTTCGTGCCAAATACTGTTGGTAGCTATTTCAAAAAAATGGAATGTTTTTGTTTTAATAATCAGCCTTTGGCTGCTGGCGAAAGTGCAGATTTATCTTTGCAGTTTTATGTTGATCCCGACTTACCGGAAAAAATTACCAACATAACTTTGTCATATACAATTTTTGACATTACAGAAACTGAAACAGCAGCAAACATAGAATATAAAACGGAGTTGAGTTCGCGTTAATTATTTCGTGACACAACTTTTGGCTTAATAGTAAAAAACGGCTGTGCCGTTGATTTTAAATAGTTGGAGAAAATCAATGTCCTCAGATCATGCGACGAGCGAATCAAGCTACTACGTCCCTGAACAGAGTAAGTTCCCGATATTTGCAAGTATCGGTTTATTTTTAACGGTTTTCGGTGCTGGTAATTGGATTAACGGCAACAGCATTGGCATGACCACGTTCTTTTGTGGCGGACTCGTTATGGCCACAGTGATGTGGAACTGGTTCGGTACGGTGATTCGCGAAAACATGGCAGGCATGAACAGCGCACAGGTTAAGCGCTCTTATGTTTGGGGCATGGGCTGGTTTATCTTTTCTGAAGTGATGTTCTTCGCCGCGTTTTTTGGGGCTTTGTATTATTTGCGACACTTATCCGTGCCCTGGCTCGCTGGTGAGGGCGACAAAAGCTTGATGACTAATGAATTGTTGTGGAATGGCTTTACTAACGAATGGCCTTTATTAGTAACACCAGATATGGTCGCGAACGGTGACAAGGCGCAATTCGTTGGTGCCGACCAAGTGATGGGTTGGAAAGGTTTACCATTGATCAACACCATCCTACTGCTAACTTCTAGTTTTACTGTTCACTTCGCCCATACTGCCTTGAAAAAAGCGAATCGAAAGGGTTTCAATATTTGGTTGGGTTTGACTGTGGCGCTTGGCATCGCATTTTTGATTTGCCAGGTTGAAGAATATATTCATGCTTATCAAGAATTAGGTTTAACTCTCGAGACAGGTGTTTACGGTACAACTTTCTTTATGTTGACTGGATTCCACGGGGCCCACGTTACGATGGGAACCTTTATGTTGCTGGTAATGTGGTTGCGCTCCATGATCAAAGGTCACTTTCATCATGATGATTGCTTCGGCTTTGAAGCCGCTAGTTGGTATTGGCACTTTGTTGATGTGGTTTGGGTTGGACTGTTTTTATTCGTCTATATCTTGGGTTCTTAAGGCCACAGGCCAGTAACAAATATTGAAAAAGGCAGGCTTAGGCCTGCTTTTTTGTCAGCGTCGTTTTAGTTCTTTTTAGTATTGAAGACCCGATCGTTAAAGTACTAGTACTTACCCGCCCACGGCGCAGTATTTGATAGAATGCCGTTCGCGTATCCATACCAAATACAAAACACGAGTAATGCCGCTAGGGTGATGCGGATGCCTAAAGCGTATAGTGTTCGCTTAGAGTCACTGGTGTTGATATCTTTCAACAGGAATACCATCGCACTGGTTAAGCTCGCTAAGATTGCGATAAACAGCCCGACAATGATGATCTTTAGCCACATTCGATGGTGCTCCTCAAAAGTACTTTACGTGGTTTAAAGCGTGGCATTTTAACGCGGTAAGCGCCGAGAAACGACCTTGAGAGTAAAAACCGGTTTATGAGAGTGAAAAGTGTCTTTGTCATTTAGCCTCAATCATCGTGTGACTTTGCTAAGCGTAGTCATGCTGCCAATTTTGCTTGCATTAGGAAATTGGCAATTGAATCGAGCGGAGGAAAAGCGCACGATCAAAAAAAATTTGGCACTACGAACACAACAAGCACCCAGTACCATTGAGCGCCTGGATCTTGATTCTGACTTGGCATTTACGCCCGTCATATTGACTGGGACTTTCGACAATCAACACAATTATTTACTGGATAATCGCATCAACTCGGGCAAAGTTGGCTACGACGTGTTAAGTCCCTTTCGAACAACCGAAGGTACATGGGTAATAGTGAATCGTGGTTGGATTGAAGCGCCAGCATTGCGAAGCGTTAAACCTAAAATACCTGCAGCCGAAAACTTTTCTCGGTTTGGTGAATTTGAAGATACAAGTACTATTGAAAATAGAGAAACGATATCCGTTCTCGCCAGTGTTTATGTCATGCCGGGAAAACCTTTCCAGCTAGAGGAGCAAGATTTCCAAAATATCGAATGGCCTTTAGTGATTCAGGTGGTCGACCCTCTAAAACTTGGTGCGCTACTTGACCGAGATTTTTTTAAGTACGAGCTACGTTTAAACGCTGGTGAAATCGGAGCGCTAAAAGCAGAGTGGCAGGCGATTAATGTGCAGCCGGAAAAACACACAGCCTATGCAGTGCAGTGGTTCGCCATGGCAGCAGCGTTAATTATTTGGTTTATATTTGCGAATACAAATATTAAGCAGCTATTTAGTAAGCCAAAACACCTTTAATTTAACAAGTAATTCTGCAGAAATTTCCTGAATAAAAGATGAGTAAAGAATGTGAGTAACGAAGAACAAACAGTTGAACCGCAACGTAAAAGAACCCAGCTAATTATAATTTTTGGTTTAGCTATCGCTGCGACATTTATTCCCTACTTGATGTATTTCACCGGCATAGGCATTCCTACTGGTACGGTAAATAATGGTAGGTTAATAGCTGAACCAGTATCACTTGCCGACGCAAACATCCGAACCAGTGAAGGCGAGTTACTCAAGCTGGCCGAACCGCCTTTTAAATTTAGAATGATTTTTTTAGTAAATGGCGAATGCGATAGCCAGTGTCGGGATCTGCTTTTTTTAACCCGACAAGTTCATACTCGCCTTTCGGATAAGGGCGATCAATTTGAACGCCTGTATATTGATTTATCTGCACAGTCTTCCAAATCGCTTGAAGACTTTCTAAACGAAGAACACCCCAAATTACGCTACGCGCGAAGCGATCTTTCTGAGTGGCAAGATCTTTTAAGTTCGACTAGTGAAATTTCTCAGCCTTTTACAGGACACGAATATCTTTTAACCCATCGCTACGGCGCTTTGTCGATGGTTTATGATGATGTCCAAACCGGCAATGAATTACTAAAAGATCTTAAATTTCTCGTGAGAACATCCAACTAACTAATTAAAGATTTAATTTTCGAGAACAGTATGAGCGATTCCACCTCAATCGAAGAATCATTAACGCGCGCAAGCTGGCACGACTATTACGAAATGTGTAAGCCCAACGTTGTGTTATTAATGATACTTACATCGGTGATTGGTATGCTTTTGGCTGTGCCAGGTATGGTGCCATTAGATGTGTTGGTGCTTGGGAATTTAGGAATCGCGTTTTGCGCTGGCTCAGCGGCTGCAGTAAATCATTTAGTTGATAGGCGTGTTGACCAACAAATGGCGCGTACCCACAATCGGCCGATTGCAAAAGGCCGCGTGGGGCCAACACAGGCAGCAATTTTCGCGTTGGTCATGGGCGTAGTGGGTATGGGTATCCTGCTGATATTTATTAATGCCTTAACAGCTTGGCTGACTTTAGCTTCTCTCTTGGGCTATGCCGTTATTTATACTTTGTATTTGAAGCGCGCGACGCCGCAAAATATTGTTATCGGTGGCCTTGCTGGCGCTGCGCCACCGTTATTGGGTTGGACTGCGGTAACCGGTGAAGTAACGGGGCATGGTTTATTACTCGCCTTGATTATTTTCGCTTGGACTCCACCGCATTTTTGGGCGCTCGCCGTGCATAGAAAAGCAGAGTACGCGAAAGTCGATATCCCAATGTTGCCGGTTACTCATGGAATTCCCTACACAAAAGCGCACATATTTTTATATACCTTAATTATGTTTGCGGTAACGCTGCTACCTTATGCAACGGGTATGTTGAATTGGCTTTACTTGGCAGGCGCAGTGGTGCTTGGTCTTGGTTTTATTTATTGGGCGCTGGTTATGTTGCTAACTGATCGCCCAAGCGCGGGTATGGATACTTTTAAATATTCCATTGTCTACTTGATGGCACTCTTTGTAGTGATGTTAGCCGATCACTACATATTACCGCTGAATAGCTAACTAACTTTTAAGAATCAATAAAGAAGAAGTGATATGGACCAAGCACAACGCGGCATCTTAAAGACCGTTATTGTAATCGGAATTTTTATAGCGATTGTTGTATCCGCATTTGTTTATAAAATGACGAGTCCGAGGGTTATGACTGTAAAAGAGCTTGTCAATAATGGCGCGATAACCTTTGAAGAACCCACTAAATTAAAAGAATTTGAGTTGCTCTCTCATACTGGCGAAATAATAAATCAAGATAACTTTAAAGGACATTGGACAGTACTATTTTTTGGTTTCACCCACTGTGCAGGATATTGCCCGACGACATTGGCTTTGCTCAACAATTTTTATGGTCAGCTCGAAGATGATATTCGTGAAAAAACTGAAATTGTTATGGTTACTGTTGATCCCGCAAGAGACTCCGCGGACGTGCTTGCAGCTTACGTACCGAAGTTTAATCCAGAATTTGTTGGACTAACTGGAGAATTCCTAACGATTAAATTGCTTGCGAATAGCCTTCATGTGCCTTTGCAAAAACAAGCGATGCAAGGCGAAAACTATCATGTACAACACGGTGAGCAGTTAATACTAATTAACCCTAAGGGTGAATTTCATGGTTTTTTTAAAGCCGACTTTACCTTAGCCCGACTAAAAGCAACTTACCAATCAATTGTGATTAGTTATTAAGCCAAAACTATCGTTGTTTTTTTAGTAGCGAAAGCACAAATAAAATTGTTGAGCTGATTACGATAGATGGTCCCGCTGGTGTATCCCAAAAAAACGAAGCGCTCAAGCCACCAGCGACCGCAAAGCAGCCAGTAACAATTGCGATCAAAGCCATTTGTTCCGGTGAGCGAGATAAGCGCCGGCTAGTCGCAGCGGGAATAATTAACAAAGCAGTTATCAGTAACACACCCACGGCTTTCATGGCGATAGCAATAACCAAAGCCATGATTAACATCAGCAAAGTTCGGACAAATCCAACGTTTACTCCTTCCACCTCAGCGAGTTCTTCGTGCACAGTCATTGATAAAAGTTGTCGCCAATACATTGCCAATAAAATAAAGACCAGAATATCGACGGCAAAAATTAATACGACATCGGGCCAAGAAGTAGCGAGTAAGTCTCCAAATAAATAAGAATATAAATCCGCACGATTGTCGGTAAACATCGCAACAGCGATTAAGCCTAACGCCAAACTTGAATGAGCCAGTATTCCTAACAAAGTATCCGTCGCAACGACATGGGTATTTTGCAGGACGACGAATACAAGGGCTAAGCTCGCGCAAATAATGACTACCGCGATATTGAGATTAATCGATAACACCAAGCCGAGTGCAACGCCCAGCAATGCAGAATGTGCGAGGGTGTCGCCAAGGTAAGCCATGCGGCGCCAAACCACGAAAGACCCAAGCGGTCCAGCTACGATCGCAACGCCTATGCCTGCTAGCAATGCAGTCAATAAAAAATCAGGCACTCTTCGCTCCGAAAAATTTTTCTAGTTGAAAATAAAAAGAAGCCCGTTCAATCATGTGTATGGTCATGGTGGTGGCTATAGACAGCGATATTTGGATCACGGGTTTCTCCAAACAGTTGTAAAAACTCTGGATGGGTACTGATATTGTCGGGACTACCTTCGCAGCAAATATGTTGATTTAAACATACCACTCTATCGGTAGCGGCCATGACTAAATGTAAATCGTGAGATACCATCAACACGCCACAGCCGGTTTGAGTTTTTATCTGATCGATTAACTTATACAGCGCTGACTGACCACTGACGTCGACACCTTGGACAGGTTCATCTAAGACTAACAACTGGGGATCGCGAAATAATGCACGCGCTAACAAAACCCTCTGCAGTTCACCGCCAGAAAGCGATTGTACATATTGGTTTTCTAAAGCGAGTGTTCCGGTGAGTTCTAAACATTCATTAATCGAGCGATTCTGTTTTCCGGCTAAAGATAGAAACCGTTTTACCGTTAGCGGTAAGCTGCTATCGACAAATAGTTTTTGCGGCATGTAGCCAACTCTTAGATTGTCACGGCGTGCAATCTCGCCACTGTCAGCTTTCAGCAAGCCTAAAATAACTTTTATTAAGGTAGATTTGCCAGCACCGTTAGGGCCAATCAGTGTCACCACTTCACCAGAATGAACGGCAATATTTGCGTTCTTTAAAATATTTTTGCCCTCAAGTGCGAGGCAAATTTCCTGCGCGGAAACAAGTCGCGTAGCGGTAGAAAGATTTTCACTTGTCATTGTCGGCTTCCGAACAATTTGGGCAGGTGCCGAGTATTTCAACCGCTTCTTCTTCGATCACGAAGCCAGCATTTTGCGCTGAGTTTTGAATCGCGGTTTTTAATTCTGTTGTGCCGCATTCAAGGGTTTGGTGACAATGCTGGCAAATCAGAAAGTGGGTTTGATGTTGTTGTTCTGGTTCTGGGCAGCCAACAAAAGCGTTTAAAGAATGGATTTTATGGATGAGATGTTCTTGAGTTAAAAAATCCAAAGCACGATACACCGTTGGCGGCGCAACGCGTCGGGTAATGACTTTTTCCAACAAGCCCATTAGCGCGTAGGCTCCTAAGGGTTTGTGGCTTTGCCATACCAACTTCAAAACACCTTCTCTTAGTGGAGTAAGTTTGACGCCGCGTTGCCGACACAGGGTTCGAGCGGTTGCGATTGCAGAGTCAATACAGTGCTGATGGTTGTGCTGGCGGAATGCCAAGGGCGTATCATTCATAATATTTCTTAAATATTTATAGCTCCGTTAGCTTGGGTTTCGCACCCTACTCTAAATGAGGATCAATTGAGTACTATGTCTTAGGCCTTAAGTGGGAATTTCAAAAGTTTGTTATGTTATCATATAACATTTTTGCGAATGTATATTTATGAAGACTAACGTGAACAATGTCAGTTTGGCTTTGCTGATTGGTATTTTTAGTGCGATGGGCGTTTATGCTCAGCCTAATCCCGATGTGAAGGATATCGTCGTCAGTATCAAGCCTATTGCACTGATAGTGGATGATTTACTGGCAGATCGAGCTAATGTCCGCGTTTTGGTGCAGCCAGGCAGTTCACCTCACGATTTCTCTCTCAGAGTGTCTGATATGGCAGCCATCTCTAAAGCAGATCTGTTAATTTGGATGGGCCCTGAACTCGAACACTTTCTTCAAAGACCAGTAAGGCAAAAATTGAGTAAGCAAGTGCTCACGCTCACCGAAAATGCTGAAGATAAAGAACAGGGCAAGAGTGCGGGAAGTGACCATGAACATGGCGATGATCCTCATATTTGGCTAGATCCAGAGCAAGCGCAGCAAATGGCAAATAAGATCGCACAATTTTTAATTGAGCAATCGCCAGAGCAAGAAGCGTTTATTCGTCGTCAATTAGAGCGGGTACTAGGTGATTACCGTAATCTCGCGCTTGAGCTCGAGGAAACGTTTCTCCCCCATAAGCAAACCCCGTTTTTGGTTTACCACGACGGCTACCATTACTTAGTTGAGGCATTCAACTTGAATCAGCTAGCATGGATAACCAGGAGCCCTGAGCAGGCTGTGGGCGCGAAACGTTTATACGAATTACAACAACTGTTAGCGGCTTATGATGTTAGCGCAGAAAAAAGGCCTGGAAGCGAATCAGATAAACTTCTCCGTCCTCGCTGTTTGTTTGTTGAAAGCACCCATCACTCATCTAGCGTTAAAAATATTGCTAAACGATTGGCGTTACAAACTTATGCGCTAGATTTATTGGCTGCTGATGAGGCGATAACGAGCTATCGTCAATTAATGACGAACATCGCCGAAGCGATGTCCGCCTGTTTTGCGGCTGATTAATGGGTGTGGCTAGATACTCGCGGTCTTACACCGTTGGCTACGAGAGAGCTAACTTGTGTGGAATCAAGCTCGCTACTAAAAGCGGCAAAATGCTCCTGAATGACACTGTGATTGGAGGTTGCACAATCACGAAGCAACTCCATCATTGAACTTTGATCGGATAACTTATGGCGCATACCGGTGATGCTGTGTACCTGACTCGCCAGTTGTGAAAGTCGATAAACCCCTGATTGAGAAAAAATTAATTTATCCAAGACTACTCCCCTTTTGAAGAACTAAAAGATAAAAAACCACGTTTTTCCTGATGGCCAATTAGCAGAAATTTTGTTCAACTAAACAGCACAATATTAAGTGTAGACAATTCTCAGAAAAGGAAAATTTAATTGTAAAGTTTTGTGACAAGTGCGTACTTTAGTGTGCGACATAAAACTGTCATAAGCGCGACAGGGTTCAAAAAAAGCGGTATGCGGACAAAAAAGCGACATTTACCAACTAATTAAAACCGCATATTCACTCGAATTTAAACGCTGATTAAAGGTTTTTTCTATTCGTATCTATCCGTCGTTATTCAAATAAGTCGTGTATCCTTGCATCTTCTTTCAAATAGTAAATAAAAAATATTATGACCACTGCAGATTCTCCCCTCGTTCTAGTTGACGGCTCTTCCTATTTATACCGGGCATTCCATGCCTTGCCTCCTTTAGCAAATTCCAAAGGCCAAGCTACAGGTGCAATTAAAGGCGTCACCAGCATGTTGCGAAAGCTACAAAAAGATTACCCCGGTAGTCATATCGCTGTGGTTTTTGACGCAAAAGGAAAAACATTCCGCGATAAAATTTTTGCGGAATACAAAGCAAATCGGCCTCCGATGCCCGATGAGTTGCGCAGCCAAGTGCAGCCAATTCACGACATCGTTAAAGCCATGGGCTTGCCCTTATTGATTATTGACGATGTTGAAGCCGACGACGTTATTGGAACCTTAGCGGCGCAAGCCACTGAACAAGGCCATCATGTGGTGGTGTCAACTGGCGATAAAGATATGGCTCAGTTGGTTAGCCCTCATGTGACCTTAGTGAATACGATGACGAATACTCTCTTTGATAGAGAAGGCGTGATTAATAAATTTGGTATTCCTCCAGAGCTAATCATCGACTTTCTCGCATTGATGGGAGACAAGATCGATAACATTCCTGGTGTTCCAGGCGTCGGCGAAAAAACAGCCTTAGGTTTATTACAAGGTCTCGGAAGCCTGGAAAATATTTATCAACAATTAGATGCGGTGAGTGGCTTAGATATACGCGGCGCGAAAACCTTGGCTAAAAAACTTGAAGACAATAAAGATAAAGCTTTTTTGTCTTACGAATTAGCAACGATAAAAACAGATGTTGAGCTTGAGTGCGGCCCTAGTGAGTTAGTTGCTGAGGAAGAAAATAAAGAAAAGTTACTCGAAATTTTTCAGGATCTAGAATTCAAATCGTGGGTTGATGAATTGGCCAGCGGCAGTTCGTCATCGGATGAAGAATCTACACCGGCAAAAAGACCATCAAATTACACGACAATTAACGATGAAAAAACGCTGAATGCGTGGTTAGAGAAGTTAAAAAAATCAGATGTATTTGCATTCGACACCGAAACCACCAGCCTTGATTACATGCAAGCAAAAATAGTCGGCGTTTCTTTTGCGGTTACAGCAGGAGAAGCGGCCTATGTACCGCTAGCTCACGACTACCCCGGCGCTGAACAACAATTAGATTTTCAGGCGACCTTAACGAAATTAAAACCCCTGCTCGAGAATCCAAAGTTAAAAAAGGTAGGACAAAATTTAAAATACGACAAAAGCGTTTTACAGAATCATGATATCGAATTACAAGGCATCGCTTTTGACACAATGTTGGAATCCTACATTTTTAACTCCACTGCCACCCGCCATGACATGGACAGCTTGGCGGAAAAATACTTAGCGCGTAAAACAATACACTTTGAGGATGTTGCCGGGCGCGGTTCAAAACAATTAACCTTTAATCAAATTCCAATTGAACAAGCTGCGCCTTATGCCGCAGAAGATGCAGACGTTACTTTGCAACTGCATCAACATTTATGGCCAAAACTTGAAGACACGCCGAGCTTAAAAAAAGTATTTCAAGAGATAGAGATTCCTCTTCTACCCGTGTTGTCACGAATTGAGCGGCAAGGTGCATTAATCGATGTCGCTGCTCTAAATCAACAAAGCCATGAGCTGGGCGAAAAATTATTAGAGCTTGAAAATACGGCTTATGAAATGGCGGGAGAAAAATTTAATTTGGGGTCGCCAAAACAACTCGGCGCTATTTTGTTTGAAAAGTTGGAAATACCCGTTATTAAAAAAACGCCAAAAGGAGCACCTTCAACTGCGGAAGAAGTATTGCAAGAACTTGCCCTAGACTACCCTTTGCCTAAAGTGTTAATTCACTATCGAGGATTGTCGAAACTAAAATCCACATACACCGATAAACTCCCTTTGATGGCCAACCCCAATACCGGTCGTGTTCATACCTCTTATCATCAAGCGGTGGCGGCGACAGGCAGGCTTTCTTCGACAGATCCAAACTTACAAAATATTCCTATTCGAACCGAAGAAGGGCGACGGATAAGAAAAGCCTTTGTTGCGCCGAAAGGTTACAAAATTCTAGCGGCAGATTATTCGCAAATTGAATTACGCATTATGGCCCATCTTTCTCAAGATAAAGGCCTGTTGAGCGCGTTCGCGGAAAATTTGGATGTTCATCGGGCGACGGCGGCTGAGGTTTTCGGTATGGCGTTGGACGAGGTTACTGATGACCAGCGCCGGAGTGCTAAAGCGATTAACTTTGGTTTAATTTATGGCATGTCTGCGTTTGGTTTAGCTAAACAGTTACACCTTGGTCGCAAGCAGGCACAAGAATATATCGATTTATATTTCGAACGTTATCCCGGTGTTGCGGATTACATGGAAAAAACTCGGCAAATTGCTAGAGAACAGGGTTTTGTTGAAACCATCTGTGGAAGACGCTTATACCTGCCAGAGATCAATGATAAGAACGGCATGCGTCGTCAGGCAGCAGAACGGACTGCTATCAATGCGCCGATGCAAGGAAGCGCAGCAGACATTATTAAGTTGGCGATGATTACAGTTGATAATTGGATAAGATCTGAAAAAGTTTCCGCGAAAATGATTATGCAAGTTCATGATGAACTGGTGTTGGAGGTAAAAGCGGATCAAGTCGACACAGTATCTGAGACTTTATGCAAATTGATGAGTGATGCACTTATTCTTGATGTTCCTTTACTCGTGGAAGCAGGGGTGGGTGATAATTGGGACGAAGCACATTAAAAGGACAATCCGAAATTTTTTATTAAAAAAAGTAAAGATCTGCTGCTGTTAAAAGACCAAATTTTTATAAAAATTAGTTTTTGCGATTAAATTTCGTGAATGCTGCGAACTAAAATCGATTGATTTAGTCTCAAAATGGACCAATCGAGTATTGGTATCTTACTCTCCTATTTTTTTGGCATGTTTTGTCACCTAAGCAAGACTCAATTCCAGGATGGCCCTAATGTGTTTAGGGCCTTTTTTTATTCAAAAAATAGTTTGAATTAATCGATGGAACAAATGTGAAGGGTCTTGGTCGAACGCAATGTTGGGGCATATGCCCAATGTGTCTCAACTTTTCCGGTGCTCGGCCCCAAGAGTGCTGGTATTTTAAACCCGGTAGTTTCCCCAAGCTATCGGGTTTTTTTATTCTGCTGTGAAAATAAAAACCGCCATATCATTTGTATTATTCTTGCTCGGCGGTTTCTGTAGGCGCTAGCCATTGATCAAGGCATTGCTTTAGGTTTTGCAAACCTTGTTTCTTTAGAGAAGAAAAAGTCTGTGCGCTGACTAAGTCATCGACACCGGCTTGTTCTAAATGAGCATTGACTTGCAAAAGAGTTGATTTCGCGTTGCCTGGTTTTAACTTGTCACATTTTGTTAATAAAATGTGAACCGGCATTTCAACTTCTACTGCCCAGTTCAGTAAGTCTGTGTCGAACTCTTGCAGAGGATGACGTATGTCCATGAGCAGTACTAGTCCGCGTAAACTCTTTCTTTGTTTCATATATTCCGCTAAGTTTTTTTGCCAGCGCTGTTTGGTCGCAAGCGGCACTTTCGCAAAACCATAGCCAGGCAAGTCCACCAAGCGACGATCATTTCCTAAATCAAAAAAATTGAGTAATTGAGTTCTGCCAGGCGTCTTACTGGTTCGTGCCAGTTTTTTGTTATTCGTTAGGGCGTTAATGGCACTGGATTTCCCAGCGTTTGAACGTCCAGCAAACGCGACTTCACACCCCGTATCCCCAGGACATTGTGCGAGGGAGGGGGCACTTTGCGTAAATAGCGCACTTTGGTAGTTGAGGGGAGTATGCAAGAGTTTAAAACCTAAATTGGAATGCTGATTATTTGGAGTTAGATGCTATTTTAGTGTTGAGACCGGCTTTGATCTAAGATCCAATAACGAGGTGAGATTTTAGCCAATTTTCTATGAGATCAAAAAAATGAGCTAGATTATAAGGGCTTGCTTGTTAAATGGTGTGTTATTTCGTCGTTAGTATATAATACGCGGCCTTTAAAGACTGCACTGCGGCGGCACCTTGTCCTCTTAGGATAAATGATGGCCTCGCTTATGTGGCCAGGGAATATCGGCCATGACCACAGCCTTAATGACTTTCTCATTCTTTACCAACAAATCAAGACGGAATTAACGATGACCAACATTTACAAGCTCACAGTCGTTGCGCTCGGACTCCTAGTTTGCGCCCCATACCTACATGCAGCAGGCGATGCTGAGGCTGGCAAACAAAACTCTAGCCTATGTATAGCCTGTCATTCCGAGGATGGAAACAGCGTGACACCTCAGTTCCCTCGTCTTGCAGGTCTTGGTGAAGCTTATTTATTGAAGCAAATGAAGGACATAAAAGAAGGCGAGCGTGTGATTGCTGAAATGACAGGTTTATTGGATAGCTACTCAGAACAGGATCTTGAAGATATTTCTGCTTATTATGCGAGTCAGAATATGCAGCTAAGTGGTTCCAAAGAATTAACTGTTAAGCTGAATAGTGGCACTGAAGTTGATGCCCTGGTACTGGGTGAGCAGCTTTATCGCTACGGCAATCCAGAATCCGGCGTACCAGCTTGTAGCGGTTGCCATTCTCCGACAGGTAAAGGGAATGCGCCCGCAGGTTATCCACGATTGAGTGGCCAATTTTCAGATTACGTAGAAAAGCAGTTGAAAGCATTTCGAGCAGGTGAAAGATTAAACGACGGTGAAAGCCAAGTGATGCGGCAGGTTGCTCAGCGTTTGAGTGATGCAGAGATTGCGGCAGTCGCTAATTTTACGGCTGGTTTACATTAATTATCCGTTTCCTCTATAGCAAAGGGCCAGATGATAGGAACACCTCTGGCCCTTTCGTGTCTTTACACCTTAGCGATATGCTTATCGAAATTTTTGGGTAACTCTTCAGGTTTGAATTCTAAATAGCACAGTGCGCGAATAGCATAGCGCCCACGTCGATTCGTAACATGAAGCGAGCTTGCATTGATGAAATTCAAACGAGGAAATTTTCCCATTAAACATATGCCACAAATTTTGATTTAGAAAAACAATAAACTTTTAGGCTGGTATTTTTTAATTCTCCAGTAAACGCGTCGAGGTAGATATGCGAGCTTTATCAACGATAACTCTGATCCTCACTACTATCGCTGTAGGCTTGGTCGGTTGCACAAACAAAGCGGAAGATTCCCCACAAGCCCAGCCTGATGCTCCCTACCAAGCAGGCGTTCATTATCGAGTCATTGAAGAGCCGGTACCTGTTGCAGACCCTTCGAAAATCGAAGTAGTTGAACTTTTTTGGTATGGCTGCGGTTCATGTTTTTATTTCGAACCTTTAGTTGTTGAATGGAAAAATACAATTGCAGACGATGTGAATTTTATTCGTATGCCGGCAATGTGGGCTCCCATCATGGAAGTTCATGCAAGAGTTTTTTATGTCGCGGATGCTTTGGACGTCGTCGATGATGTCCACCAGGCGATCTTTAACGCTATAAATATAGATAAAAAACGTTTGGCAAGTGCGGATGAAATCTCAAACCTTTTTTCTTTATATGGCGTAGAAAAGGACCAAGTAGCTGGACTGTTTGGCTCCGCGGAGGTAACGAATAATGTCCAGATGGCGAATCAAAGAGCACAGGATTACGATATAGGTGGCACACCGACCATAGTGGTAGACGGTAAATATTTAATTCAACAAGAAGAAAATTTAGTGACCCACCAAGATATGATTAAAATCACTGATTATCTCATTAACAAAATTCGAACTGAAAAAAACAAGTAAAAGTGGAGCTGTCATGAGAAAAATATTTCAACAATGTGTAATCGCTATAGCCTTGTCGGTACTTACATTTACAAGCTTTGCGGCCGGGCCGTATGTTGAAGGCACAGATTATATTGTTTTTGAAAATCCTGTGCGCACAACTAACCCGAAAAAAATAGAAGTCGCCGAACCTTTCGCCTACGACTGTCCTGCCTGTTATGCCTTAAGCGGTGTGATTGAGCCTTGGAAGAAAAACCTTCCTGAAGATGTAGTATTTGTTGATCTCCCAGTAGGGTTTAAAAATCCAAATAAAATAAATCTCGCTCGTGCTTATTACACCGCAAAAGCTTTGGGCAAGCTTGATGAACTTCATCCACAAATCTTCAATACGATACATGTTCAAAGAAAGCCTCTATTTAATGAAAAGCAAATTGGTGATCTTTTCGTTCTAAATGGTGTTGATAAAGAGGTGTTTACTAAAACCTTTAACTCGCCAGGGATCCAGAATTTCATCGCCCAGTCGGATGTTCGCATTGGTAAATATCTAGTTGAAGGAACGCCCGAGATTATTATTGGTGGCCAATATAAGATTCATTACATGGGCAATGATTTGCCTCGAATGTTAGAAGTCGCTGATTATCTTATTGAAAAGATCAGATCGGAACGCAGCGGCGAATAACCCTAAGGCGGCCTACTAAGAACCGTTAAAAAGCGCCTATTTGGCGCTTTTTTCGTTTCAGGGCTATCTTCCGAACACTGTCTATACTTACCTATAAAACAGGGTATCCAAAGATGGTTTGCAAATGGAAGAAGAGAAAAGGCTGGAGTGGCGAGAGAAATACCTCGATTTAGTCGATCGTCAAGAAATCCAAGAAAGACAACATCAGCAAGATCAGGAGCAGCTCCGACGCGCATTACTGCGTGTGAGTTTGGTTGCCGACGGGATGGATTCTGAACTTGATCTGGTATTGGCGGCCTTACGCGACCACTTAAAAGCATCCGTTCAGAAACCCCTTAAGAATCGCTTGGTCGTTGTCGAAGAAGCCCTACTTGCTTTTGAAAAACGTAAAGCGCACAACGACGAACGCCTGTTTAAATCAGTAGAAGAAATCTGCCTCACTATTCAGAAATTAGATGTCCCTCGTGATGTGAATGCGCGACTCAAAAAGTTACTGCGTGGTTTGAAATCGCGTTTAGAAAAACAAGATCAACATGCTGCGATCTTCGAAGAAATATCCGCTTTGCTAGAGATCGCTTTGAGTAAACCAGATGAGCCTCGTAAAAGTTTTTTGACCAAGCTTCTAGGTGGGAAAGATTCGAAGATAGAAGAGCAAAAACAAAGCGAAATACTCGTTACGAAATCAAGTAATGAGTCTTCGGTACAAACCCCATTAGATTCAAACTCAACAGCAGGCGCTAAGCAAGAATTTATAGAGCTGCAATCGGAAGTGGCAACAAACAATTTCCAGATCGACCAGCAATTATTGGCCGTAAAAGTAAGCGAGGTATTAAAACGTCTACTAGATGATATTGAGCCCGCCAGCTGTGTTGAAGAAAAAATTAATAATGCTCGTTCACGCATTAAAAGAGGCTTAAATTGGCGCGATCTAGTGCCGACCTTGGAAGACATTCGAGATCTATTTATGCAGTCGCACTTAGCGGCTAATGATGAGTTTGGAAAATACCTTTTGCAAATTAACCAACAATTACTCGAAATTCAAAATATTGCCGGTACCGCGGCTGTTACATTGTCTGAAGAACAAAAGTCTCAAGAGAGTTTTCAAAAGGAAATTGACAGTGAATTAACAGCGTTGTCTGTACATGTCGATCGTGCAACGGAGCTCGAAGCATTAAAATCGTCGGTGAATGATCAGATACTCAAAATACGAAAAGTCGTTGTTACTCCTCCGGTTTCACAAGAGCCGGGTCAGACTTCTTTATCGGAACAAATAAAAGTGCTCCTTGAACATGCGACCTTACTTGAAAAAGATGCGCAGAAAACTCGCGAAAATTTAGTCGAGCAAAAACAAAAAGCACAAACAGACGCCTTAACTGGGCTGCCAAATCGTGAAGCTTATAACGAGCGTTCTCATCACGAATATACTCGTTGGCTTCGATATAAAAACCCATTAAGTATGGCTATTGTAGATATTGACCATTTCAAAAAGATTAACGACAACTTTGGCCATCAAGCAGGCGACAAAGTACTTCAATTGGTCAGCAAGGCGCTGCAACTACGCCTTAGAGAGGTCGATTTTATTACCCGTTACGGCGGTGAAGAATTCGTGATTCTGTTGGTGGAAACCGCTAAGCAGGATGCGATTATGGTCATGAATCAGGTCCGGGAAGCGATTGAAAAAACACCTTTTCATTTTAAAAATAATCCTGTGTCTATCACCGTATCGGTAGGCATCAGCGAATTTATCGACAACGATAATATTGATTTGGTTTTTGATCGTGCAGATCAAGCAATGTATGAGGCGAAAAACAATGGCCGAAATCAATGCATGATTAAATAATTTCAAAATTTTATTTAAATTGCAGTGTGTTGAACTCGGTAAAAATCCGTTGCCCTTTCCTTTTTCAGCCCCAAATAGTTAGGTCCAATGATCTAAATTATGCGGCTCTTCTTTTTATTTGAGAACTCTTAAGTCGATCTAAAACCCAAAAAAACACCTCGAACTTCCAAAAAATAAAATTAATTCCTTAAACAACATCGATTGATTCAAATCATTAATTTTTTTGTCCGTATAGATAAAATGGGCTAATTAGATTGTCAAAAACGGGGTAGGAAAAAGTAATGGTTAATAAGATTTTGAAAACATCCGTAGCAGCTTTAAGTTTAATTATTTCTATTAGTTCAGCTAATGTCGTTGCTCATGAAAAAGGTGACCTGATCGTGCGCGCTGGCATAGCCAAAGCCGATCCAGACTCTAGCAGCAACAATCTTTTCGTCCAACAAATAGGCTCTATTCCAAATACGAATGTTACTGTGGATGCAAATACCCAATTAGGTCTTACCTTGACTTATATGTTAACAAATCATCTCGGCCTTGAATTGCTGGCATCTTCGCCGTTTAAACATACTGCAACACTACAGGGCGGATCTGCCCTCGCACTGCCCAATTCACTAGATGTTGCTGATGTAAAACATCTGCCACCGACGCTCAGCTTGCAATATTTTCCTTTAGCATCGGCCAACAGATTTCAACCTTACATTGGTGTCGGAATTAACTATACGATTTTTTTTAGTGAGGAATTAAATTCTCAAACCGAAGCCGCACTTGGTTCTGGCAGTGTGAAGCTGGACAACTCTCTCGGTTTAGCATTTGAAATTGGCGCAGACTTTCAATTGAGTGACTCTTTAAGTTTGAATATGTCGGTTTGGAAGGCGGATATTGATACGACGGCTAAAATTGATTTAGATGTTGGACTCAATTTGGAGGCGGATATCGATATTGACCCCATGGTGTACATGATTGGCCTGGGCCTCAAACTCTGATTGATGACACATGTAAAAACCTAAATGCGACGCTGTGAGACACGTATTTATAAGGGTTTTGCAGGTAGCGGCGAGAATGCCTGTTTTCGCCTATAGCCTTATAGGAGCAAGATTAAAGGTCGTAGGCTATGCGCGGATGCGAGCGGTGGTGTCTGCAATAATCGGCAGTCCGTCGCTATTCTGTTTGGAATTCGTTTTTTAATCACTTCTTCCTGGCGCTCAAAAAGTAGCCATTCTAGAGCGTGTTCAGCATCTTTATGCTGGCTGCTTTCCTAGTTTTAGTTAAATGGTTTGAATATACGACGAGTCCACTGGTATTCGCTGTTGAGGTAACTATCCTAGTTGTGAGTTACTTGCAGGCGATATCTCAGAAATCACTTCAACTTAGATTCACTTAGAGAACATAAAAGCACTTATACTTCGCACTAGGTTATAAGAGCGACAAGGTTAATTTCTTTGTGATGAATTTCTGTACAGGCTGCAAGGTTAAAGCCCCCTCGAGCAAGCGCCGACTACACTGGGTAGTAATTACCTTAATTACCGTGAAGCGCCAGCAAAATTAAATAGAGTTGAAAAATGGAAATTGCCGAGTTAGACCCACTTGTCGAGAGCCTGCTTTATCTTGGCAAACATCATGGCATACCCACCACTCGAGAAGCGCTGATCGCCGGCTTGCCTCTGCAAGATAATCGCCTCACGCCGTCTTTGTTTATCCGCGCTGCCAGCCGTGTCGGCTTATCCTCAAAAATAATGCGTAAGCCCTTGCATAAATTGCATCGCGCTTTAACTCCCGCAATTCTGTTACTCAATGATGAGCAAGTCTGCATAATTGTTGGTTGGGCTGATGATAGCCACAATGTAAAAGTTGTGTATCCAGAATTGAGTGAGTCGGTGGTTGAGGAACCATTCGAAGAATTTCAACAACGCTATACTGGTGTCTGTATTTTAGCGCGACCGAAGTTTCGTTTTGATGCGCGAGCGCCTGCCTTAAGTCATGATCACAGCGAGCATTGGTTTTGGAAAGTATTTAAAGAAAATACTGCATTGTATCGCGATGTACTCATTGCCGCTTTTGTTATCAATATCCTCGCGCTATCGATCCCCTTATTCACCATGAATGTTTACGATCGTGTTGTTCCAAATTTTGCAGTAGAAACTTTATGGATGATGAGCATTGGTGTCGCGATCATTTTAATTGTAGATGCCGTGTTGCGAACTATGCGCGGCTATTTTTTGGATTTAGCTAGCAAGCGCATCGACATAAAACTATCCGCGATAATTATGGAACGTGTGCTGGGTTTGCGAATGGAAGCGCGTCCAGCATCGGTAGGTTCCTTTGCAGCAAATCTTCGATCGTTTGAAACAGTGAGAGATTTTGTTACGTCCGCCAGCATGGCAATAATTATTGATCTTCCCTTTGTTTTTGTTTTTCTAATTGTTATTGGTTGGGTTGCTTTGCCGATGATGCTACCAGTACTGGCGGGGATGGTAATAATCCTTGGCTATGCATTGTTGAGTAACGGAAAAATGCAAGAGCTTACCGAGACCACTTATCGCGCTGGCGCTATGCGGAATGCAACGCTAGTTGAAAGCTTAACTGGGCTTGAAACATTAAAAGCGATGGGCGCAGAAAGTATTATGCAGCGGCGCTGGGAAAAAACCGCAGCTTTTCTTTCGCGAGTGGGAGTGCAATTGCGCGTTTTGTCCTTATCCAATACCAACGTCGCAATGTGGGCACAACAATTAGTAACGGTTTCACTCATAATTACCGGCGTGTATTTGATTGCGGCTGGCGAACTTACCATGGGCGGGCTTATCGCCTGTAGTATGTTGTCATCGCGGGCGATATCCCCTCTCGGTCAAGCATCGGGATTATTGATGCAATATCACAATGCACGTGCTGCGATGAGCTCCCTTGACGATATTATGGAACAGCCGATTGAGCGACCTGCCAACGCGAATTTTTTATCTAGGCAGCACTTTCAAGGCGAAATCGAATTCAAAAATGTCACTTTTAAATATCCGGGCCAAGAAATTGCGGCACTTGAAAATGTGTCTTTCAAAATTAAAGCGGGTGAACATGTAGCGGTACTTGGACGAATTGGTTCCGGAAAAACCACCTTGCAAAAATTAATGATTGGTTTGTACCAACCTACTAGCGGTTCAATTTTAATTGATGGTATTGATTTACGTCAGCTTGACCCCGCCGAACTTCGCCAGCAAGTGGGTTATGTTCCGCAGGACGTATCGCTTTTTTACGGTACTTTGCGCGAAAACCTCGTTTTAGTGCATCCACAAGCTGATGACGCGGCAGTAGTCAGAGCCGCTGACATTGCAAATTTAAATGATTTTGTAAATGCCCATCCTCAAGGCTTTGACATGTTGGTCAGTGAACGCGGTGACTCTTTGTCAGGTGGGCAACGTAAATCTGTTGGTCTTGCTCGCGCAGTAATACACGATCCACCGATTTTACTAATGGATGAGCCTACCGGCTCTATGGACCATTCCACAGAAGCTCATGTCCAGAAAAAGTTAGAATCTTACGCAAAAGGAAAAACCACGATAGTGGTAACTCATCGTACTTCATTGTTAGAAATGGTAGATCGTATTTTGGTTGTTGATAATGCAAAAGTCGTTGCTGATGGTCCGCGGCAAAGTGTTATCGACGCCTTGCGACAAGGCCGTATAGGTAGGGCATAGCAATGACAGAGAAAAATAAAATCGAGGAAGCAAAAGACTTAGCTGAGTCATCAGAAGCGGGGTCTTCAACAGCAGAAAAAGATTTTCAAGAAGTTCAACAGCAACTTGCAAGCATCGCTGTTGAAGCATCTAAACCGCCAGGGTTTATTCGACGTTGCTTAGATACATTATTAGAACGCTGGATGCCAAGTGCTGAACCCGATGTTATCGAGTGGCAAGAAGATGCCGAGCGTGCGATGGTGGATCAGGATCCCGTGCGCACAAAAATTTTGCTGTATGTGATTGTCTTAGGCGTTGTTGGATTAATCGTTTGGTCCGCCTTTGCCGAAATAGACGAAGTGACTCGTGGCGACGGAAAAGTAATTCCTTCGCAACAAATTCAAATAATTCAATCTTTAGATGGTGGAGTCGTTACCGATATTTTAGTAAAAGAAGGCGATATTGTTGAAGCCAATCAATTGTTGTTTAGCCTAGATAAAACCAGATTCGCATCTTCTTTTCGCGAAAAAGAGATAGAGCTATTGGCCTTGCAAGTAAGAGCAAAAAGGCTGCTTGCGATTGCAGAAGGTACGGAATTTGAAATTTCTGAAGAAATAAAACAGCAAATACCTGATGTCGTTTCACAAGAAACAATTTTATATCGATCAAGTTTGGATGCGTTAAATGCAGAAAAAAATATTGCTAGCGAACAGTTAAGTCAACGACAAGAAGAACTTAACGAAGCTATTGCGAAACGAAATCAATTGAGAGAAAGTTTTTCTTTAGCAGATAGAGAATTAAATATGACTAGGCCACTCGTTTCGTCGGGGGCTGTGTCGCAAGTTGAATTGCTGAGATTAGAAAGAGAAGTTAATAACCTACAAGGTGAACAAAAACAAACTGACGCGCAGGTTCAGCGGTTGACGTCTACAATTGCAGAAGCAAGACAAAAAATTCTTGAAGTGGAATTAATTTTCAAAAACTTACGTCGTGAGGAGTTAACTGAAGTCACCACACGTATCAATGGCTTACGCGAATCAAATCTCGGTTTGTCTGATCGAGTGAAACAAACAGAAATTCGAGCACCGGTAAGAGGCACAGTTAAGCAGTTATTCTTTAATACGGTAGGTGGCGTCGTATTACCGGGCAAGGAAGTTTTAGAATTGGTGCCATTGGACGATACCTTACTACTGGAGGCTAGAATTCGTCCGCAAGACATCGCTTTTTTAACGCCAGGGCAAGAAGCAACAGTTAAGTTTACTGCCTATGATTTTGTCGTCTACGGTGGTCTTGAAGCAGTTGTAGAGCATATTGGGGCGGATACTGTAATGGATGAAGATGGCAACCCGTTTTACAGCGTGAGAGTAAGAACGCTTAAATCAAGCCTGGGTGAAGACAAACCAATCATTCCAGGTATGGTTGCAGGCGTAGATATATTAACCGGGAAAAAAACTATCTTGGCTTATTTTATGAAACCGGTATTACGCGCAAAGCAATATGCTTTGTCTGAACGGTAATTTTTAGATACTTGGAATCGCTTGGCAGATATAGTCTCCACCGTTAAGATACACTACGTTGTATTTAGCGACAGTGAGCTGGGAAATTATAGCTGGGACATATAGTTGGGAAGTACAGTTGGGTAAAATGATTAATCATCTCTTTGTAACCGCTACGGGGCAACTGCAGGCTCGATGGCTAGAAGTATTCCCATCCGCGGTAGGCCAAAGTGGCTTTGACGGTTTGTCCTTATCGAAACCCAAAGCAGTAATTTGGATGGAGTGGCCAGCAACACCAAGCGATACTCATTATCGCGAACTCAACTTGGCAGTCCTTTCCGGTTGTCCGGTAGTTGTCCTTAGCCCCAGCCCTTCGGAGCTTCAATGCCAAACTGCTGTGTCTCTTGGAGCGAAAGGGTATTGTCACAGTCATGCCTCGGCTAAACAATTGAAGGAAGTATCCGCTGTCGTTAAAAACGGTGGTTTATGGCTTGGGCCCCAGTTGTTACAAAAACTTATTGCCGGTGCGGCAAGCGCCGGTGTTTCTGAGCAGATCAGCAAAGAACAGCCCGCTAATCCAATCATGAAATTGCTTACCGAGCGCGAAAGAAAAGTCGGAATGGCGGTTGCTGCAGGTAAAACCAACCGAGAAATCGCTGAGCAATTTCATATCTCCGAACGTACCGTTAAGTCCCACCTCACCACTATCTTCAATAAAACCAGCACTCGTGACCGAGTTCATCTCGCGTTATTACTGAATAACGTACAAGTCGACCATTAATCTAAGAAAAAAGACTGAAAACCTGCCCAATAGTACGATGTCAGAATACCTTATCTAAGTAAAAATCATTAGATAAATTGACTGAGGAAGTACCAATGGCTGATCTAACCCCCATAGCAACAGTAGTCGCCGTAAACGGCAAAGCATTCGCGCGCAATTCTGAAGGTGAAATACGCGAGCTGAAGGCCGGTGACATACTGTTTGAAGGCGACACAATTCTTACCGAAGCCGGTAATAGCGTTGAGTTGTCAACTACTGATGGGGATGCGATTGCCATTGCTAATGGCGAAGAAATGACGATGTCTGCGGAAATGATCAGCCAATCTGCCGCGACTCGCCAAGATAGTGAAGTCGCTCAGGCAACCATTGATAATATTCTGCAAGCCATCGAAAGTGGCAACGACATTAGTGAGGTCATTGATCCAACCGCTGCGGGTTTAGGTGGTGGTGATACGGCAGAAGGCCATACTTTTCTGCGCGTAATGAGAATTCTTGAAGGTCTGGAGAATGGCGCTATCGATCTTAATACGCCGAATTTAGATCGTGTAGAAGAGCTAGATTTTGAAGGTGCAACGGGCGGTGTTGTTTCCGACGAAGACGCGCCAAATGCAGCTATGAACCCTTTAATTACTGTCGATAATACCCCTCAGTTGGTAGGCACGACTAATGATCCCGATGCAACTATTACCTTGCTTATCGCGGGTCAAGAGTATCAAGCCGTAAACAATGGAGATGGGACTTGGCAGTTAGATGACAACATTCTATCTACCTTGATAGATGGTGATACGCCTGTCGAAATAATCGCGAGAGACCCAAGTGGTAACGAATCGCGCCAGCCAAGTTTAATTACAGTTGATACGACTGGTCCCACTCCGCCTACTGTTAATCCGCTTACTAGCACTACTGGTACTCCAACTCTCACCGGAACTTGGGATGAAGCAGATTCCGGTACCTTAGAAGTCACTGTAAATGGCGTGCTTTACACTTTGGGCGATGGAAACTTAACAAGTGATGGATCGGGTAACTGGAGCTTACTCATCCCAGGCCCGAACAGCCTAACAACAGGTAATTATGAAGTAAGTGCAGTTAGCACTGATCCATTGGGAAATCCAAGCGTTGATGTAAGTGCGAACGAGTTGACTGTTTCGTTAAATACACCACCGCAGCTTGGCCAAGACAACACTATCAATGTAAATGAAAACCAAACTAACGTTGGTGTTTTTAGCGCGTCTGATCCAGAAAGCGACAATATCACTTACACAATAAGCGGTACTGATGCAGCGCTATTCACAATTAATCCCAGCACTGGTTCATTATCGTTTATTAACCCGCCAGATTTTGAAACAGATCCAGGCCCATTTAATGTCACCGTTATAGCAACTGATGATGGCACGGGAAATCTTAGCGACACTCAAAACCTTACTATTAATGTTCTTGATGTAAATGAAAATTTAAATAACGCACCGGTTGCGAACGACGATGCAATTACGGCAACTGAAGACACGGTGTTCACATCAACAATTGATTTAGATGCAAACGACACCGACCTTGATGGCGATGCGCTTACGGTTGTTGCTGGCACCTTTGCAACGAATGCAGGCGGATCAATCACGATTGCGAGTGATGGCAGTTACACCTATACCCCTGCCTTAAATTACAACGGCGCGGACTTTGTTGATTACACAGTAACGGACGGCACCTTAACGGATGTGGGTCGTTTAAACATTACGGTCACTGCGGTAAACGATAATCCAAACGCAAACGCCGATGCGTATTCAACAAATGAAGACACGACGCTTACTGTAAATCTGCCGAACGATGTATTAGCCAACGACGACGATCTAGACGGTGATTCGCTCACCGTTAACACCACACCGATTACGGATGTCACAAACGGCACACTCACGCTCAACAGTAACGGCACGTTTACTTACGTACCCAATGCAAACTTTAACGGAACAGACTCGTTTGTGTATGAAGCGAGTGATGGTAACGGTGGAACCGCACAAGCGACCGTCACGATTACCGTCAATGCCGTGAACGACACGCCGACCGTTGTTGATGATGCGTATGCAACCAATGAAGACACGACGTTAACAATTAATTTACCGAACGATGTTCTTGCCAACGATTCAGATATTGATGGCGATACGCTTACCGTTAATACAACGCCTGTAACGGATGTGGCGAACGGCACATTAACACTCAACGCCGATGGCACATTCACTTACGTACCGAACGCGAACTTTAATGGCACGGATTCATTTGTACGCGATGTGCGGATTTTATAAGTGGAGGCGAAGCCGGAGCTTATAAAAGTCCGTACAATTGCCTTGTTATGAGATTTTTTTATCATTTTTGTTTGATGCCTAACGTTAATGACGCACTATTAATTATTTTACTTTTTTAGCATTGCGGTTTAGCCCGTAAAAATACTAAACCTTATATTATTTTTTTAACTTGAGAGCATAGTGACTTAGCTAATAAAAAACACCGTGCTTTACATATAGTCTTTACCTTTTAACGAACTTAGTTTGTGCGCTACCTCTTTTCGGTGGCACTGTGCACTAACAAAACCACTGCGAACTTTTACCGATTTTATTTTTTTACACTATATTTTAATTTGTTTTGGCCTCATAACGCCAAGGTAAGGGGCGTGCGGAGCAACGCGTAGCACGTCCCGCGCAGGTTGCGCTTTTTGCAACCGAAGTGTACTTGACCGCCTTGTTATGCATATACCTATTTGAGTCCCATATCTGTTTCTAGCGCCACCCTCATAGGTACAAATGTGGCGTAACTATCAATTAAAAGCTCGTTATCAGCTGTGAGTTTTGCAAATACATACCAAGCGCTTGCTTCGCCGACAAACGACCTAGAGCAGCTTGAATTCCGATGATTTTTAACCTGAACAGTTTTACCGAACTCATAAAAACCTTTAAATGCTTTGATAATTGTAAATTCAGCAGTTTGGTCAAATTTATTGTGTTCTGTAGTTGATTCTAACTTTGCTAAAAATACGACGTCTGCTTTTTCCATAAAAACTTCGTAATTTCTTGCAACTCTGTACCAAGGATCAATTGGGCAAGCAATTGTTCCTGTACAAAAGAAAATTAATGTGACTGAGATAAGCTTTCTCATAAACATGCATAACGCCCCGCACAGGGGCAGACAAATAAGCGCAGCGTTTTGGCTGTCCCAGCGACCAACGGGAGCGATTGCTGCGGCTTGTTATACGTTTTCATGATTTCGAGATCATACTCAAGGCCCGATTTCTCTCTTCGCTAGCGGCCTCAGAACCTATGAAGGTATTGCTTATAAATGCTGATACAGCTGGGCCAGAATGAATTTTTTTAATTCGCTCTTTTGCAGCATATACAGGCTTTATACGGGCATAGACATCTTCCCACCAATCCCTGCCGTACTTCTTTATAAGGCTGTCTTTGACCTTATACATTCTCTTTTTACTTTCAGAACTTTCATCAGCCCCTAAGAGGCTTGCCCATATCATCTTCTTTTGTACATCGCTAGGCTGCCAATTTTGTGCTTTTAGCTGATCAATGACATCTGGATGTAGAAATAGCTTTTGAGTAGAAATCATTCTTTGAACCCACAAAGGTTGGGCCACGTTGTAGGCGGAAGCCACATCAGATTTGGAATAACCCTGAACATGATTTTTCCAGGTTTCCAATTCGTCAATATTACTTAGAATCTTTGCTAGTTCGTCCATGGTGCGATTACGTATAACGCCCGGCTTTGGGGCAACAATGAAGCGCAGCGTAATTGTTGTCCCGGCCGCGCTTTTCAGCGGCCAATAACAGCCGCTTGTTAGGTGATGAATTTAATTTTAATGCTTTCACCAAGGAATATAGCCTGCTCGAAATGTTTTGCTCCATTTTCTTGGTTTTTTATACGCTCTAGTTCATTGGAAGATAGCGAAACTCTTAATTTTTCGGGTTTTCGAGATTGCCACATTGCAATGCAGTGATACGACCAATCTGTTTTACTGGTTCGGATACGCACCACTTCACCATCTGGTTTTTCAATTGCAAAGTTGAAGCAGTCTCGAACTTTTGGTAATTTTACTAAACTATCAAAAATCTCCTCCAGGCTTTCATCTTCTTTCAGTTGATCTTTCTCACCAGGGAAAAGCTCATCAATAGTTTGGCCTTTAGAATCATTTGGTGAAGATTGTACAAACCGAATTTCTAGTGAGTCACTAGGCAACACATCCAAACTATTGATCCAAATAAGGTGGCAGTCCTTATCATCTTGCCCGTAAATACCGCCAGTAAATTCAAGATTTGAAAATTCCTCGCCCGATACATCTCCATGAAGATTTACTGTCAGAATATTAAAATCGCCCGAATTAACTGAAGCTAATTCTTTTCCATTCCTCAAAACTATAATTCCTGGCATGATCTAAATTCACCTAACGCCGCTAGCAACCGCGAACGGAGCATCGCGGAGTGAGTCGAGGCAGCGCGTTTTTTGCGCTGCCGGTGTTGGCTAGCCTTGTTATGTGTTTTACCAAAATTGCTTTTAATGTATGCATAATTTCAAGCTACACAGATATTTAGAAATTTAGCTAATACAAAACACGAAATAGCTACAACCGTTGTTAGCAAAAGTACGGCACGCCATTTTGCACCTCTACTATTTAAATATTTTGATGTGACCAATGCAACTACAGGCCAAGCTATTTCTAGGAACAGACCTTTTCCACCACTAGGTAGTTTTTCATTGCGTATTACTCCTCCTAAACTCACGAATATAAGCAAAGTCGAAATAACCAATAGCCAAAAAATTAGCTGCTCGTATGATTGGCTACAGTTGCTAAAATTCAGATTCATTTCTGCTCAGTACACATAACGCTGTGGTTTGGGGCGCGACGCTAGGAGCGTCCCGCCGCGTCTTTTCGCGGCAAACAACACCACTTTGTTAAGTTTCTTTAGTAAAAATAATATTTTCATGGTTATCGATGAGCTTCACTGGCCGAGTTCCGTCTTTAACAATTTCTAGGCGATTGTTATAAAAAACGATAACGTTCTCAGGGCCAAAACACCCGCTACCCCACATAAAAACCGAATTGGATTCAACTTTCCACTGATAGAGAAGCACGAACTCTTGACCATCCAAATATTTTTTATTTGTTACGTTAAGATCTCCACCAATATCGTATTTAACAATTGTCCCATCTTGACCGGTCCCTACCCACACACCAATCAAATCACGGTGCCCAATTGTTTTCAAATAGGTGCAACCCTGCAACGCAATGATTAAAAGAACTATTACAATTTTGTATGATTTCATGTTTCGTGTGTAAACTTAACGCCGCCATAAAGGGCGCGACGCTAGGAGCGTCCTAGGCCGCGTGCTTTTTCGCGGCCTATCTTTGATGGCTTTGTTAGGATTTTTATTCACTTTGTTCCTTGCAAAATTTGAAAACACTGGTACAGCCATAAATATTGAACGCAAGCATAGCCAAACAAAAGAACAAATAATTTCCTGGGCTTCCGTTAAATAGTAAAACCACATACTCAACACAAAAATAAATTATAGAAGCAATAGCCAGAGCGCGATTCAACCGAAAATAACCCACAGCAAAAGCCACCATAAAAACTGTATTGACAGCCAATAGAACAATATAGACTCCGATAAAAATTGGAATAAATATATTGATGATACAAGCTATCATCGCGACACGCGTTCCCATTTTTACTTCTTGGGAAATTATAATCCTTCTCTTTTGCTGAGAGATCGAAGACTCTGGAGTTTGATACGGATTTGTCATTCTTTCAATCCTAACGTCGCGGTTTGGGGCTGACATGAAGCGCCAGCGGAATGGCAGTCCCAGCCGAAGGCGACAACACCGCCTTGTTATGAGTTTTACTTTTTACCGCCATCGATTACACCTTGTAGCCAATGCAATGGATCTTTGGGATCTTTATCTGGCTTATTTAGACCTATGATTGGGGTATCGATATTTCCCTTCAGAAGTTCGCTAACATTAAGCAAATGATGCTTGGAAATTTCACTTGATTTTACAGCGTCTGAGGTAGCGATATTTACCATTGTATTCGCCAGCGCTTCAGCATGCTCTGGCGCCATTTGAGAAATCTGAATTGCAAATAACTGCTGAGCCACTTGCGTTGCCCTAATTTCATCATTCAATGCCGAAATTGCTTTGGCTACCAGTTCAACAAACTCTTCATACTCCATGTTCCGTTGATTCTCCTTTACTCATAACGCCCCAAGCAGCAGAAAAGTGGGCGCTTTAATGGCCTGCTTTTCAAGGCCATTGCCCACATTTTCTGCTGGCTTGGTTTGTTATGTGTTGATTTCAATCTCTGCGACCGATTCTTTAAGTAAATTAAGTGCCGATTGATTATTGGTTAATCCTATTAAAGCGTGCAAACAATCTAGCGCCGGCTGGGAATTACACATACATAGAATGCTCGCGACAGCATCTACATAAGGCAAATTGCTTTGCTCATATGTATTTCTTACCCAATTTATTAATTTTTCCTGAGACTGCTCAGGTATATCTCCCGCATAAGACTGATAACCAATTACATCTGAAAATGCCTGAGCAAAATCAGCGGCTGAGCCTTCTGCTCTTTTTTCAATTAATTCAAATACGGTATTAATCCTATCACCTAAGTCCTCGGGACTTGTTGAGATAGGGAGATGATCTAAATCTTTAATAGATTCTACTTGCATACTAAAGACACATAACGCCTAAAGCATGCGAAAACGGAGCAACGCGTAGGTTTTCGCATGGCTTTATTTGTTAAGTGATTTACCATAAATAGCCTTTAGATAGATAAACAAAATGACCAGTAACTAATAGAGGCAATAAAAACAATAAGCTATAAAATGAAAATGTTATAGCGTAGTTGAACAACACTATACCGATACTTAGAACACCACAAAATAAATATATTTTCATGCGCAACTTGCTAGGTGGGGTAGCACCTTCGTTTAATAAAATTCCTGCTAGCCTAAGAATACCCCACGCACCTAGCGTACCTAAAATATAGGCTAACAACATTAGCCAGTATGTGTGCTCCCCATTAATAGCTTCCATGATCATAAATGGACTGGTCAATACCCCGAGAAACAAAAGAACAATTACCGGTCCGAACCCAACTGTGAATTCTACAATTATTGCTTTTTCTCCGATACTTTTCATAAACACTTAACAGTTTTAATCATTTGAAAGGTTCTTATATTTACATGGTGAGTATTTCTACTCAAGCAATCCTTAAGAATTTAAAAAATCTTTTTTAATCAAGAACCTATGTATTTTTTCGGATTTACCGTTCAGTAAATATGAGAAGGTTATCAACATATTTTTAATATGCGGAAAGAGTCAACAAAATATTTTTCTCTATAAATCAACGGGTTGTGGCCATAAAACCGAAATACTCGGAATGTGGCTGCTGATTTTGGCGCTGACCTAGCGTCTATACACTTCCATCATTCCACGTACTTTTCCAAAACTTCACGAATTTCGTCTTTTCCAATCCCTTTGCCAGTTTCACTTTGCTGTATCACTTCATCGGCTTGAATAAAAGTTGCCATAAATAAAGGCGTTCCTTCGTGGGTTCTTTTTAGGGTAAAAGTTTTGTTCTCAGCAATTATTTCATCCCATACTATTTTTACGTCGTGCCAATATTTTTTTGTGGCTTGCCAATATTTATCACCTTCGCTGAAGTCAAAATCTTTTAGGCGCTCATATCGATTAACACCGATTTCTTTTGAGAGGTAGGGATAGTTACCGCTGGGTTTACCATTTTCATCGAGTACGGTTTTATAGTTTTCTTCTTCTTGCACCCAACCGGTTGGTGTAATGGTGTGGCGATTGGTTCCAATGAGAACTTGATAATCTTTGCGCAGTGTTGTTTCGCGGCGAGGTACAGGCCGCCAAGTTTTATCGCTAAGCCAGGTTGAAAAATTATCGTAGTGTTGCCATTTTCCTTTCGCTTCGTAACGCGGTGAGTCATCGACTTGGTAAACCGCTTGTGCCCACGTACCTTTGACTTCTTTGCGGGAATATTTTTTGTGCTTGCGTACTTCGTTACCCGCGTAAACTAAAAGATCTCGTTTTTCGTACTGCCAGTCTTGTCGCCAATGTTTTTGCACGAAGGGCTCAGAAACTTTTCCGTCGGCGTCGACGTATTGCATTACAAGAATATGCTGCAAACTTATGAAATCTTTTTTATCTTCCACGACATAAACATATTCGGTACCCCAACTTTGATAGGGGGGATCCGGCCGATAATTGGGCTTATAACCGACGGTTTCGATAAAATCAAAACTGGCACGGTAACCACCTGCCATGGCGAGGATGGCACGCCGATCCTTTTCGTGATTACTGATACCGCTTTCTTGAACAGCTAACCAGCCAGGGTGAGGAAGCTTATCAAGCACTAAACCCGCACCTGTACTGCTGCCACCTCTTGGCTTGAGTCCGCACTGATCGACGAACTGCCAACTAAATGTGAATTGTCTTAATTGCTCGCAATCTTTTTTTTGTTCTTGCGCATGGCTTGCAAGAGAAAAAACTAGGAATAGGCCCGACAAGGCCAATCGTGAATTCATTAATATTTTTAACATACCGTCCTCTAAGGTGTTTTTCTCTGGAAACTTACAATGGCCTATAGTCGCTCACCGCAATTGAATGTCAAGCCTTCTAAATCTAAACCTTTGTAATGTTGAGGTACTTATTCATACGACGCAGAAGAATAGGATATTAAGTACGGATTGCGCCTACTAATTGCGCGTAGCCCTGGGCGCATTCCTTTGGCACAATAGTGCGATCCTATTATTGCGACGTATATAAAAAGAAATAATAACGACTGAGTAACGAGAATAATTCATGGCTGTTTTAGTTGCAGACGACGATAAAAATATAATTACCGCCCTGAACTTACTGCTTAAGAGCGAAGGTTTGGACGTGTTGGCTTGCCAATCGCCTAAGGAAGCGCTGGCTGCCTTACATAGACAAGCCTTTGAGTTGGCTCTGGTTGACCTTAATTATCATGAGGACACCACCTCGGGCAAAGAAGGTTTGGAACTTATTACGGAGCTAAAAAAAATAAACGAAGACTTGCCTATTATTGCCATGACCGGCTGGGGAACCATCGGCATCGCTGTTGAAGCCATGCAGCGCGGTGCAGTAGATTTTGTTGAAAAGCCCTGGTCTGACAATAATCGTTTGCTAACATCGATTCGCACGCAAATAAAGCTAGGGCAATCTCAACAGCGCGAGAAAAAACTCAGCGCAGAAAACGACTTGCTTCGTGAGCAACACGGCAGCAAGCAAAGCATTATTAGTAAATCCTCAATCATGGCGGATCTACTTGATATTGCTAATCGTGTTGCTGCCAGTGATATTCCTATTTTGATCACCGGTGAAAACGGTACCGGCAAAAGTTTATTGGCAGCTCACATTCACGCGTTATCTGCTTGTGGAGATGGACCTTTTATTGCGGTCAACATGGGCGGGATTTCTGAAACAACCTTTGAAAGCGAAATGTTTGGCCACACCAAGGGCGCTTTTACTGATGCAAAAAGTGACCGTATCGGCCGAGTCGAATTAGCCGATGGTGGCACTTTGTTTATGGATGAAATTGCCAACATGCCATTGGCGCAACAAGCAAAGATCTTGCGCCTATTAGAAGAACATCAATTTGAAAAATTAGGCAGCTCGCAAACCAAACAAGCACAAGTACGATTTATTTCGGCGACGAATGCAGACCTAGATGAATTAATTTCTGAACGCGGTTTTCGACAGGACTTACTGTATCGTTTAAACGGGATTACCTTAAAAATTCCTTCGTTGCGAGATCGTAAAGAAGACATCATTCCACTGGCACACAGTTTTTTAGCCAGGGCTACCGAGCACTACGGTACCAAGGTTAAATGCTTTGCGAAACCCACTGAAAAAAGCTTAATGCAATATCCTTGGCCAGGAAATATTCGCGAATTACAACATGTGATCGAGCGTTCAGTTTTATTGGCACAGCAAGAGGAAATTTTAGAACAAGATTTGCAATTAGCGAATCATACCTCCAGCACCTTAACAATCCCCGATAACATGACCCTCGAGCAAGCTCAGGCTTGGTATATACAACGCATTCTTGATGATCACAATGGCAATGCAAACGAGGCCGCAAAAGCTTTGGATATCAGCCGTTCTGCACTCTATCGTCGCTTGGGCAAGGCAGGCAACGGTGAATAGTTTGCACTCGACTGGCAAAGCACCTTCACACAAAATCTCGACGGACTTACGAATATTTTTATGGGTGCTTGCTAGCGCGATCCCGATGCTCGTCCTATTGTTGTTTATTGTTTTCGATGGGCGCCTATCGACAGCAATGAAAATTTTGATCGCAGGCATCAGTATTGTTTGGGTTTTTATAGTCGCGAGTATTGTTCGTGAAAAAGTTATTCATCATATTCGCACCCTAAGTAATTTAATTGAGGCTATACGCGCAGAAGACTACAGCCTTAAAAGCAGTCGCACTCGGGAGCCTGGGGAACTCGCAGAACTGTACCAGCAAATTAATGCGCTCAATGACAAACTAAAAGAAAGTCGGCAGAGTGAGATGGAGTTACAAAATCTGCTGGAGAAAGTGGTTAATCAGATTAACGTTGCCATTATTGCTTGCGACGCGAATGACTGCATAAGCTTAGTTAACGAGCTAGCAAGTAAATTACTTAAAAGGAAAGCAGAATTTTTATTGGGTGTTGAGTTGGCGGACACCTCTTTAGCAGCGCTACCCTTAGATAAGGATTCGCAACTATTGGACCACTCTTTCCCAGGCGCCGACGGTCGTTGGCAAATAACTCAACAGTATTACCGTCAACACGGTAAACCGGGCCGTATTATTTTTATTACTGACTTGAAACAAGTGCTTAGCGAAGAAGAAACGTCAGCGTGGCAACGCTTGATTCGTGTCATCGGTCATGAGGTCAATAATTCCCTCACACCCATTACCTCAATTTGCCAAACAGTCGATACATTAATACAGCGGCCACCAGAAGATCGAAATGAAGATGATATTCGTGAAGGTTTGGCGGTTATAGCAGAAAGAGCAAAGGGCCTAAAAGAATTTATCTCGGTTTATTCTCGTATTGCGCGTTTACCGGAACCACAAAAAGTTATTTTTTCTGTTGCCACACTGATTAATAAAATTCGGGGTATGTATAAAGATGGCAGAGTGATGTTTCCTGAGAATATCCCCGCTACCGAACTCTTTGGTGACCCCGTTCATATTGAGCAGATCTTGATTAACTTAATTAAGAATGGCATCGAAGCGAATCACGACAGCGAAGAACCTTTGCAGGTTTCAATTGAACTTAACGATGAACATTGCGAGTTCATTATTCTAGACAGCGGTAAGGGAATTAGTAACCCTGCAAATTTGTTTGTGCCTTTTTATACCACCAAACCTCAGGGTGCCGGAATTGGTTTAACACTCTGCCGACAAATCGCTGCTAAACATAATGGCCAAGTAACGCTTGAGAATCGGGACGACAAAAAAGGCGCCGTCGCTAAATTAAAGTTACCACTGCCGCTTGCTCATTAAGATGCAATCACGAACCACTAATTTGGCTCGACTTACTTAGCTCCAATACCAAAGCCCAAGCCTTTTATTCTCGCCACAGACCTTAAAGAAGTCGGTTATGTGGTGATGGCAAAATCGCTCTCTAGTCCCTAACCAGGCTTTTCCCTGCTTTTGCACCTCCCTTCAGTTTTCGCAGCCCTTCATTCTCCTTTCAGCCCCATTTATTCCGCCTCAGTCCCATTTTTGCAACTGCTGTAATCCCATTTATGGGATTAGAGATACCCAAAAACTCCCTCTCACCAAAATTAATCGATTAAATTCAATAACTTAGAAACCTGGCACAGGCTCTGCAATATCTTAAGTGTCGTTTGAAAAGAAAGCTTTTCACACAAGGTACAAACCATAGCTACTGATATAGAGAGGAAAACATCATGAAATCATTTAACAAAATAAGCCCAGCAAAAGTTCGTTATTTTTTAGAAGTTGCACTCGCCGGTTGCATCGCTTTTGGCTTGGTTCTTTTTAGTATCGACATTACTAGTCCTGGCTCAAACTTATTGTTGGCTAGCGGAATAATCAGTTAATTTGCACTGAAGCGATTCTAGATAGCTTAAGAATTCAGACACAGAAAAGAAACATTAAAAACTAAATCACGAGCGAAATAGAAATGGACAAAACACGCGCTAAATCAAAAAACACGCAAGTCAAAAAATCTCTTTTTATTGGCGGTGTTGTCGTCGCTGCAGTTTGGGGCGGAGTGTCGATCGCCAATATTGATTTTAGTAGCCGCCGTGTTGATAGCGATACTTTACTCATCGAAACCGTTCAACGAGGCAAAATGGAAATTAAGGTAAGCGCAAACGGAGAGTTGCTCCCCAAAAATATTGAGCTTATCGCATCACAAGTTCCCGGTCGGGTCGCTAAACTTCATGCTCATCCCGGAGATACGGTTGAACAAGGACAATTACTGGCGGAGCTTACTAACCCTCAACTTATCGCTTCGGCTGAAGAAGCCTACTCCGCATGGGAAGGGGCAGTCGCCGATCAACAAGCTTTTGAGGTCGATTTACAAAATCAACTGCTCAACCAAGAATCTATCGTGCTGCGAGCAAAGTTTGCCTACGAAAAAATTAAATTGCAGTTAGAAGCGGAAACTCGATTGATTGATAAAAATATTATTCCTGAAATTGAATTTAAAAGAACACAGTTAGATGTATCACAAATAAAAGAAACTTATTTGATCGAGAAAAAACGATATACAAAAGCACAAGATAATATGAATGCACAGCTTGCCGTCAAAAAATCTCGTGTAACGCAGCTTGCCCGCGCTCTAGATCGCGCTAACAACGAAGTAAATCATTTAAAGGTTATCGCTGGCATTGACGGGATAGTACAAGAAACCTCAATTGATGTTGGTCAGCAATTACAACCGGGCAGTGCTATTAGCCGAATTGCTCAGCAAAATCAGTTGTACGCAGAATTGAAAGTGCCCGCTCGCCAAGCGGGTGAAGTGTTAGTCGATCAGCATGTCATGATCGATACGCGTAATGGGAAAGTAGCGGGTGTCGTAAGCCGCATTGATCCCGGCGTTACCGACGGAGCCGTTATCGTCGATGTTGCTATCACCGGAGAATTACCCAAAGGTTCGCGACCGCAATTACAAGTCGAAGGAACTATCTATATTGCACAACTCGACAGTACATTGTTTGTAGGCAAGCCTTCCTTTGTTAAAGCAGATGCGACCGTCGCGCTTTATAAACTCGACGACAAGGGTGAGTACGCTACGCGGGTTAATGTTGAGGTGGGCAAAGTTTCCGTGAATCACATAGAAATAAAAAAAGGTTTACAGGCTGGCGATCGAATTATTACCTCTGAAAGCGGTGGATGGCAAGATAGCCAACGAATCATGTTAAATTAAATATCAAAAAATACATCAAAGGAAATTACCATGGACAAAAAGTGCTTGATCGATTTAAGAGGTATACAGAAAGTTTTTTATACCGATGAAATTGAAACCTGGGCTCTCGATGATATTCACCTGACTATTGATAAAGGCGAGTACGTTTCGATTAGCGGGCCATCGGGTTGCGGTAAGTCGACGCTGTTGGCGGTGATGGGTTTATTGAACTCTGCTACTGGCGGTGAATACTTTCTAGATGGCGAAGAAGTCGCATCAATAGGCCAAGCCAAACAGGCCATTGTGCGTAATCGTCAAATTGGTTTCATTTTTCAGGCTTTTAATTTAATCGGCGATATGAATGTATTTGAAAATGTTGAATTACCGCTGACCTATCGCGATGAAATAAATCGCAAGCAACGCAAAACGATGGTCACTGAAGCACTGAAAAAAGTCGATATGGCCCATCGTATGAAACATTTTCCGACGCAATTATCTGGCGGGCAACAACAACGCATTGCTATTGCTCGCGCCTTGGTTGGCAATCCAAATGTTTTGTTAGCCGATGAACCAACGGGAAACCTGGATTCCAAGAATGCAAAAATGGTGATGGATTTATTGGATGACCTTCACAAACAGGGCGCAACCATCGTGATCGTAACGCACGACCCTCGATCAGCTGAGCAAGCGGAACGGCAGCTTACCTTGTTCGATGGCAAGATCGTTGATGATCAAAAAATTTCATTGAAGGAAGCTCGCAGCTTAGCGATGGCAGACTAATTATTTAATCCAATAAAACTAAAATAATACCGGACAGAATCATGAAAAAACTATTTTTCGATCTTAAATTTAGTTTGCGTTTACTTTGTAAGAACCCAAGCTTTACCGCCATATCTTTGGTCGTAATTATATTGGGGCTCGCCTTATATATTTGCACTTACTCAATGGGCTATAACTTTTCCAGCCGCCCTCTTCCTTACGAAAATGGCAGCCGCTTTGTTGTCGTAAAGACAACTTCAGCCGTCACTGGTTTAGATTTTTTTGGCGGCAACTATGATACTTATGCGCTGAAGCGCCTTGAGGAACGAGCTGCCAGCTTTTCTACCTTCGGTGCATATCGATATGCGCCGATGACTTTGTCCGATGGCGAATTTCCCCATCGTGTAAATGGCGCACAGATCATGCCCAAATCGTTAGCTATCACCAAAGTTCAACCTCTATTAGGGCGTGTATTTCAAGAAAGCGATGCAATTCCAGGTGCGGAACCGGTTGCTGTTCTAGGTTATGAACTTTGGCAGAATTTCTATGCGGCTGACGAAGATATCATTGGCACGACTTCGAGAATAAACGGCAAGCCTCATCGCATAGTCGGGGTAATGCCGGAAGAGTTTGATTATCCTCTTTCACAAGAAATCTGGCTGCCCTTGAATTTGGACAGCGCACTGGAACCGGACAATGATTTTTCACTCGCTGCACTTGCCGTTTTAAAGCCCGACACCACATTTGCCCAAGCGTCCCTTGAGCTCACGGGTCTAATGAATGAATTAAAAGAAGAGTATCCGGAGTTTTATAGCCGTTGGAAAAACGCGCTTGTCGTTAATCATACCGCCGCAATGACAAACAACAATGGCGTAGCTGAGCTCACTCGTTTACTTAACTATGTCATTCTTGCCTTGGTGATTCTCAATCTAGCATCGTTATTATTTATTCGCGCCCATGGCCGACGAACAGAATTAGCGGTTCGAAATGCTTTAGGTGCTAACAAATGGCAAACCGCACAACAAATTCTTTTAGAGTCTTTCATTTTGTGTTTCTTCGGGCTGCTAGTAAGCTTAGTGATTGCGGACATTTTTTTGCACTTAATTCAATCGCAAATAGCTAATGATGCAACTGAAAGTGATAATCCTGGAAATCTACAATCGTGGATCAATTTAAGCGTTGATACACGTGCAATAATTGTTGGCAGCAGTGTAATGCTCCTTATTTGGATTACCTCGGGACTATCAGTTGCTTTTCATACAGCGAAAATAGATACCAATGCGGTATTGGCAGATGGAGGCAAGGGCGGCGGCGGACAGCGTAGCAACCTGGTGACACGAATTGTTGTCGGCATTGAAGTTATTGCGTCGTTTTTCTTACTTATTATTTGTTGTTTGGTAACTGTGTCCATTGTAAATTTATATCGTCTTGATTTTGGTACCTCTACGGATAACATTAGTACTGGTATCGTTGACTTAAATGACAGTAAATATTCTACATTCGATAAACGCGTAAATTTTTTACAAGACCTACAAGCGGATCTTGTGGCGCAAAATGAATTTACTGAAGCGAGTTATACCAGTGCTTTACCCAGTCAATTTGGCACCGTAATTACCTACAATATTGATGATCGTGATTTAAAAAATAACGATCAATTTCCTAGTCAGGCCATGGTTTCAGTCGCTGATAATTATTTCTCACTGTTAGATGTTCGACTAAAAGAAGGCCGGAATTTTGACTCACGAGATACTGAAGATTCTTTGCCCGTAGTAATTGTTGATGAAATTCTGGCAGAGCAACTTTGGGAAAATGAAAGCGCCATCGGCAAACGCATACAGGTAAATCCTCACGACGATGCGGAATGGTTAACTATTGTCGGTGTAAATTCGCATATTATTCAAGGCAACCCCTTTGGCGGCTTTGACAAACGTCCCTCACTTTATCGCCCAGCACGTCAGTACACACCGTCGCGATATTTTATTGTTGTCCAGCCTAGCCGTGGGTTTTCTAGTTTGGCCATCGAACAGAAAATGAAATCTACTGTTAAAAACCTCGACAGAGATCTTGCGATCATCTCGATTCGCCCACTCGAACGCGTTATTGAAATGTCTCTCGGCGGCATGGACCTTATCGTTAAAATCATGCTCGGTTATGGTTTAGCGACTTTGGTGTTTTCCGTCGTCGGCGTCTACGGACTAATTGCGCGATCCGTATCAACTCGCACTCAAGAAATTGGTATTCGAAAAGCATTGGGCTCAAGTAATTTTAACGTTGTTTGGCTTTTCATTCGCCAAGGACTGATTTATTTGATGCTCGGCTCAATAGTTGGCGGGCTCGCAGCAATACTAGTCAGTAATTTATTAACAACTTACTTTGACCAATTACTGGCAATGTTGCCAATCGTCACTGTTATAGTCATTGTCTTTATGAGTACGCTTATATTACTTGCTTCATATTTACCCGCACGTAAAGCTGCTTCATTGGAGCCAGGCAATGCGCTAAGGTACGAATAATTTATTTAACATGATCTGATTTAGATAAATACTCAACAAAAGGAATGTCTTATGAAAATAATTGATGCACTAACAAGATCATTACCATTGCAATTGCTGGCCTGTATAGTTTTATTAAATGGCTGTGCATCTAGCGGATCGAGTAAAACACTCTCGGCAAAAAGTTTATTCGATCGGCATATAGAAAATACCTTCGGCAAAGACGGATTGCAAAATCACACCTCTATTACCTCAACTGGTCGCATTATCATTGAGGATTTCGGAATTGAAGCGCCCATGGTAATGCGACAAATGAGCCCAAATAACTTGGAGTTTAATACTGAATTTATGGGGTCTAAAATGACTTCTGGCTGTAATTCTGAGAATTGCTGGTCGCAACAGCCGGGGCAAAGTGTGGAACTTTTGGATGGTGTGCAAAAAACTCGAACCATGCAGCAAGCGGACTTCCATCTGTATGAAAATATTGATAAATATTATGACACGCTAGTAATAGAGCCGCCTGCCGAAGGCAGCGAATCAAGTAATCATAAAGTTGTTGCGACAACAGCAAGTGGTACGGAAGATCTCTATTATTTTTCAAAAGAATCAGGACTGTTAATTGGCGCCGTTCTCAATCTTGATACCGGAACAGGCATTGAAAGCGTACGCATGGCCTACAATAACTATAAGGATTTCGGTGGCATGGTGTTGGCAAGTGAAATTATGCAAACCATGTCTGTTGCAACAATAAAAATGGTTATTGATGACGTTAGCTACGATGCCTTATCCGCAGAAGATTTTAGTCCAAACGATTAGACACTCATTTTTCTCACAATCTAATCACGGAAGCCGCAATATTTAGTGCGGCTTTTTTCTGCACCGCAAACACGTATCGATGGCGATTTCTTTGCGCTTCTTAACTTCTTATATCCCGCTCGCCAGTCTACCTTTTGCAATTAGATAAAATACAGACAGAACTTCCGTACTCGCCCTTCGTGAGTTACTAAGAGTCGATAGTGCGCAAATTATTTTCGTATTTCACTTTAAAAAATAGCAGGTTTTGACAATGAAGCTTTCTAGAAATTTATTACTCGCTCCCGTTCTACTCACTTTATTATCAGGCTGCGTCATTGCAGTAAATACTGATGACCTTGAAAATGATCCAGATGATTGGTCAAAACGCGCAGAAGATAATCGTGATTCATTGCGCGGTATGAGTGTCGGTCGAAGCATGAATTCAATTGTGAATGAGATGGGCGATCCCGATATTTCCGAGGCCTTCGAACGCGACGGTAAAACCTACCACGTTTATTATTATCGAACGCAACGAGTTCGCTCTGACTATCGAACAACTAAGGATGAAGCAACACCCTTAGTGTTTGTTGATGGGGTTCTTGTCGGCTGGGGAGAAATAGCAATCGAGAATGCGAAAATTTCTCAGTAGTTAGCTACTGTATAGAACTAACTTTAGAATTTTCTGCGGTGCTCAAAAGACACTGTGTATTCCAACATACTTGATCTCGACCGTGTTCTTTAGCTTGGTATAAATATTCATCTGCTTCAGCAACGACATCTTCCCATGCGTCTTTATCATTATTCGTCATGGTGCCAATACCGGCACTAATTGATAGGCGACCATAAGGGCTTTTCTCGTGAGGAATGTTATCGAAGGCGAGTGTTTCGATAATACGTTTGGTTGCTTCGACTGCTTGATGAATTGTTGCCTCAGGCATTAACACCAGAAATTCTTCGCCTCCATAGCGATACAATCTGTCGCCTCGACGAATTGAATTCTTGATACTATTTGCAACGGCTTTTAAAGCGTCATCACCTGCTTGATGACCATAAAAATCGTTGTACTTTTTAAAGTAGTCTACATCCAAAAGGACGGCGGCATAGCTGTGGTGGTATCGAAGCGCATTCGAATGGGTAAAATGGATATCAACTTCCATCGCTCGGCGATTACCAATATCTAACAATCCATCTTGAAGTGCGAGCGCTTTTAATTCTTCATTTGCTTCGCTCAGTTCACGTGTTCGATCTCGAATCTGTAATTCAATCGCATCACGCTGTTTTTCAATTGCCATAAAATGTGCTTTCGCGATATCGGATTGAGTCACTAATCCAATAAGAATATTATTTTCATTCACAATCGGTATATGGCGAATGTTTCGTGTTTGAGTAATCACTAGCGCTTCGTAAAGTGATGCGGTGTGATCAAGACAGATAGGAGGGGAAGACATCACGTCTTTCACGAGAATTTTTTTCGATTGATCTTTATCGCTTAATACTTCGGAAAGAATTTTGACCATGTCCCGTTCGGTAATAATTCCAACCGGCACATCATTTTCTACTACAACCATGCATGAATAGACATGTTCGCGCATCAGCGTCAAAACCTTGTCCAAAGACTCATCAGCGCTTACGCTTTTTACACCGGTCGTCATTAATTCGATAATGTGTATGTGATTCATAGATCTTTCCGCTAGGTGCTTGTGGATTAAAGCAAAGGAAAATCGTCGCCTTTCCGACTTAAGTCTAGAAGGCTTTCTATGAATATCAATTGTTGTTGGATTAGCTAAGTCCTTGCCAATCTCTTGCTCACTTTGAGACATGTTGTATCCCTACTGAATTTTCAAATTTTGAACCACTGAGGTAATGTTAGTTTTCAGGATAGCAGTGCCATTGCCGCGCTCGAACTGTCAATCTAAGCATGTAAATTCTAGCTCTCTGAGCAGCGTGCTTTGCTAGCGCAAAAATTCCCACTTATTTATAGGTTCTGTAGATTCCTCTAGTTAAATTTCGGTAAATCAAAAAAGTAAATGTGTTTTGCCATCAGATCAATTTAAATTTATACGGTTCCAATTAACTCCGGGCCCTTCCACCAAACCGTGACGCGCTTAACGATTTCTAGCGGCGACTTTGTTTTTCGCGATCTGCTCTTGACTAGCGGATTGTTTGGGCTCCATACGACACTCGTCCACCATCCACACTGCGTCTTCAGGTAAACCATTCAGATACAAAGACATTTCAGATACTTTGCCAACCACATCAATATTAGCTCCACCATTGAGCAGAATGAGGGTCTGGCGATTCGGCAAACAACGATCCAATTGATAGGATTTACGTCGTTCTTCATCGCGGTAGGTCAGCATTAGATGAACAGAATCGACTAATCCTTCGGGAAATCGAACCCAGGCGGCGACATTGAAATGTCCCTTCCAGCGACCCGACGCTTTCCATGCGAAATGCTGTTCGAGCAAGGAAGGCTGAAGAATTGTTAACTCGTGGCGTTCTGCTGGCACGATTCGCGAAACTGGCTTGATTTGCATTTATGAATCCCTGTTAGTAACTGCGGCTTGATTGATTTGGCTGTGAGCTCTTACTAATGAGAGCAACTTACTGATGGGGAACAAGACTACCTAAATAGGTCGACGATGACCGCGAATTATTGAGCATCAAAATTGATACTTACCGCACAAAACCGCCGGAAAATTTACTATTTCTTTTTCGATCAAAGCTTATGACGTCAATCATTATCATTTGATATTGAACTTGAGTGTCCGATCTTGGGCGTCCGAACTTTGGCGCTCAAATTGCCTTTCGCCACAAGTAGGCTATGGGCGATCGCTTTACTTACGGTGAGAAGACTCTTGCATCTAACCTGCTCTGTATCCGACAATGTCGCTTACATTATGGAAGCACGCGAATTTGTTCATTTTCCTGCCCTCGCAAGGGCTGACCTGCTTAATCGCAGTGACTAAATTAGCCAGTAATTCAATAGGAGATCAAGTTAAATGGGGACCACTTCAGGTCGCGACAGACGCTATTTCCCGCGCATTGATTATCGCGCTTACGCAACATTAACCACCTCTGCGCAACGCTGGCCAGTCCATATCATGGACGTATCTTTCAATGGCGCACTCATCGCGCTGATACACAAGCATGACTTAAAAGATAACGAGGGAATTGTGCTCACTATCGAATTGGAAGACGGGGAACCTATTAAAATGCAAGGCAAGCTGTCTCATCAAAAAGATCACTTCCTTGGGATCGAATGTCGAGCGACGGGTATCGATAATCAGGCACGTCTGCGAGAGCTGCTAGAAAAGAATAAAACCAAAGGTGAAGATCCCGCTGAACGCAGTTATGCAACGCTGATGAAAGAACACGATTTCTAAATTTTATTATGTTGGAAAATTTATTTATAAAGCTTCTAGCACTTCACTGAGTTTTTTAACCGCTACGATTTCCATTCCTTTTATTTTTTCTTTTGGCGCGTTTGCAATTGGAATAATTGCTCGCTTAAAACCGTGCTTCGCGGCTTCTCGCAAACGCTCTTGACCACTCGGCACCGGGCGAATCTCACCGGATAAACCCACTTCACCAAACACGACTAAATCAGCTTGCAAAGGGCGGTCACGCAAACTGGAAACAACGGCAACCAACAAGGCTAAATCTGCGCTTGTTTCAATGACTTTTACACCGCCGACAACATTCACAAACACATCTTGATCGCCAACCATAATACCGCCATGTCGGTGCAAAACGGCAAGTAACATCGACAAGCGATTGTGATCCAAACCAACCGCGACACGACGAGGGTTGCCTAAATGGCTCTCATCGACCAAGGCTTGAATTTCCACTAGCAGCGGCCGCGTTCCTTCCCATACCACCATGACGACAGAACCGGATGAAATTTCTTCTGGTCGCTGTAAAAATATTGCGGAAGGATTACTAATTTCCCGCAAGCCTTGTTCTGTCATCGCAAACACGCCTAATTCGTTAACAGCACCGAAACGATTTTTATGGCCGCGCAAAGTTCTAAAACGAGAGTCGTGAGAACCTTCTAACATGATCGAACAATCGATCATGTGTTCTAACACTTTGGGGCCAGCGAGGCTGCCGTCTTTGGTGACGTGACCAACAAGAATTAGCACGGTATTAGTTTGTTTTGCAAAACGTGTTAAGTAAGCCGCGCACTCCCGTACTTGCGATACGCTACCAGGCGCCGATTGAATATCGGCGAGATGCACAACTTGAATGGAATCAATGACTAGCACATTTGGCTTGAGTTCTTGGCAACGAATTACGATTTCTTCGACGCTGGTTTCCGAAAGCATTTTTAATTTGTCACAAGGCAAATGTAAACGCTTCGCGCGCATGGCCACTTGCTGTAATGATTCTTCGCCAGTGACATATACTGCTTCCATGGTATCCGCGAGGTGACACATGGTCTGCAACAATAACGTCGACTTTCCCGCACCAGGATGCCCACCGATTAAAACGACGGAACCTGGGACAAAACCGCCGCCCAATACTCGGTCAAACTCCTCCATACCTGAATCAACGCGGGGGACGGCTTCTAAATTAATATCTGCCAGTACTTGCACTTTACTGGCGGCATCACCGGCATAACCGACATAGCGCTCTTCTCTTTTCGCGCTTGCAGTGGCAGCTCCCAAACGAACTTCCGTCAAACGATTCCAGATTCCACATTCTGTACACTGACCTTGCCACTTGCCATAATCTGCACCGCACTCCTGGCAGACGTAGGCTGTTTTTTGTTTGGCCATAAAAATTTACTCTCTACAATCTCGGACGCCAGTCTACAGAAAAAAACTGTGCTAAGCATGTCGATACCTATTTACACAATGCCTCTGTAGCCAAGCGAAACAGTCACTTCTTGTAACTACTTAACAGGAGATTCTGGCCAGTCTGGTATTTATTAGAAATGAAACTATTTAATTTCTGGCGACTACAAACAGGAGACGGTAGACTAGCGTCGCTATGGCATCGTCACTAATTCCTGAAAAACCTCTGCTCGTTTCTCCATCACTCGCGGCCACAATTGGCCTTGAGGAAGCCACCATGCTATCAGGATTAGATGAACTGATAAGTCACCGAACACTCGAATACAAAAACAATCTCGCCTGGCTCACACTAAACGAAACTGATATTGCGCGCCTGTTTCCCTTTTGGACGGTCCACGATATTCAGCGCATTAGTAAAAACCTTTGTGACAAAGGAATTATTGTTATCGGTTCCGCGCCCTTTAACGAAAGTAGGCACTTATGTTTCGCGCTCAACGAAAAACCAAATTGCGCACAACAAAACCTCACCATTAAAACACCGGAAGTACACAATTCTTTTACTAGGGGCGCCAATCGAATTTCACCTAATTGGCAACCCAGTGATGACGTGCTAAAACAAATCACACAACGTAATATCCCTGAACATTTTATTCGTGAACAAATTCCTGAGTTCGTCACTTTTTGGCGGGAAAAAAATGAAATTTCTCATGCCTGGGGAAACAAATTTTTAAAACAAGTTATTCATGCTTGGCGCAACCACGAGACTCAGTTTTATCGCAACGAATCTGCCACCAACATGAACAATCAGTGGCAACCAAGTTTCGATGCTATGGAAGTTTTGGTTAAACACGCCGGCATTAACAAACAATTTGTAGAAGATGCTATTCCCGAATTTATCCTATATTGGCAAGAGCGAGGCGAAAGCTCGCGTACCTGGAATAGCAAATTTATTCAGCACGTACGTAGACAGTGGAACCGCTATACCGCCACGGTTGAAAACGACACGGTACCCAAAGTGATTCCGTCTAATTGGCAACCAGGAGAAGATGTTTTTGATGTTTTACGACTCGCCAATATCGATATAAACTTCGCTAAAGGCTTGCTTCATGAGTTTGTGATTTTTTGGCTTGATAGCAAGCAAGTGCACACATCGTGGAATACCAAGTTTTTACAACATGTAAAGTTTCACTGGGCGAAAAGCCACAATAGCAATAATTTGAAGGCCACCGCCGGTGGGACACAACAAGCGAATCAACGCACACGTGATCGCAGCTTGGCTGAAGATTTGAGCGATAGAAGCTGGGCCTACTAGGCCGTAGTTATAAAATTGAGAGTTATAAAACTGAGAGTTATTAAACTGAGCGTTATTACGCTGAGAACTTGGCTGAAAGCTATATTAATAGTAAATAATCAGTAATCTCGCTCAAGTATTTACAACCTACCCCGGCGATACTAATCAACGACAATATTCTAAAAATATGAATTCAAAACAACTCAGCACTGAGCAAAACAGTTCACAACGCATTGACACCATTAACCAAGTCTTTGCCTTGTTTAGAATTAATTATCACAACCAGTATTATTCTGCGTTTACTGATACGAGCTTACTCAATCAAACGAAAAAATTATGGCTTGAAAGCCTTTCGGGCTTTTCATCTGAGGCAATATTAATGGGCGCCAAGCGCGCAATGGAAAATTCGGATTACATTCCAACACTTCATAAAATGATCCAATTTTGCCAAGGCGATCCAAATAGCCATGGACTCCCGGATCCCCACCAAGCTTATCTCGAAGCCTGTCGTGCCCCGAGACCCAAGAATGCCTACGCCTGGTCTCATCCTGCCGTATATTTTGCCGGTAAAGAAAGTGATTGGTACTTTTTAAGTACAACGCCAGAGTATGTGGCCTATCCCATCTTTAAAGAGAACTACAAGCGTTGGCAAGACAAAGTTATCAATGGTGAAAAATTGCCAACTATAGAAGTTAAAATGATTGCCGCTGAAACACATACACCACTGAGCAATCAGGAAAATCGTGAGCGCTTACGAAGCTTACGAGAAAAAATAAAAATATAAAAAACCTATCTAAACCCTTACCTCGTTTTTATTTCTAGTTGTTGGTAAATACTATGGCAAGCATTCTACCTGTAGCCAGTCGGCTGTTGATCAGCCTTGTTTTTATAGCTTACTCGGCGTTTTGCGTTTTAATAATTTTTGTTCTCGCCGAAAACATCGACCAACCGCCGCGAGAGCTTAGTTTCGATAACTCAACTATCTTTGACAATACTGAATTAGATGCACCAGATTTTTCTAGCTTCGACATTGTTGAAGAAAAGAAAACGCAGTTTTTTAACTTTCTTACCCCACTCATTAACGAACTCAACGTCGATATAAGAAATTCGCGATCCCGCTTATTGGACATTAATAACAAGCTAAACAATGGCGTTAAGTTATCGAGGCGAGAACGTTTTTTTGTTATCCGTCTCGCAGACCGTTACAGTGTTTCAGATTCTGAAGCCAGTCTAAAGGATAAAGTTCAACGTTTATTACGGCGCGTAGACGAACTACCACCCTCAATGGTGTTGGCACAAGCTGCGACAGAATCAGCCTGGGGAACGTCTAGATTTGCGGTGAGGGGCAACAATTATTTTGGCGAATGGTGTTTTAAATCAGGTTGCGGCTTCGTTCCAAAGCTACGAGAAGAAGATAGTTATCACGAAGTTGCAAAGTTTGACGATGTGCGTAGCTCTCTACACTCATATTTCTTTAATATAAATACTCACCGTGCCTATCGTGAATTACGTAGCATTCGTGCAAGCTTGCGTGAAGAAGATAAATTACTTGATGGTCGCGTTTTGGTGGAAGGTTTAACGCGTTATTCGGAGCGAAGGGAAGATTATATAGTGGAGCTTAAACAAATTATCGCGATAAACGAACTTCACCTACTTGATCAAGAGCAATCGCAAAATAGCTCCATGTGAAATGGCTCTATTTAAAATAGCTCTGTTTAACAGAAGCTCCTTTTAATGAAGCGAACGAAAAATGTCATCCGTTAATTTGTAATCTACCGGATCTACCGCACAAATAATACGTTCGCTACTATCCGAATGGGCGAGATTTATCGTTCTTGGTGCGCAACCTTTCCCTTCCGTTAAATCGTAAACAATTTTAACCACTGGTAAGTGTTGTTGCCGAACATTAGCCTCCAGTACGAGCGCTAAAAATTTGTTATCTAAGTTAACTAACGTTCCCGCCGGGTAGATACTCATACACGCAACGAATTGATATGCCACCAATCGATCCAAATGCTTACCAGACCATTCGATAATTTTCTTCATCGCCACTGTTGGCACCATACCAGTGTGATAAACCCTATGTGCGGTAATCGCATCATAAACATCAACGACTGAACACATCCTTCCGTGTAAGGTAATGGCACCACCAGAAAGCCCTCTTGGATATCCGGTACCATCAATACGTTCATGATGCTGCGCGCAAATCTGTTTTATTTCTGTTGATATTCCAGCGGTCGTGTCTAATGCCTCTTCGCCATATTGCACGTGACGCTTCATCTCTTCCCACTCTTCCGCATCCAATGAACCTGGCTTATGGAGAATTTCATCTGCGACTCGGATTTTCCCCACATCATGCAATAACGCACCAGTGACAACTTGGTGTAAATCATCGCCGCTAAAACCCATGGAACGAGCGAGAATGCCCATGAGCACAGCGACACTGAAGGAGTGTTCGATAAGATATTCATCTTTGTGGCGCATCCGAGTGAAGCAAGAGAGCGCATTTTGATTGCGACGAATAGACTCTGCGATACCGTCAGCAACATCTTCAACCGGACGAATATTAATTGCTTGCCCCATTTTGACGTCATTCATTACTTGCGAGACGAGGTTTAAAGTTTCCAGATGAAGTTTTGTCGCGTTTGTTGATTCCTCTTGAAAACTTGTGTCCGTCCGTGCATGAGACGATTGGGTTTGAATATTGTTAAGCTCTTCGTCAAGCTTTTGATTAATTTCTTCAAGAGGCGTCCCGCCTTTGCAATCCTCACCTTTTTCCGTATCGATATAAAGCTCGGTAACCCCTAGTTTTAGTATGTGATTAATTGCCTCCTGCTTCTTGATCAAACCGTGACGGCTAAGGTTCGTATCGGGCACCCACTCATTACTGATGTCGGCGATATACATCCCAACTTTTAGTTCACGTGCATCTATTCGCTTTATCGTTTTCATTAAAGTTCTGTTAGCGGCTGAAATCTTTCCAAAAAATGGAATATTTAATGAGTATAGGAGGGAATTTTATTTTTACGAAAAGAACTTATTTATTAAAGTCGCTTTGGCGAAATAACAATGCCAAGATTTTGGCTTCAGGGTTCGTAATACCATTCGCCATTCGCTTGACGACGAATAAACAACTGGGAGTACCAATAGAAACGGCCTAACTCATTACTAACAGAGGTGCAGTTATAACGAGATCTTCCTACCGGCAATGGTTTTGGAGCCTGTACCAAGGCAATATTATCCCTGACGACTACAGGAATTTCACCTTGGCCACTGGCAAAACAGTTGATTTGCCTTGTGATACTTGATGTATTGAAATGTAATTCCATCACCGGTCTCGCATCATCAAGTGGCAGCACGCCGTCGCTTAAGGGTTTACCCTGATTTATAGTTAGAGTTGCCGCTTCCATCGGGAAAGGTAGGCTTGCAACTTTTACTTTAAAGTCGTCGATATCGCCATAGGGTCCACCAAAAGGAAAACGAGGCAAAGTCGCCAAATCAGATAACAAGGATAATGGCCCACTTTGCTGCCCAAAACCAACGAACTTAAGTTCACTTAGTAAAAGGTTTACTTGAGAATTTGTTTCTCCATAAGGGTGAGCGAACAGTCGATTTGCTTGACCGGTATTGTCAGATATTTGTTTTTCGGCGCTGAGAATTTCCGCAGTGATTCTCTCGCGCCATTGTTTTTCCGTTTCGTCATTTTCCAATCTTAGAAAATGCGGATGACTAAAAGAATGATTGGCAATTGTCGCACCGTGCTCTGCCATTTCTCGCAATTCGCCCCAAGAAACAAACTGTGCAAGATTTTGTTGAATAGGTTTAGTATTTACAAATACCGTAAATGGCCAAGCGTATTTTTTTAAAATGGGAAAAGCTTCACTGTAAACTGATCGATAACCGTCATCAAAAGTTATTGCGATTGTTTTTTCTTGTGGAAGTTTTTTATTTTTTAGATCGGCGACGAGATCTTCCAAGGCAACGACTTGGTAATCATTTTCGTAAAGATAAGCCATATGCTGCGCGAATAGAGCCGGAGAAATACTAGTGGCCTTCGGTGTTTCTTCGCTAATATGATGATACTGAATTACCACAGCGGCCGATGCTGTCGAAGATGCACCAATAAACATCGCAACAACAAATAAAATACTTGCGGGGATTGTTAATTTTTTGATACTTAACATGCTCATTGATAAAAGTACCCACTTAGGAAATAGCAGTATTTATCTTCTTTCCTTGATGACAAAGCGAGGCATTTACGCCATTATAGCCGCACTCTTGAGACCTTGAAATTCCTTAGCAGTTCGATAATTTGCGAATTGCAGGTCACGATCATAGATCAATTTAAACTTACTCGGAAGCATGCACGTTCTAAGTAGTATGAACTCTTTAGCCACTATCAGTCCCAGCCCCACCGCCCGCCGAATAGCCAAGACTATACTTAATGGTTTTGAAGCTTATTTTGCCGACTTTCAAAATATCACCCTGGGTGCGAAGGCTCGTTTTGAAAAAGCCGATTGGCTAGGTGTGCAAAATGCTCATCGCGAGCGTATTGAGTTATATAAGTACAAGGTCGATCAAATTCGTTTGTTGACGCGCGAAGTCACCAGCAAAGACGTTCACGACTTGTCGTTGTGGCAGCAAGCACATAGTGCATATGCCCAACTGATCCAAAACCATAGCAACTATGAGATTGCTGAAACCTTTTTTAATTCGATTTTCTGCGGGATATTTAATCACGAGCATATCCACGATCGCTATTTATTTGTTAAACCTTCACGTTCATTAGATGACAAACCTCTACGAGGTTATTCTATCTACATGTGCTACCAAATCGATCGCGGTTTGGTGCGTTTGGTGTCGAGAATACTTGATGATTTTGAATTTTCAGTGCCCTGGGAAAACAAAAAACGCGATACATCTAATATTGTACGCAGCATTCAAGAAAATTTATTACGTACTTTCTCAGAGGATTTGGGTGAAGTACGAATTGATATGCTCGAATCGATTTTTTATCGAAATAAAGGCGCCTATATTGTTGGCAGAGCGATTTATCAAGAGCGCGTAATCCCCATCGTACTACCTTTGCTGAATAACGAGAACGGCGGCATCTATGTTGATTCCGTTATTTGTGACCCAGATGATGTGAGTATAATCTTCAGCTTTACCCGTTCTTACTTCATGGTTGACGCGCCAATCCCCTCGCGATTTGTCCGCTTTATTAATTCTTTAATTCCACAAAAGGAATTCTTAGAAATTTATAACGCTATTGGCTTTAATAAGCACGGCAAGACAGAATTCTATCGCCACATCATTAACCACATGAAGCAAAGTGATGATAAGTTTGTGATTGCGCCAGGTATTAAAGGAATGGTAATGACGGTTTTTACGCTGCCATCTTACGATGTGGTGTTTAAAATCATTAAAGATAAATTCGGCTCTTCTAAAAACGTTACGGAAGCTATCGTTAAAGAAAAATATAAATTGGTATCCCGTGCCGATCGCGCCGGGCGTATGGCGGACACCCAGGAGTATTCGAATTTTATTTTTTATCGAAACCGATTTAGCGAAGAGTTGATCGAAGAACTCCGCGAATTAGCGCCTTCGAAACTAGTGGTTTCGGACAAGTTACTTATCGTTAAACACTTATATATTGAACGAAGGATGACGCCCCTAAACTTGTATCTCAATTCCGCAACAGATGATGAAATTGAAGACGTCATGGATGAGTACGGGAATGCTATTAAAGAGTTGGCAATCGCTAATATCTTTCCTGGCGATATGCTATTAAAGAATTTTGGCGTAACACGACATGGTCGCGTGGTTTTTTATGATTACGATGAAATAGCGGCAATGACTGAATGCAATTTTAGAAAAATTCCTCAACCGCGAAATGAATACGAAGAAATGTCGACAACACCGTTTTATACGGTGCGTGATAACGACATATTCCCCGAGGAATTCCCTTTATTCTTTGCTGGTAACGAGAAAGCGCGCCAAGCTTTTGAAAGCCGCCATTCAGATCTCTATGATTATAAGTACTGGCAGAAAATTCAAGACCAGGTAAAAACCGGTTTTGTCGGTGATACCTTCCCCTATAGACGTCGTAAGCGTTTTAGCCGCTCATCTTTGTCTACCCAAAACCGGGCACGCTTGCTTCAGTAGGTTTTCAAACAACTTTTACACTACTCACATTCTGATGTCCTCGCGGCAATTTATTACCACGTCGACCTCGCTCACCAACGTAGTGATCGAGATCGTTTTTCTTCATATTTACATGGTGCTTGCCAGAGTAAATTGTAAGTGATTGATCCTTCCCAACGACCGCCATTGCAACCACGTATTCTTCTCTTTCTTGTACTCGCTTAGAAGGGATGTTTATTATTTTGTTACCTTTACCTCGCGACAGTTCAGGGAGCTCTTTGATCGGGAATACTAACATTCGCCCTTCGGTTGTAATCGCAATAACGCGATCATTATCAATATCGGAAACAAGTGAGGGCTGAAGTACTTTTGCACCTTTCGGCAAAGACAAAATTGATTTACCAGATCTATTTTTGGTAAATAAATCTGATAGTTTTGCGACAAAGCCGTAGCCCGCATCGGAACACAATAAAATTTTCTGGGTATCATCACCCATCAATACGCCTTCAAACACAGCGCCGCTCGGCGCATTTAACCGCCCCGTTACTGGCTCACCTTGTCCTCGTGCGGAGGGCAAAGTATGAGACGCTAAGGCATAACTGCGGCCGGTGGAATCTAAAAAGAAAGCGTTTTGATTCGACTTCCCTAGTGCTGCCTGTTTAAAAGCGTCGCCCGACTTATAACTTAAAGCAACCGGATCAACCTCATGACCCTTCGCAGCGCGAATCCAACCTTTCTCAGAAAGTACAACTGTGATTGGATCACTCGTAAGTAAATCTGATTCATTTAGTGCTTGTGCTTCTTCACGAACAACAAGAGGCGAACGGCGATCATCTCCAAACTCGTCAACGATAGCTTGTAATTCATTCCGAATCAGGGTCTTGAGTCGTTTCGCCGAGCTGAGTATTTTTTCTAATTCTTTTTGTTCTTTAGTGAGCTCTTCTTGCTCACCTTTAATTTTAATTTCTTCAAGCTTTGCTATTTGGCGTAATTTTAATTCGAGAATGGCTTCTGCTTGGATTTCCGAAATTTTAAAGCGGCTAATGAGTTCTTGTTTCGGCTCCTCCGCGGTACGAATAATATGAATGACTTCATCTATATTTAAAAACGCGGCCAAATAGCCTTCCAAAATATGTAGGCGGCTAACCACTTTATCTAAGCGGTATTGTAAACGTCGCCTAACCGTTACCATTCGAAAACTTAACCACTCGCTAAGAATTTTATCTAGGGGCTTAACGGCGGGCCGGCCATCGATGCCAATCATATTTAAATTGACGCGATAACTTCTTTCTAAATCTGTTGTCGCGAACAAGTGATTCATCAGTTGTTCGGTATCGATACGATTTGAACGCGGGACGATGACAAGTCGCGTGGGATTCTCGTGATCTGATTCGTCACGTAAGTCGGCGACCATAGGCAGCTTCTTCGCCTGCATTTGCGCCGCTATTTGTTCCAATATTTTTGCGCCGCTTACTTGGTGAGGAAGCGCAGTAACAATTAAATCGCCATTTTCGGAATTCCAAACCGCGCGCATTTTTAAACTGCCACGACCAGTTTCATACAATTTTACGATATCTTCTTGCGGTGTAATTATTTCTGCTTCTGTCGGCATATCTGGAGCAAGTACGTGCTTGCACAGATCTTTTATTGTCGCCTTCGGGTTTTCGAGTAAGTGTATTGTCGCAGACACAACTTCTCGTAAATTGTGTGGCGGAATATCTGTCGCCATGCCAACAGCGATACCCGTTGTGCCATTTAATAAAATGTTCGGTACTTGAGCAGGCAAGACAACGGGCTCCTCCATAGTGCCGTCAAAGTTTGGCGTCCAATCAACAGTTCCCTGACCAAGCTCGGACAATAAAACTTCACTGTACTTGGTCAACTTCGATTCGGTATAACGCATTGCTGCAAATGATTTCGGATCGTCGGGAGAACCCCAGTTGCCTTGACCATCAATCAAGGGATAGCGATAGGAAAATGGTTGTGCCATCAACACCATTGCTTCATAGCAAGCAGAATCACCATGGGGATGAAACTTACCAATAACATCACCTACAGTACGCGCCGATTTTTTGTATTTCGCAGAAGCTTTTAAACTCAATTCGCTCATCGCGTACACAATGCGACGCTGCACCGGCTTCAAACCGTCGCCCACATTAGGTAAAGCGCGATCCAAAATAACGTACATTGAGTAATCAAGATACGCTTTTTCAGCGTACTGCTTTAAAGGAATTTGTTCTTCCGCGGCGGAGTGTGTAATGAGATCTGCCATGAATTTTCTCTGAGTAATAACAAATAAATAGATAAAATGGATTGGATACGGACTGTATTGTAAGCGGCTGTTAGATTCAACAACTTATGCAAAGACATTGTATTTTAGTAGGAGGAGCGCAATTTTTTCCATGAATTTAGAGCGATTAGTATATTAGCCCCAACGATGAGTATCGCACCCAATATCATTGAAGGATTAATTTCTTCGCCTAGGAAAAATATAGCCATGCACATAGCTATTGGAACATAAAGATAATAAATTACACCGGTGATTACGCCAGGTAATTCTGAACTTACCTTTACCCACAAACTATGACCGACCAAAGTACATACGATACCCAATACGGCGAGTCGCCACCAATCGCCAATTTGTAATTGCCAATCGCTTTGTCCCGATAGTGGTAAGAATATTAGTGAGGCGAATAAAAATTGTCCCCACGCTCTCGACGCGGTTGGAATATGAATAATGCGCTGGTGCAACAAGGGTAAACAGGCGTAAAGAAAACCACTACCAATGCCTATTAACAAACCAAGAGTTAATTCATTACCGAGATCGAACTCCGGTGCAACTAACAAACAACCAAGAAAACACGCAATGACAGCTAACCATTCAACTAAGCTTACGACTTGTTTTTTAACCAGCCAGTTAAGTATCAACAAATGAATTCCGTAGGTTGACAATGCAACCGCAGCAATCGCTGCAGACGACAGTTTTATCGCTACAAAATAACTTAGCCAGTGCCCACCAAAAACTAAACCTACGACACAGAGCGATAGCCAATCCGATTTAGATAATTGACGATGAAATTTTTTAATCAGGATTACAGGAGTAATGGCTAGAATCGCAATCGCCAAACGAACCAAACCAATCGTAATTTCATTCGCTTGCGTAGAGCGAATTAGAATAGGCACTAGAGACATTGATACAACGGCGAGCAAAGCAACTGCTACCAATTTAATACTTATTCGCCCCAAGAAGCACTCCGAGTTTTCGAAATAGGTAAAGCCGCCAAATTCACAGGTAAATTCAGGGTTTTATAAAAAGAAGGTAAATCCAAAGGCCAATTGTGGGCCGCTAGGTATCTTACGGATAAATTGCTTTATTTCAATCACCAAAGATTTTCCTATCGGGCAAAGAAAAGGTATTTCTTGAAATAATTCAGGGAGTCAAATAGAAAATAAACAAAGACTCGGGCGCTTATTCAGACTGATTTTGCTTGTCTGTGCCCTCAAGTTTTTTATAACGGCTGATGTCAATTTGTAAACCATAAAACACGGTAGGGTTGTCTTCGTAGTCAAAACCCGTTCTACCAACTATTCGCATCCATCGAAGTGCCCCGCTCGGCCTAACAATTCGATACTCGATATCCAGCTCCTCATGATCCACTTGTAGATTATTAAAGGCATCCTCGAACATTTCTTTATCATCTGGGTGAACGCTAGCTAGCCACGCATTGTAGCTTGGTTTCAGTTGGCTAGGTAAGCACCCGAGCATTTTGTAAATCTTCGATGACCAGTATATTTTCCCGTCCATTGCAGCCCAACGCCAGGTACCGGCATCAGCTGCATCAACTGCCATATTGAGACGATCTTGACTGTCCATCAATTCGCTCATTTGATTTGAAATTTTTCCGCCGAGCTCATAAATAAAACGGCTCAAGGTTCCTATTTCATCTTTAGATTCATCAATTTCAAATTTATGTAAATCACCTCTGCTTATATGGTCAGTTTCTCGGGCGATTTTTTCAATTCTGCGAGCCAACAGAGAACCGAACAACAATCCGCAGGCGGCAATTACACTTAATCCGATCAGACTAATCATCAAACCAAAACGGCGGGCGTCACTGATTGCTTGTTCAAAAACTTCACTATTCGGGACATAGGCGATCTCCCCTAGAAAGCCGCTTGCCCCCATGATAGGACTGCGTCGCCAGTCAAGCCCGGCTAAATTATCTTCGAAGTTTTCGCCGATATAAGAAGAATCACTGCTGCTAAGGATAAGCCCATCGGTTGAAATAAGAGCCGCAGCCTGAACTGTTGATTGTGCAACAAATTCTTCCAACTCATATTGCAGCAAACCATAATCTTCGGTAATTATCGCCTCGACAGCGCTGTGCTGTTTAACGACGTCCATCAATACCGTTTGTGAATTTGTTATTTGCTGTACTAATTTTTTATGTAAAAAATTTTGTGAAAGTAAAACTACTGTTAAAATCACCGTGGCTGCTAACAGAAAAATCGTCAATGTTATTTTGTAGCGAAACGACACGCGCTAATCCCTCAGCTCATTCAATATTTTTTTAACTTCGTCGTAATCATTAGGCTCCACTTCAACCAAACTATCTAATGAAGCACGCAGCAAGGCTTCGCGACCTTGTGGAGTGACAGAAAATTCGACTAATTTTTCTAAAAGTTCGTCGCGAAGATGATCGATTCTGGGATGCGTTACGATCAACATTCCAGGAATTTCAACTGAAGTTGCCAAGGCTTTAAATTCAAAACCACGAGATCCAGCGATTCTATCCGATAACCTCTTCATCGTTATGCAAGCAATTACTTCATTAACTGCAACTGCTTGTAGACAGGAATCATGATTATTAAGATTCACAAAACTGTACTGGTCTTTATTCAAGCCAATATTTTGAAACATGTATCGTGCCAGAACAACTGCTACTGCGTCTTCAGAGGGAATAGCTATTGTTCTATTTTTCAACTCTATGAGTTCAGTGAGCTCACTATCTCTTTTAACAACTATAACGCCCTCACTAGTCTCTACTCGTCGCAACAGCGGCTTGTATGGTGTGAACGATTCAATTTCCACAAAAACAAATGGTTGGACTACCGCTATATCGTATTCACCATTAATCAAAGCGAGCTTGTAATCTTCAGTGGTCATCTTAGATCGGAAAACCACTTTATCCGATAACATTCCATCAATCGCTTTCACTAAAGGCCCAAATTGATTTTCTAATCGGACAGGGGGTATGGCGGGAAACATACCAAAACTTAGTGTATCCGCCACAGCTTTATAACTCAGCAAAAGAGTGAGCACAAAAAGCGAAATGGCGAATTTTACTCGACCAAAACAAGCGCGATAAAAGCTAGGATTAATCACTTTGTAATCTTCCAAATCTCAGCAACAATGTCAGACGAAGTCTTAAGTCCCTGTTTTCATCTTATTGCTCGGTTCGTATTGGTACCAATAGCCAAAATCTAGAGCATGCGGGATATGCAAATTTAACTGTAGTCAAAAAATGCTCGCGTAGAGTTATGTATTCGCAGCATTGGGTATATCGATAAACATCCGCAAAGATACCGTTAAAAGGTATTGGCAGACAACTCCTTCTCGCGTTATAGAAAGAAAAAAATGAAAAAATATTAAATTTGTATAACAAATTAATTTTTTATACCATCCGAGCGATTACATACTTAGTCTCAGGTATATAAGGCTTTGATATAAGAATTACTCCGACGCTTATTAGAGCATAAAGCTTCTACACTGTATTTTACTGCTACGAGGTGTACTCCCCAGAATGCGTGGTATCGATGAAAGAAGTATTGAAAATGCAGTCGATCACGGCGCTAAGCTTTATTTCAAGCAATGTCGGGACCGCATTGATAATTTTGTCACTCGTCATTTTGACTATCCAGGGGCCTGGTCAACAAATAGGGTTGCGTTAGGCTGGGACCTCATTCGCTCCCCTTGCAATCTTTTATGGGCCCCGGTCTATTTGTTATTACAATTATTTTGCTTTTTTCTCATTTTAATCCATTGGCAGCCGCTCGAAAAAATGGCGAAAATAATTCGACGAAAACTGCCCAGCGGAATTACCACAAGCGTTCAATATTATCTTTCTGATAAAATCCGTGAGGAAATATTGGCCGACCCCAAAGATGACAGTCAGTCACTCGGAAACTTTATTGGAAGCTCTTTACAGTCGTCGCAGATTCAATTGGATAATCGAAGTGAAACGATTCAAATAATTAAAAATACCTTGTCACAATACGCCTTAACGCGAACAGCATCTGCAGACATTTCCAACTCTTTTATTACTACAATAATTGGCGCATTTTGGTTTAAAAAGTTTACTCCAGGTGGTATCGCGATTGGAGTCGTATTTTCATATTGGCTCAATCATCGATGGGCAGTCGATAATTTTTTTCTTGGCAGTTATCTAGGGGATTTGTATTACCACTATTTTCCACCGTCACCACCAACGCCCTTACTGATAGCGAGCATTGTGGCAGTATTGTGTATGCTCGCCGTATTTGCATCATTTTCGGGGCTTATTAGCGATCCGATTCAAAGTAGATTAGGCTTGCACAGACGGCGCTTAACAAAAATGATCGATGCAATGGAAAGAGATTTTTCACTTGGTGAAGAACGGGGATTTCGTCCAAAAGATCAATACGTGGCGAGAATTTTAGATTTACTCGATACCGCTAAAAGTTCATTGTTATAAACGGCTCACTCTATACTTTCTTATTAGCAGATAAAAATATGTTTTTTTCTAGGGCAGTCAAATTTTACCACTATCTGGGAATTTACCTTTATCAGATCAGATACTTATGCGTATTGCTCATGTTGATAGGCATTAGCGTCAGCATTTGGTTGGTTTTTTCTTCTCCGCAAGTGAGCGAAAAGTATTTACAGCCTAGCTTGTTAATCAATACCTGGCTATTACTTACCGTAAGCTTGGCTTACTTCCGCGCCGATGATTTTTTTATAGATAGAAGCCAATTAGGCTTGTTTAAAAAATTATTTTTTACGATACGTATTGCTTTTGCATCGCTGTTAATTATTTCTTTTTCTTTACTGTGTATTATTTTATTGTGGATGTCTGCTAGTGCCTTATCGCGTGTTTTTTTTGCGTAATTTGCATGCGGAATCATCGCGAAAATAAGCGCCTAAAACCCAAATATGTCCCGGTCACCGTTCCAAATGTAACGCCTATCAAGCCGAGCCACATCATAATATCCCAGATTGGGCGCACCCTGATCAATCCTGAAAAATCACCTTGATGAAGTGCCGAAAAAATCCAACGATAAACTCTTTTTTGTTTATCAAGATGAGACGCTAACTCGCCAGTCTTTGCGTTTAGATAAAGCCGCGTTTGTTCTTCGTCATTAAGAATGATGCGGTAAACAGGCAGCTCTTTAACACCGTGAAGGCTGTAATAGTAGGCGTCTTCTTGCTCTAGTAGTTTAGCGCTGCTGATTTCTCTCCCGACACTCGCAATACGAGATAAGCTTTCTAACTCGTTGCTGCCAATATTGGATAGGGCAAAATGATTATTCAAAATCGTAGTACCGCTATAACGTTGATAAAATCCCTGCTTATCTATCATCAACAGATATAACTTTCCTAACAGAGTGTAAGCTTCAATTTTGACAACACCTTCCGGCAATTCGACTGTGGCTAAGGCGTCGAGAAATCGTTCAAGATCATTTGTTGCTAAGGGGATACCTTGCAAGTTATTTCTTTCAGTGTTTCCGCCACTAAAATCGATCATATTCCAAGGGTTCATGGAAAAAAGCCCGCTCGTCACCCAGGTAAGAATTAAAATCCCAATGGTCAATCCGGAAATATGATGCCAATACATTAGGCCCCTATACGGAGAAACAGAGGACGGAGACAGAGACTTCGACGATTTACGAGATCGAATCTGGCGAATACCTAGATATAAACCCAATACAGTTAGGAAGATGCCGAGGATTGATAGGTAAATTACAACTTGCGTCCATACCTCATCGTGCTGCCTCAACACCGTGGGATAAAGCCAATGGGGAATCGCACCAAGATAATTCCAAAAGCGTTGTTGACCCGTCGTTGCCTGAATAACTTTTCCGGTAATCGGTGAAATATACCACTGCGTTTTTTCTGGATCGTTCGCCGCATAGAAATAGAAAGGGCGATGGCGCTGATAGAATCTTGTCACCGTCCACTGGTCTTGTTCAACTCGACGCTTGTTCTCGACATCTCCATCAATGTTCATTTGCTGAATGTATGACGCCGCAATAGTGTCAGCCTGCTGTTGAGAAATATTTTCTACTATTTCACCCGAAGTTAAATTAACAACGGGGTTTTTGAATCCAGAAGCGAATATGCGCATTACTGGATCACCTGACATCATTTCAATGGTAAAACGATTTATATCGACGAGCTTCAGTGAAGACAAGGAAGTAGAATCACAACAGTTTTTGAGATTGATAATCGGCAGAGATTGCAATTCATGTTTTTTATCTATTCCCGGATAAGGCATATACATCATCACGAAACCCGATAAACACCAGATCACCATGATCAAACCCACCGCGATACCTAGATATCGGTGCAGCCAAACGCAATAGCGGAAGAATTTAAATGAAGCTCGTCGCACCGAAATGTTTTTCCTAGTTATTTTTGGAAAAAAGTGTTGAATCAGAGAATTGCCCTAATTATCCATCCTATGCCGACAGCGATAGTCACGCCGGCAATCCCAATGGTTAACATACGTATTGATTTATTATTACGCTGAAACCCCTGCATTGCTGCGGCAGCTAATACTGAATAGAGCGTCATCGACAAGGTTGTAGCGATACTAAACAGCAATAGATAAATTATCGCTTGTTTGAATTCAACCAACAGAGTGATTGGGATTAAGGCTAGTACCGGTGCTGATCCCGCTAAACCATGCAAAGCGCCCATCGCCGTAGGTAAATGTTGATGGTGTTTTACGGCGACGTGATGAGTATTATTTTTATTATCTATGTGCGAATGTTGGTGGTTGTGCCCTTCGTGGTTTTTTTCATGATTTTTTTTATGACTTTTTTTATGCTCATGGCTATGCAAATGTCCATGAGCCTTTTCTTCGATCCGCACATGCTCAAGGGGTAGATGAGCATGGAATCTCGTTGCCGCTCGCATGGCCCAACATCCAAGGATGATTAACGCGAGGCCGACAAAACACTCGCCCCAAACAACGATTTTTTCTGGGACTTTTATATCCAACCACGCTAAAACACCACCAGCTAAAACTACCACGATGCCATGCCCCAGGCCCCAACGAGCACCATAGCTAGCCGCTGCTTTTAACTTGGGTTTAAACCCGGTGAACACACTGACCGCTACCATATGGTCTACTTCAACCGCATGAACTGAGCCGAGTATTAGCGCTGTAAGATAGGCATTAAACATTAGGTATTTCTAGGAACAAAAACGCAATGATACGCGCTCATCGAGAAAAGCTCACTTTATTGTGCATTTATTTTTTTTGGAAACTCGAAGCAAAAAAACACCGCAAAGTGCGGTGTTTTTTTTTAGCTTTCGCGATGGTGAATTGCGGACTATTTATTTGCCGTCAACAGAAAAAACCAACAACACATTGCCATCTTGTCCTTGCTTACTGTCGCCGCCACCCATGCCTCCGGCATTCATAATTCCACCGTAGCCTGAATTGACAAAAACTTTTCCGTTGGCAATTGTCGGGCCGGTTGCGTTAATCGAACCGCCGTGAACGTCTAGACCATTGATGGACTTAAATACCTGCGTAGTATCGAACTCCCACAGCAGCTTTCCGTCTTCCGTAGAATATGCGCGAAACATTCCTTGTAGATCACCGGCGAATAGCGCACCGGGCATCACACTAATTGCCGCAGAGATCCCGTTGTTACAGCGTCTTACTTCTGGCCCACATTTGGGTGCTGGCGTATGCCAACGTTGTTCACCGGTGGCGATGTCTAGAGCCGTTAAACCCGGTTTTCTCAAGGTCGGATTAAATACAGCGGTGTCAGTAACCGGCACATAAACGGTTTTATCATCAGCGGCAGAACCCCACTGAATTCCGCCTAAGGCACTGCCTTCACCAAGCTTTTTCTCCCAAGCAATTTTTCCGTTGTCGTTAAGATCTACCGCATACATGATGCCAGATTTTTGGCCAGCCAATCCGTAGGATTTGTCACCGACATTTCTGACGATAACGGAACTTCCGAAATCAAAATCAGGGCCAAGTTCTTCAGGACAATTTGCATGGCCGCCCCGACCGAAACAACCAACGAGAAAATTGTCGTTCTCGGTAACTTGGTTTTGCCATACGATTTTTCCCGTATCGAGTGACATTGCCACTATGGAATCGGAACCTTCTTCTTTTACGTCGGTGTAAGAATCACCCGTCGCCACATAAAGTAAATTGCGTTTCGCGTCGATTGAAGGAGATGACCAAATGGCAGCACCGGCAGGACCGAACATCGGTTTGCCGTTTTTATTGATGCGGTGCTGTTTCGGCGCTTCCGCAATAACATAAGTACGCCAATCGATCTTGCCGGTTTTTAAATCGAGCGCGACAACGTTGCCACGAAAATGACAGCACTCATAATCTGGGTTGACCGCCGCGGTTTCTTCGAAAGAAGACATCGAAACGTATAGTTTATCTTTGTAAACAATCGGCGCCGCTGTTACGCGCGCTTCCGCTAATTCGCCCACTTGTGTTTTCCACAAACGTTCGCCGGTTTGCAAATCGAGTGCGTGAATAAATCGATCCGTCGTACCCACAAAGGCACCATATTTTACTGGCGAGGTTCCAGGAATGGGGGCAACGACAACAGTTGCTCGAACTCCCGCATCAGGATCATAAACCCATTGCGTACAACCCGTATCAGCATCTAATGAGTAAACTCGTCCGGGTGCAGCGGCAACAATAATTTGATTACCAACTAAGGTGGGCTGACTATTATGACGACCATTCGGATACGCAAAGGTCCACTTCACTTTTAATTTTTTAACGTCTTCAACACTCAGACCCGGATCTGGCTGATAACGTGTGTTTTCTAAATCTCGACCCCAACCATTCCAATGGACATTTTCAGCGCTGAGTGGCTCAGGGCCTTTCGCGCAAGAATTTATTTTCCAATTAGGATCAATAATCGATCCGGTCGGTAATTTTGCCGTTACATACACCGCAATACTTTTAACTTCGTCTGCGTCTAGACCGGCGGTGTGCGGATACATACTACCTTTGGTTAGGGCATTAATAACGTAGTCGGCTGAACGCAATTCCAGCTGGCGGCGTGGCGGAACGTAATCTTCGGGGTTGTTGTGACATAAAGCGCAGCGCTTTTCATAAAGCGGTTCACCTTGCGCGCTAAGGCTTTCTAACTCAGCAGTATCATTTTGTGCGAAAACCGGTACGGCCAATAGACCAAGACCCGCAAAAATACTTGCCTTTTTAAATACTTTTTTTGCAACTAACACTATTAAATTCTCCATAGCTTTTTAAAAAACCTCTTAATCATTAAGAGAGATCTCTTAGTTTTTTATTCGCAATCTACGAACTTTAATTTCGAATAAGGTTAAATTTTATTTTCCATCGACACTATAAACTAGCAACACATTTCCTGGCTGACCTTGAATACCGCCATAGCCAGAATTGACGAATAATTTTCCTTTCGCAAAAGTGGGTCCGGTTGCATCCATCGAACCGCCACTCGCACTGATTCCGTTTACTGTATCGACCCGCAACTCATTCATATTCACGCGTAATAGCTCTTTGCCATCTACTGTAGAATAAGCGTGAAATATTCCATTCAATGTTCCGGAAAAAACCGCTCCGGGAATAACTGAAATAGCCGAAGAGTGTCCATTTGTACACGTCATTCGATCTCCGCGAATTGAGCACTCCCCTGCTAAAGCCGGCGTATGCCACCGCAATTCCCCAGTGACAATATCGAAAGCCGACACGCCTGGTCTTCGATTTTCGGGTGGAGCGATGCTATCAGAAATTGCTGTGTAAATCTGTTCGCCATCGCTTGCCGAACCCCACTGAATTCCGCCCCTTACTGAGCCAACCCCAGGGCGCTGCTGCCAAACAATTTCGCCTTCTTTATCTGGGTCCATCGCATAAATAATCCCAGACTTTTGGCCAGTTAAAACCAGGGTTTTTTGCTCTCCGTCGGCGCTTTTGTAGTTATGGATTATCGGTGTGCTGCCAAAATCGAAGTCTGGACCAAGATTTTCAGGGCAGTTAGAGTGCCCCTCTCCAGCACAGCCAATGACATAATTATCTTCTTCGGTAACTTGATTGCGCCACATCATTTTTCCGGTATTAACATCAAAAGCGACGACGGCGTCCGATCCACTTTCTACGACGTCGGTATAAGAGTCTCCTGTCGCCGCATAAATCAACTGCCGTTTTTCATCGTAGCTCGGCGCCGACCATATTGCCGCTCCGGCGGGGCCGTACATCTGAGTTCCGGTTCGGCTTTTCCGAAAAGGTTTTGCTTCTTCATCAAGAGTGTAAGACTTCCAGAGCATTTTTCCATCGCTGCGATCTAACGCAACGACAGAACCACGAAATGTGCAGCATTCATATTTTTCATCTCGCGCGGCGGCTTCTTCGAGGGAAGATAAAGGCACAATTAATTTTTCACCGGCAATTATCGGCGCGCCGGTAATCCCGGATCGAGAATGCGTTTCAATATTCTTAACCCATAACGTTTTACCGGTATCAATATCTAAAGAATAAACATTGCGATCACGTGTTCCAACATAAGCGGTGTATTGCGGAGGGTTGGTATTAGGAATTTTTCCAACCACGACACTTGCCCGCGCCCCGCTGTCCACTTCCACCGCCCAGTGGGTGCAACCGGTATTCGCATCCAATGAAAAAAGTAAACCCGGTCTGCTCGCAACGAACACACGATCACCGACAATTGTTGGCTGGCTATTGACTCGGCCACTGGGATAAGCAAAAGCCCATTTAACTTTTAATTTGGATACATCTTCTGCTTTTATTTTTGTATTTTCTTGAAACCTAGAACCGAGTACATCACCAGCCCAACCATTCCAATGAAAATCGTTTTCTGTAATTGGCTTTGGTTTGAAAGAACAATAATTAATATCCCAATCGTCGCCTTCATGGCTTTCTGCATTTAGCGGTTTGCCGGTTATATACATTGCGATAGATTGGATTTGCTGCTCAGACAAACCTTGCGCTTGCGCCTGCATCGCGCCATTACTCAAGGTTTCAATGACGAAGCCGGGAGAACGAAATGAAAACGTGGATTTCGGTGGTGTGTAGTCTTCAGCTTGGTCATGGCAGGTTGCACAACGCTGTTGGTAAAGTGCTGCGCCCTGATCACTCGATTGCGCTGATAAAACCGAGGAGTAAAAAACAGAAAGGATAAGCGTAGAAAATCCACAACCGAGTGAACGAAAGTACATTTTCATTTTTATGACACCATGAATTTAAGGGGCGAGGTTCTAAGGCCGTTATTGTTATCAAGTGTAGCGAAATAGATTGTCAAACAAACTAAACATTTAATAAACTCAGATCACCTTAGCTTTACACTAATTAATCGTTTCGCTTGGCATATAGGGGCTTACAATAAGGCTTTATATTTTTGCAAAATCACGTAGCTCGCAATTGAACAAGCATTAGCAACATTCATTGAAGAATTGGCGCCTAACATGGGGATATGGACCACGCTATCGGACATGTCGAGTAAAGGCTTTGATATGCCATTTTTCTCAGAGCCCAGCACTAGACACACTTTACTGCTTGAATTCACCTCCAGTTCCGCAACATCAATACTTTTATCAGTAATTTCCAAACAAACAATTTGATAGGCCTGATTTTTTAGCTCTTCAATTATCGCCAAGGGATCTTGATGATATGAATAGGCGACATATTTCTCACTAGATCTAGATGTTTTTTTTATTTTTTTGTTAGGTGGGCAAGGAGATGATCCCGACAAATATATTTTTTCTATACCTAATGCGTCTGCGATACGGAATAAACTACCGACGTTTTCAGGAGTAGTAAAATCATGAGCGAGAAATACTAGCGGAGATAGGTTCTTTGTTGGCTTATGTTGTTCGTGGTTTTTTTGGATGTGATCCATAAAATATTCTAATCTGATTTACTTATCGTTCTGAAATACATAACTAAAACTAAAATTGTCTTGCGGCTCATCGCTTTGCATTTGATAAACAATCCATTTTTTCAACAACCCCTCTTTTTCGAAACCGCACTTTTCCAAAACCCGAATAGATCCCGTATTCTCAACTGCGCAGGTCGCCCAAACACGAATAATATTCGGCATCGCACTTAAAGTTTCTAGCATTTTCTCTAACGCTTGACTAGCGACACCTTGACCCCAATATTTCTGGTCGATCACATAACCGACTAACGCTTTATGTTCTTCAATAATCGCTTTTATATGACCAACAATAGACTTAGTACTCGCATCGACGATATGAAAAGCCAGGTTTTCACCAACGAGTAATTTATCTAAATAAACTTGCGCATCTTGAAGGCTTTTTTGCGGAACAGCCCTCAAATACATAAAATTATCTGGATTACTTCCCCAGGAATTATATATTGAGGCTGCGTCATTTTTCGTAATCACTTGCAGATCAATTTTCATGGCAACGTACATCCAAAAGACACGTGGTGCTGAGCGTGGTGAATTCTGCGGAAGCCTTACTTTTTTAAGGCTGAAGCATATTTGAGCGCCTTGTTATTCTTCATTACTTCTAATGTGGCTGTCTTCCGCCTTACTCTTTTTCTTAAAATATTTTACTCGTAGAAATTCGTAAGTGGTATATATCGTTGCAATTGCACAAACAATACTGGCACCTGCACAAAGAAAGAATAATCCCAGCAGGCCAATTTGGTAACCCATGAATGCAAAGAAAGCTGCCAGAACAGTTGCGAATAATTCTGTCAATATTGCTTCTATGCCAAAAGTAATTGGCAAATCAGGGTTTTTAGAAAAATAATGATTTACCTTTATTTTCATGTGCCACCCCTTAAAAACATAACATTCTTAATATTTGATGTGCTTAGGGATTCGAAAAATCCGACATCTAGATTTCAAATAATAAATGCCGGATTTTTATTGGACTGCAGACTCTAGCCGAAATAATTTTTATGCTTTACCACTAATCATACCTTTAAAGGCATTAGCAAGATCCGCAGGGTATACAACTGTTTTACTGTTTGTCGAGGTTGAAAGCTCGGTCATCGATTCGATATATTTTTCACCCAGCAAATACATTACCGGTAGATCTGCATCTTTCTCTATCGATGCGGCAACCAACTGAATAGATCTCGCTGAAGCGTTTGCCAAAACAATTTGTGCTTCACCATCACGCTTTGATGCCTCGAGTCGACCATCAGCTTCTAAAATAGCCGCTTGCTTTTCACCTTCCGCTTTGGTTACCGCCGCGCGACGCTGTCTTTCCGCTGCGGCCTGCTCTTCCATCGCTTGCTGCATAGTGTTTGACGGGCGAATATCTTGAATCTCTACAGTCTTCATGATGATTCCCCAATCAGAAATATCATCCGATATGGAATTTTTTAATTTTGCTTTAATCTGATCCCGTGATGACAAAGCCGAATCCAGTGCCATTTCACCAATGATGGAACGCAGTGCGGTTTGAACCAGATTTTGAATCGCAATAATATAATTCTCAACACCGTAAACAGCTTTTTCCGGGCTAACGATATTGATATAGGCCACAGCGTTGGCAATGATCACCGCATTGTCTTGAGTAATAACATCTTGCGACGGAATATCTAAAACAATATCTTTAGTTGTGACTTTGTAGGCCACAGAATCCATATAAGGAATAATAATATTTAATCCAGGCGTTAAAGTTCTGTGATACTTACCAAGCCGCTGCACAACATCTTTACGGCCCTGCGGAACTGTTCGAACACCTTTAAGAATGGTGACAATAATTACCAGTACAAAAAAGATTCCTAAGACTAAGCCTTCCATATTCTTCCCCTTATTTAGAAATTTTTACAATGAGATCATTACCACTCGTATCAATAACAGATACTTTATCGCCGGCACTGAGATTTTCCTCGCAGATAAAACGCCACTCGTCTTCGCCTAACAAAGGCGCGGGAAACCGTAAGGTACCTCGCGAAGAATCGGCGTTGTAATCTAAGACGGTACCGATTTTTCCAAACAGTGCTTCTAATGCCATCCCAGAATTGGTTTTATCTTTCATTTTTGGTGAAACAAATTTAAACCAAACAACTAGACAAGCAATTGATAAAACGCCCCAAATCGCTAACTGCACTGCAAAAGGGATGGGAAATATCGTCATCAACACACCAACGGCAAGTGCGCTGGCACCAAGCCATATCATGAAAAAACTGGGCACGACCATTTCCAGCCCTACCAGCAACAGCCCAAAGGCCAGCCAGTGCCAGTATTGAACACCTGAATTTAACCAATCGACCATCTGAATGCCCTCCAGTCTTGTTGTTATTTTCGAGTTGTGTTTTCGAGTTATTGCGTTGAACAATTATTCTTTCTGAACTAATTGAGCGCAAATTGCTTTCACTATAACCGGCATTAGCGCCGAAAAAGAATCAATTTACCCCAATTAAGTGAAAGCGCGATGCCTCACAAGAATATATGCAAGAAATCGCGCATGCACGAAAACCACTATAATTTATTACATGTAATTTTACAAGAAATTACATGTAATAAATTATAGTGGTTTGAAATAATGCAAGCTATTGTTTTATAAGATATTTTCTTTATTATTTTTATCGCTGAATGCGGAAAATCAGATTTCCGCCATATCACCTTTGGTTTCAAGCCATGCTTTACGATCAGATGCGCGTTTTTTAGCCAAAAGCATGTCCAGCATTTGATTGGTGTCATCACCAGAATCAATCGTTAATTGCACCAGACGACGAGTATCAGCAGCCATTGTGGTTTCGCGAAGCTGAAGTGGGTTCATTTCGCCAAGCCCTTTAAAACGTTGTACGTTAACTTTGCCCTTCTTTTTCTCCGCCTCAATACGATCCAAGATGCCCTGTTTCTCGCTGTCATCCAGCGCATAATAAACATCTTTACCAATATCGATGCGATACAAGGGAGGCATAGCTACATAGACATGTCCGGCCGTAACCATGGCTTTGAAGTGTCTAACGAATAAAGCACAGAGTAGGGTGGCGATGTGAAGGCCGTCGGAATCGGCGTCGGCGAGGATACAAATTTTGTGATAACGAAGATTATCGAGATTGTCGGAGCCTGGCTCCACTCCCAAAGCAACAGAAATGTCATGAACTTCTTGAGAAGCCAAGACCTCTTGGCTTTCAACTTCCCAGGTATTTAAAATTTTTCCACGCAAGGGCATGATGGCCTGAAACACTCTATCTCGCGCTTGTTTTGCAGAACCACCCGCCGAGTCACCCTCAACCAAAAACAGTTCACCCATCGAAGGATCATCTGAAGAACAATCAGCGAGCTTGCCCGGCAACGCTGGACCAGAAGTAATTTTTTTACGAACAATTTTTTTACTGGAGCGCACTCTTTTTTGTGCGTTGTTAATACAAAAATCGGCGAGCTTATCGCCTTCCTCTGTGTGCTGGTTTAGCCAAAGACTGAACCCGTCTTTCGCGACACCGGAGACAAATGCTGCGGCCTCTCTGGAAGATAAACGCTCTTTAGTTTGGCCAGAAAATTGTGGGTCAGATAATTTGGAAGATAAAACATAACTACAATTATTCCACAAATCATCCGGCGCCAACTTAATTCCACGAGGAATTAAATTTCTGAATTCACAATACTCTCGCATCGCATCCATTAAACCTGTTCGCAAACCATTTACGTGCGTTCCACCTTGAGCGGTTGGAATTAAATTTACGTAACTTTCTTGCGTTAGCTCTCCGCCTTCTGGTAGCCATTGGATCGCCCAGTCTACAGCCTCTGTTGCGCCCGCAAAGCTTCCCACGAAAGGCTCAAGCGGAAGACATTCCCAGCCATGAGTTGCCTGTACCAAATAATCTTTTAAGCCGTCTTCGTAAAGCCACTCATCTTTCTCACCGCTTTGCTCATCTTCAAAGGACACACTGAGGCCTGGACATAACACGGCTTTAGCACGTAATACATGTCGCAAACGAGATACCGAAAATTTTGGCGAATCAAAATATTTTGGATTAGGAAAAAAACGAATACTAGTGCCGGTATTTCTTTTCCCACAAGTATCAATAATCTCAAGTTCGCTCGCCTTATCGCCGTTCTTAAATCCCATGCGATAAACGTTGCCATCGCGCTTAATAGTTACCTCTAAAATTTTTGACAACGCGCTAACGACTGAAATACCAACGCCGTGTAAACCACCAGAAAACTCATAATTTTTATTCGAAAATTTTCCACCTGCATGCAAGGTACTAAGAATAACTTCAACACCAGGCTTTTTCTGTTCTGGGTGCATATCGACGGGCATGCCTCGGCCATCGTCGTTTACCGTTATCGACTGATCTTTATGAAGAATGACTTCGATTTTTTTAGCAAAGCCCGCTAGCGCCTCATCGACACTATTATCAATAACTTCCTGTGCGAGATGATTCGGACGCGTGGTGTCGGTATACATGCCCGGTCGTTTTCTTACCGGCTCTAAGCCTGTTAGGACTTCAATATCTTCTGCGGAATAATTTGCCATAGCTCTCTTAAAATTTATTGGAGGTTGAAATTTTTTGAATTCTTATTGTGCAGTAAAAAAATCGAATATCCTCGGCAACCATTGTTCAAAATTCTGGAAACTATGGTCGCCGCCTTGCTCAATTGTTTTTAAGCAATGCTCGTATTTTTTTACAGCTTCACGGTAATCAAGGGTCTCATCGCCGGTTTGCGCCATCAACCAGTAATTTTCTGGCAGGGCAAGTGACTCAACGTTTATGGAGCGCAATGATTCCATATGTGTAGTGTTAAGTCGATAAACTTCTTCGGTATGGTAGTTTTTTAGATCGGTATCGATGTAGGCTTTTATTAACTCGAAGGGCCTAATTGCAGGATTCACTAATACGGCTTTCAAACCATACTTTTCAACTAAATACGTTGCATAGAAGCCGCCGAGGGAACTACCGATGATATATATCGGCTCTGAACGATGGGACTGAACAATACCTTCGAGTGTCGATATTGCGTCATCCGGATAAGCGCTTAAGGCGGGACAGAGGTATTTAATTGAAGGCTGATGTTGCTCGCACCATGTCTCGACTTGTTGTGCTTTTTCGGACGCGGGCGAACTTAAAAAACCGTGGATATATAACAACACACTCATGGGGAATAGTTAGCTCACATGCCTCGGCAGGAAAAATCAAAAAAGCGCGTTGCCCTTCATCAAACCAATTCTTGATAGTTAATAACCATCAGAGGTAAATTCGATCGGGTAGTTTTTCTCCGCAATACGAATCACTTCAGTATTGAAACTTCCGTCGGCTTTTAGCTCAAAATAACGGTAGCCTGGCATTTTGCTATCAATCGCAAAATCATCGCTATTTGGTTTAAATTGAATACAGGTAGAGGGTGTAGACATTAATTGAATATCGCCCTTCGAAGCGGAAAAATCTTGATGCACATGGCCCCAAACGACGGCACGAACATTAGAGTATTGTTCAAGGATTTTAAAGAACGCATAATCACTGCGAACTTTTTGATTATCAACCCAAGCACAACCAACAGCAACAGGTTGGTGATGCATGAAAATAATTACATTAAGATCTCGGTTATTTGCCAGTGCATCATCAAGGACATTCAGCTCAGGCTCACTTAAATTGCCATGTGTATGACCTGGCACTTGGGTGTTTAACAACACCAACAACCAATTACCTATTACAACTTCCTTAACTAATGAATCGTGATTCATCGCTTGATTCATATCTTCAGGTGAATCATGGTTACCCGGCAACCATGCAAATGCTGAATGCTCAATACCGCTGGATTGAATAACCGAAAGAAAACGATCGTAAGTTCTAGAACCACCATTATTAGAAATGTCACCGGTAACCAATAACAAATCAAAAGCATCTTCATGAGCTTTCACATGATCAATGACATCATGCAAACTCTCGTTGGTATTGAGCCCAAGCAGTATTTCGTTGTTGCTCGGCCCCACGTGGCAATCGGTTAATTGCAAAATGCGAATTGTGCGGTCTGGATCTTTGATGCTTACTTCCACGATGAACTCCGTCCCGTGTCAGGATTTTCCATTAATGCCTAAGCTGCTCAATTGAACGTCAGATCGACCTTGAGCTTGGCAAGTCGTTAACCAGTCGCGCAGGAATTTATTTAACTGCGCTTTTTCGTCATTGTGATACATATGGTGATTGGGGTATTCATAACGCTGGCGCAAACGCCGATGATTATTCCAGGCAACCACTTCAGCTAAACGCGCATCATGATACAAACAAACGGTGATGTGAGGAAGCTTAGTCCATGATAGCGCCCACGCTGGCACTGCTTTCGTTTGTTTGATTTTTAAGGTCGTTGTGTAAGGCGCTCTATCAATCACCTCGACCTTCATCTCTCCATTTACTCGCTCATTGCCAACAATAAAATTCCACTCATTCTGCTCTTTATAGCTCGGTAATAATTTTAACAAGCGCACATAATTAGCTTCACATTCAGCCAAATGTTCTGAAAAGTCGACTTTATAACGCGCTTTTTGCCTGCTTTTTTCTATTACCGGCATTTATTTCTCTCTATTATTAAAACCAAGTTTCGCTTACTTCTTTTTGGCTGCATTACTGCCGTAAGCGCGAGTGATTTAATTGCAGCCACTGTAAACAAATCAATGTCGCTGCGTTATTAAAACGGCCGTCCAACAAGGACCCGAAGACTTCTTGTGCTGGGAAAACACAAACTCGAATATCTTCACCTTCGGAAGGTAAACCATATACACCGCCCGCATTGCTTAAATCACAAAAGCCACAGTATAGATGCAATTTCTCATCAGTGCCGCCGGGACTAGACAAATAATTACAAATATATTCAAACTTGTCGGCAGTCACATTGGCTTCTTCTTTTAGTTCCCTAACGGCAACCTGCTCTGAAGACTCACCGCTTTCTACCATTCCCGCAACGACTTCAAGACACCAAGGCCCATAGTTTTCTTCGAGTGCACCAATTCGAAACTGTTCAATTAATCCGACCAAATCATTGGCGGGATCATAGAGAATAATCGCAACCGCTTCACCGCGAACAAATAATTCACGATGAATGGATTCACTCCAGCCACCGGCAAATAATTTGTGGCGAAGTGATATTTTATCGAGACGAAAAAATCCAGAATAAGCTGCGTCTCGCTCAATAATTTCAACGTCGCGATTATTATAGGTTGGATCGTCGATAGGCATAGTTATTCTACTAATTCCGATTTTTCGGATTCGGTGTTTTTATCGGTCTTAGACTTAATATAAATTTCACTACCCTGTTGTTTGAACTCTTGAGATTTCTGCTTCATTCCTGCCTCGACATCAACCAATTTCACAATGGACTCATCTCCATCTTCAAGCTTAGCTGCATATTCACGAACATCTTGAGTGATTTTCATTGAGCAAAATTTTGGTCCGCACATTGAACAAAAGTGCGCAACTTTAGCAGACTCTTTCGGTAAAGTTTCATCGTGATAAGACTTTGCAGTGACAGGATCCAAGCCTAAATTAAATTGATCTTCCCAGCGAAATTCAAAACGCGCTTTTGATAAAGCGTTATCACGTAATTGTGCTCCCGGATGTCCTTTCGCAAGATCAGCGGCATGGGCGGCAATTTTATAAGTGATAATGCCTTCTTTGACATCTTCTTTGTTTGGCAAACCTAAATGCTCTTTCGGTGTTACATAACACAGCATTGCGCATCCGTACCAGCCAATCATCGCGGCACCGATACCCGAGGTGATGTGATCGTAGCCTGGAGCGATATCTGTGGTTAACGGTCCGAGTGTATAAAATGGCGCTTCGCCGCATTCTCGTAATTGCTTATCCATGTTTTCTTTAATCAAATGCATGGGCACATGGCCTGGGCCTTCGATCATGGTTTGCACATCATTTTCCCAAGCAATCTTCGTTAATTCACCCAGTGTTTCTAGTTCTCCAAATTGCGCTTCATCGTTGGCATCAGCGATAGAACCAGGACGCAAACCATCACCTAGAGAAAAACTGACGTCGTAGGCTTTCATGATTTCGCAAATATCTTGAAAGTGCGTGTAAAGAAAATTTTCTTTGTGATGTGATAAACACCACTTCGCCATAATTGAGCCACCGCGTGACACAATGCCCGTCATGCGTTTTGCTGTTAAGGGTACATAACGCAATAGCACACCGGCATGAATCGTAAAATAATCAACACCTTGTTCAGCTTGCTCAATTAAAGTATCGCGGAAAATTTCCCAGGTTAAATCTTCTGCAACACCATCGACTTTTTCTAGCGCCTGATAAATTGGTACCGTACCAATAGGCACGTGCGAATTTCGTAGAATCCATTCTCGCGTTTCATGGATATTTTTACCGGTTGATAAATCCATTATCGTATCGGCACCCCAACGAGTCCCCCACGTTAGCTTTTCAACTTCATCTTCAATGGAAGAACCTAATGCGGAATTACCAATATTACCGTTGATTTTAACTAAAAAATTTCTGCCAATAATCATTGGCTCTAATTCTGGATGGTTTATATTCGCAGGAATGATTGCACGACCTCTGGCAATTTCATCGCGTACAAACTCAGGGGTAATTTCATCCGGAATCGCTGCGCCAAAAGATTCTCCTGGATGCTGATGTATTAGATCCTCATTATTTTTTTCTGCTAAAGCGCGAGCCTGCTGCAAGCCCATGTTTTCGCGAATCGCTACGTATTCCATTTCTGCAGTGATTATCCCTTGTCTTGCATAATGCATCTGCGACACATTTTTTCCTGATTTTGCTTTTAGTGGCTGTCGTAAATGCTCAAAACGCAATGCTGATAATTTAGCGTTATTTAATTGTTGAATAGCAAAATCAGAAGAAGCTTGGCTTAATGTTTCCGTATCATTTCTCGCTGCAATCCACTCACTACGAACATCAGGTAAACCTTTGCGTAGATCGATAGCGACATTCGGATCGGTATAAGGACCAGAAGTATCGTAGACATGAACCGATGCATTTACTTCGCCACCAAATTCTGTCGGTGTGTCTTGCAAATGAATCTCACGCATCGGCGCTTTTAGATTATGGTTTTGACCTGCAACATACATTTTATTTGAGCTGGGAAAAGGCTGAATGGCATCTTGATTGACTTTATCGTCTTTATCTAAAAATTTATTAGTCGTAGTTTTCATAGTATTTCCTTTAACCAGCCTGTTAATAATCGCGGAGAAAAATTGAGTGTGCAGAATTTAAGTAGTCGAATTTTTATTGCATTTCGTATAAGTGATTTACTGGTCCATTTCCAGAGCCAATATTAATACGATCTGAGAATTTTATTGCGTCGGTCACGTAGCGTTTTGCACCAGACACCGCATCCAACAAAGATACACCTTTTGCTAAATTTGCGCATATCGCGGATGACAAGGTGCATCCCGTACCGTGAGTATTTTTAGTATCTATTCGTGGTAATGAGAAAACATGCTGAGTGAATTTGCCTTCAGTTTTGTGAATCATCACATCGGTCGATTCATCTTCACGCAAGTGGCCGCCTTTTAACAGAACAGCCTGACAACCCATAGATAATAGGCGCTCGCACTGTGTTTTCATTTGGTCAGAAGTTTCTGCAATATTTTCATTTAATAATGCGGCTGCTTCGTCAAGATTCGGAGTCACTAATGTTGCGAGTGGAAATATTTTTTGTGTGATTACATCCACAGCATTTCGGTCTAATAAAGCATCGCCGCTGGTCGCCACCATCACTGGATCGCAAATAATTGGAATGTTAGGAAATCGTGCCAACACTCTTGCAACGACTTCAATAATTTCAGCACTGTAAAGCATACCGAGCTTGATCGTATTAACAGGCACGTCACTCAAGACTGATTCGACCTGCTGCTGAACACTTTCTACCGGTACTGGCCATACGCCACTAACACCAAGAGTATTTTGTGCAGTCAGCGCAGTGATAACGGCGCAGCCATAAACGCCATGAGCAGAAAAGGTTTTTAAATCTGCCTGAATGCCTGCGCCGCCACTGGGATCGCTACCGGCTATCGAGAGCGCAATCGGCGTGTTTGGTTTATGATTTGCCACGGAAAAGCTCGCCATCATCAGAATAAAGTTTTGACGCTCTCTATTCTTGGGAAAATGATTAAGGTGACGAAATAACAAGAGGGGAGCTAATTTTGTAGGCGAGGCTTAGCAAAAAAACACCCACGATAATTAACTAAATCTCGTTTCCTACGCCAGCACTAACCGGATCAGGTTCGCGGGTATTTCTCAGCCTGAGATCTATTAATTAACCCATTAATTAAATAGTAGATTCACATGCACCCCGACAAGATCTGTCGCAGTCTAGAGAAGCTAAGAGTCGCTGTAAAGCGGAGACCTAGCAAATACCACAAAGTAAATCAGCGTGTTTAGGCAATTAGCTCTAACCTAATACCTCGCAAACTATGGCCTGGGGAAGCACAAAAAATTAACAGATTTTAACCCCGCTGCTAGTCCACCAACTCGACCCTCGCGACGTTAATAGGATAAACTCTGGCCTGCATTTTATACCTTAGGGATAAACCTCTCGATGATGATCTCAGCAATACCCTCAGTGAAGAAAACACTCTACGCAATTGGCACTAGCTGCCTATTCGTGATTAGCCCCTTATCCAGCGCAGACTCCTTGTTGGAGATCTACCAAAAAGCATTGGAAAACGATCCACAGCTGAAAGCCGATAAGGCGAATTATGACGCGGGTATGGAGAATAAGAAGATTGGGCTTGCGGGTTTGTTGCCCTCGATAAGCGGAAGTGTTGAGCACGGTAGAAGCGACCAAGAGTCTGATGGTCAGACTTTCGCTGGAGGTATACCAGTCGGGGGTGGTGGACGCAGCAAAACCGATACCCTGAGCACAAATTATTCAGTTTCCTTAACTCAACCATTATTTGACATGGGGGCATGGTACAGCTTTCAAAGAGGTGGGGTGCAAAGCGAATCTGCAGAGGTGCAATTTGAAGCAGATCAGCAGAGTTTCATAATTCGCGTCGCAGATGCCTATTTTAACGTGCTTCGAGCGATCGATGGCTTGGAAACAGCTACCGCCGAGCAACGCGCTAATGAATCTCAACTCGAACAAGCGAAGCAACGTTTTGAAGTTGGGCTGACACCAATAACCGACGTACACGATGCGCAAGCTGCATTCGATGGCGCTAGAGCCACTACTTTGGATGCCCGAGGACAAGTAGGTATTGCCTATGAGGCCTTGGAGGTTCTAACAGGTTCAGCCGAAGACGCGGTGCTGCCCCTCTCTGGAGACTTCCCGGTAACCAATCCGACACCTGCTTCACGCAGTGACTGGGTCGACTTCGCTTTAGAAAACAACTACGCATTGAAATCTGCAAAACTAAACGCGGAAACTTCTCGACTCAACGCAAAAGTAAGCGCTAGTCGGCATCTACCCACCTTAGGCCTATCTGCAACTTACTCGGATAGAGATTCCGAAAATGATAGAACGGCTTATGCCACGAACCCTCCATCTAGCTCCAAATCAACATCAGATTCAACATCAGAAACAACATCCATTGGAGTGAGATTAAGCATCCCTATTTATTCTGGCGGCGGAACCTCAGCTCAGCGTCGACAAGCTTACGATCAATACTTGCGTGCACAAGAGCTTTATAACTTACAACAACGCAACACCATTCAATCTGCGCGCTCTTTGCATTTATCAGTAGAGACTTCAGTCGCGACCGTGAATGCACGGCAACAACAAATTATTTCCAGCACTAGTGCCTTAGAGGCAACGCAGGCAGGTTACGATGCAGGTACACGAACCTTGGTTGATGTTTTGCTCGCGCAACGTACTTTGTATCAAGCGCAACGTGCTTATTCAGATGCTTTGTATAATTATATTTTGAATACCTTGCGTTTGAAGGAAGCCGCCGGAAACTTAAGTCCAGAAGATATTATTGAATTGGATCGCGCATTGGATGCTGCAAACCCAGCGACGCGCTCTAGCTTCGAGCAGTAAAAATTTCAATTAACTACTAACGAGTAATAAAAAAGGAGGCTTATAAAGCCTCCTTTTTTATTATCGGATGATGAACGCTTTCGTCAACCGCCTAATTTTTTGCTATTCAGCTTAAATTACCTAGTAAGAGTAGCGGCAATTAATATGAGTAGTTTATTTAGCGCACCCTTATTTTTTTCCGCGATAGTGTGAGCCTTTCTCCCCATTTCTTCACGCGCTAATTTATCTTCTGCTAACTGACTTACCTTTAAATACAACTCTTCTTTTGAGTCAGCAATTACCATAGCATTCTCTTCTTGCAGCAATTTTGAAACCTGCAAAAAATTATGCACGTATTTACCAGAAATTATTGGCAAGGCCCAAGCCGCAGGTTCCATTAAGTTATGACCGCCTACTGGAACAAAGCTGCCGCCTATAAAGGCTAAATCCGCTGCACCGTATAGCATCAATAACTCTCCCATAGTATCGCCAAGGAGTACTTCAGTTTCATTATTAATTTTTTGAGAATCACTTCGACGTTGAACCCTTAAGTTTTTTTCCTTGGCTAGTTGGGCAACAGCGTCAAACCGTTCAGGGTGGCGAGGCACTATAATTAAAAAAAGTTTAGGGAATTTTTGTTTTAAATCTTGGTAGGCATCCAAAATAATTTCATCTTCACCGGGATGCGTGCTAGCCGCAATCCAAATAACTTTCTCACCTTGCTGCGTAATTTCGTTTTTTAGGATTCGGGCCTGCTGTTTGATCTGTTCACTTATCTCAAGATCAAATTTAATATTACCAATTACTTGGCAACAATTTGGGAGCACGCCCAATGCCTTGATACGCTCCGCATCTGCTGGGTACTGCATCGCGGCTAGTGATATTTTTTCTAACGCGGGCCCAATCAAAGAAGATATCTTCTTGTATCCTTTCGCGGATTTTTCTGACAATCGTCCATTCGCGAGTATGACCGGAATATTCTTTTGATAGCAAGCAGCAATAGTATTTGGCCACAGCTCCGTTTCCATAATAATTAGCGCGGCAGGCTGAATTTTATTGAGAAATCGAGTAACACAATCAGGAAGGTCATAGGGAGCGTAAACATGAAAAACCTGACCCCCGAAAATTGATTGCACTTGCGCTGAACCGGTGGGTGTTGTGGTTGTAATGACAACATTGCAAGCTGAATTTTCCGCCATGATTTTTTTTATCATCGGCACCGCTGCCAAGGTTTCGCCAACAGATACCGCATGTACCCAATAAACATTCTTTCCCAATTCTGGCGTCGCAAACAAAGCAAAACGTTCTGCCCATCGCCGCCGATAATCTGGGGCCTTCATTGCCCGCCATAACAAGCGCAATAGTATTATTGGTACCAGAAGATAGAATACAGAGGAGTACAAAAAACGCATGAAACTTCCAAGTTTTTAATTAGAACAGACATCAAAACCGCTATTTATCAAACCGCCTTCCTTAATCACTGCGACTCGATTTTTGAATAAGATAGGAAAAATTGTATCGATATCTTTATACTATGCGAAACCTCAGAACATAGCTGCTGGGAATTAAACCGGATTGTTCACAGCGAGTAAACTATTAGCTCTATTTATCTTCGAGCCTACTTCAACGCTAAACCAGCGCTACATCCACAAACGCTAAAATCAATAGTGCATAGATCGATATGAATGACGACACCCACAACCAAATAGTAGATCTTGATATTGCAGTCATTGGCGGCGGTATCGCCGGACTGTGGTTGATGAATCGTTTGATGAGCGAGGGCTATCACTGCGCTTTATTCGAAGAAAGTGCTTTAGGCAGTAATCAGACTATCGCTTCGCAAGGCATGATTCACGGGGGGATTAAATACACCCTCAGCGGCGCACTTAGTAAAGCGTCAGAATCAATTGCCGATATGCCCGACTACTGGCAGAGATGCTTGCGCGGCGAAGGCGATGTCGACCTGCAGTCAGCAAAAATATTGAGCGACCATTTTTATTTTTGGTCAAGTGATGGTGCCGCCTCAAAGATGACGACTTTTTTCGCCAGTAAAGCCGTTCATGGCCGCGTTAAAAAACTGTCGCGCGAAAAATTTCCCGACGTCCTTAACCACCCTCAATTTTCTGGGAACGTTTATCAGTTACGCGATATCGTCTTAGATGTTCCCAGTGTCATTCAAAGTTTAGGCGACAATATTAGCGGCAGCGCGCACTTAATTAACGACTACAACTCATCTTGGCAATGCAATGATAATGGCGAAGCAGAACTACTCATCAGCAATGATCGCGAAGCCATCGTTGTAAGAGCGAAACAATTCATACTAACGGCGGGAAGAGGTAACGAGGATATTTTGGCGCAATTAGGCCTAGAAACACCTGAGATGCAATTGCGCCCCCTCCATCAGGTTTGGATCAAGCATCGCCTACCTTACCAGGTATTTGGTCATTGCCTCGGTGCAGACAGTACGCCACGATTAAGTATTTCAACTCACCCTTGCAGTGACGGATCATTGGTATGGTATCTCGGCGGCAGTATTGCAGAGGAGGGTGTCGATCAATCACCCGAAGATGTTATCAATGCCGCAAAAAATGAAATCGCAGATTTATTCCCCTGGTTAGATCTTAGCGATGCCGAGTGGCAAGCAGTGCGCGTTGAGCGCGCTGAAGCAAAACAACGGCAGTTTTTGCGTCCCGATAAAGCCTACATAAAGGCGGCACCTAAATTAAACAACGTCCTTGTCGGCTGGCCGACAAAACTCACCTTAGCTCCCAACTTAGCTAATGAGGCTTTGAGTTTATTAAAGAAAAATAAAATTGTGCCCAATAGCGATTTAGGCGCTAAAGAAAATAGAGCAAAAACGTCTTCGCTACTTCAGTCTTTTCCCAAACCACCCGTCGCTGTTCCTCTTTGGGATAAGTAGTACTGACGCTTATGCATAATTCGCAATCACTTCCACTGAATCACCTTGGCGCTACCGACATCCAAGTCAGTGCTTTAGGTTTGGGAACAGTGAAATTTGGTCGTAACCAAGGTGTTAAATATCCGAGCGGATTTTCTCTGCCTAGCGACAAAGAAATAGCGGATATTTTGGCAGTCGCCCAACAAGGTGGAATTAATCTTCTGGATACGGCACCCGCTTACGGCACTAGTGAAGAGCGTTTGGGTAAAATATTATCAGGCTCGCGACAAAATTGGATTATTTGTAGCAAAGCCGGAGAAGAATTTATCGACGGAATTTCTACATATTATTTCACACCAGAAAAAATTCACGCCAGTGTTGAGCGAAGCTTGAAACGATTGAAAACCGATTATCTTGATATTGTATTAATTCATTCCGACGGTAGGGATGTTGAGATCATTCAGCAAGGCGCACTAGAAGCACTAGACGACCTAAAAAAACAAGGCAAGATTCTAGCGACGGGCATGTCGACGAAAACTGTTGAAGGTGGGATTTTAGCGGCAAAACATTCTGATTGCGTCATGGTGACATACAATTTACAAGATAGTAGGGAAAAATCGGTGATTGATTATTGTTTTGAAAACAATAAAGGCGTGTTACTAAAAAAGATTTTTGCCAGCGGGCATATTCAGAGTAATCAAGCAAATCAACAGGTAAAATCCCCACAACAACAAACGATGGATTTTATTTTTAAACAAAAAGGAATTAGTAGTGCTATTGTTGGCAGCATTAATCCAAGGCATATTTTGGAAAATATTAATGCTGCCTGTAATAGCCTAAAGAACTAGAATGTTCGCTTTAATAAAAAACCAAAAAAACTAGGCTATCTATAATAGGGGGGGGCGCTGTCTTAGCATCTATTCTTGTTCAGGGAACACTTCACTAATCTTTCTTTATTTTTTCTACAATGGCCGTGGTCGAACAATTATCAAATAAAGATAGAGCCTGAACTTTACCGCCATAGGCTTTTACAATATCGGCACCAACCACTTGATCATCGCTGTAGTCGCCGCCTTTTACCAAAATTTCTGGTTTGATTTGTTCCAATAGATTTTCTGGCGTATCTTCATCGAAACTTATCACCCAATCTACCGATTCTAAACCGGCTAATACCGCCATACGACGATCAACGGGATTTATTGGCCTACCTTCACCTTTAAGCCGTTTCACGGAATCATCACCATTGATCGCAACGACTAAACGACTACCTAATTTTTTCGCTTCCTCAAGGTATCCCACATGACCTGCGTGGATAATATCGAAACAACCGTTCGTGAAAACAATATTTTCGCCTTGATCTCTTGCATCGCTTAACGCAATCAACAATTGTTCTAAACTCACCACACCCTTTTCGGAACCGCTTTCTGCTTGAATTGCTCTGCGTAATTCCGGCCCACTCACCACGGCGGTACCAAGTTTTGCAACGACGATTCCCGCCGCCAAATTCGCCAAACCAACCGCATGTTGGTAAGACTCACCAGCGGCAAGCGAAGCTGCCAGCACGGCGATAACGGTATCGCCCGCACCGGTAACGTCGAACACTTCACGCGCTCGTGCAGGCAAATGCATTTCTGCTTGACCGGGTAGTAACAAGGTCATACCACGTTCGCCGCGCGTAATTAACAGAGCTTCTAGTTCCAGATCACCGATTAGCTGATGGCCTTTCGTAACAAGTTCTTCTTCGCTTGCGCATTTTCCCATCACGGTTTCAAATTCGTTTAGATTGGGAGTTAAAATTGAAGCACCTTTGTAACGTGAAAAATCAGTTCCTTTTGGATCAATGAGAACCGGGATTTTTCGTTGCTTAGCGAGCTGAATGTACGCCGATACATCCACCAAACTACCTTTTAAATAATCGGAGATGATTATTGCATTCGCGTTGTTAATATTTGATTTGGCATTTGCCAAACAACCGAGGCTGTCTGATTCAGAAAACTGCTCTTCAAAATCCATTCTAATCAATTGTTGGTGACGGCTGATAATACGTAATTTGGTAATTGTTGGATTTTTTTCTGAGCAATAAAAATATGTTTTTATATCTGCTGCCAGCATACGATTTTTTAGGGTCGTCGCCGCATCGTCATTACCGACAACGCCGACAAGTGCAGCCTGAGAATTTAGAGCAGCAATGTTGAGTGCAACGTTCGCCGCGCCACCTGGGCGATCCTCTTGTTTGCCCACCTTCACGACAGGCACAGGCGCTTCTGGTGAAATACGCGAAGTATCCCCGTACCAATAACTATCTAACATGATGTCGCCAACCACCAAAACAGTGGACTTATCAAATCGCGGCATAGTTAACTTCACAAATTTATCTCCCGCTTAACTTTCTTGAACTAAAGCGTTCTGGATTATCATTCAGCGCTCGTATCATCTTCAAATTCCGTCGCATGTAATTTTGTATAATGCCCACCTTTTTCTAGTAGTTCTTGGTGAGTACCGATTTCTACAATCTTGCCTGCCTCCAACACAACAATTTTATCTGCACTTTCAATGGTTGAAAGTCGATGTGCAATAACTAATGTCGTGCGGTTTTTCATTACATTTTCTAATGCCGCCTGAATTAAACGTTCTGACTCATTATCTAAAGCGGATGTCGCTTCATCTAAGATTAATATAGGTGCGTCTTTCAAAAATGCCCGAGCAATTGATAAGCGTTGTCGTTGGCCACCTGATAAACGTGCGCCATCTTCACCAACTTGGGTTTGCATTTTTTCAGGTAATTTATCGATAAATTCTAGTGCATAGGCGTTCTTCGCGGCTTGGTCTATTTCGCTATCGGTTTTTGTCGCTAAAGCGCCATAGGCAATATTGTTTTGTATCGTATCGTTAAACAGCACAACATCCTGAGTCACGAGAGCAATTTGCTGTCGTAAGCTTTCTAATTCAAACTTTTTCACTTCGCAATCATCCATTAAGATTTCGCCAAGTGAATGGTCATAATATCGCGGTATCAGACTAACTAAGGTTGATTTGCCGCTACCAGAGCGACCAACAAATGCAACCGTGGTACCTGGCTCAACAGTCAGATTGATATCTTGCAAAGCGGCTTGTTCAGACCCTGGGTAAGTAAAACTTAAGTCCTTAAATTGCAATTTTCCGGAAGCGCGTTGGCAAATAATTGTGCCTTCGTTTTTCTCTTCCGGTTCATCAAGTTGTTCAAATAAACTATGTGCAGCAACTAAGCCGCGCTGAATCTTGCCATAGACATCGCTGATTTGCCGCAATGATTTTGGCAACATCGCTACCATACCCATATACACCACTACATCTGCGGCACCATCAGGGTTCAGCGCAAACAATGCGACGTACATCAAAATGCCCAATGCGATAGCGACGATAAATTGGTTGATCGAAATCGCTAAACTTTGTGTAAACACCATTTTAATATTTTGATTTCGCGCATATTTGCTCACATCATCAAAGCGATCTTTTTCATATTTTTCGCCGCCAAATATTCGCATAACTCGATGGCCACTGATCATTTCTGAGGAGATACTGGTAATTGAACCCATGGCGAATTGAACCTTCCCGCTGATACGGCGAAGCCGACGACTAGCAGCAGAAATCAATAAGCCCAATAAAGGCGCGATGACCACAAAAATCATTGTTAATTGCCAATTCACAATAATAAGAACAATGAACAAGATAATTACCGATAAGCCTTCACGCAAAAGAATTTTCAAAGCGTCAGTTGCCGCCAAGGTAACTTGAGCGACGTTATAGGTAATTTTGGAAATCAGTTGCCCGGAATTATTTAGGTCAAAAAACGCGGTAGGTAACTGGGTAAGCTTATTAAAAACTTGCGTTCGTAAGGTATAAACAACATTTTCAGCAACACGAGAAATAGCGTAATTCCCAATAAATAAACCAAGGCCACGGATTAAATAAATAATACAAACAAAAACTGGGATGAGATGTAATTCGTTAGGCAAGTTGGTATCAGCAATAGAGGGAACCCAATCAAAACTAATATTCAATTTTGTTGCTAAATAAGAAAACGGATCAGCGCTCGCACTCACGTCTTCTGCTTCTGCGCCTAAATCGCCTTCCAGGGCCTTAATCATGTAGCCAAACAAAAATGCTAACAGGGGTTGAGTTGCCGCCAAAGAAAAGAAACCCAATACACTGAGGCTAAACATAAACCAGTAGGGTCTAACATACGCGAGCAAACGTAAGTAGACCGTCATGCCATTTTTAATTTCCCGGTCTTTGTTTCCTGATTGATTGTTTTTTACTTCTTTATCTTTCAAGGGCAATGTCTCGACCATTAAATTCTTCATGTTTATTTTAAAATTCTGGATTTTTTGCTGTCGACGAATCTGAACAACTGTGAATTAAGTGCTCGGGGTGGGCTTAATTCGTCACCTGCTTATAAATAGTTTCATAAGCATCGGCCATTTTTTCAGCAGTGAAATTTTCCAGAATGCGTGTTTTGGCATTGTTACCCATTGCTTCGCGTTCTGTCGCAGAATGAGCCAGCATTTTCGATAGCGCGGCGGCCATATTATCGATGGAGTCTGGATCAATCAAATAGCCGCATTTAGTGTCTCCGACAACCTCTTTCATGCCACCGCGATCCGAGGTGATGACCGGAACGCCGGAGACCATCGCTTCCATCAGCGCCATTGGTAAGCCTTCGCGGGCTGAGGGCATAAGATAAACGTCAATACACTTGAGAAGTGCCGGAATATCCTCTCTGTAACCGAGAAATTTGATTTGAGATCGCGTGGGCAGCTCTGCCACGATACTTTTTAATTGTGCCTCTAAAGGACCACTACCCACTATCAATAACTTTGCCTCCGGCATGCTCGCGGCAACGGCATTAAACGCATGGATCAGTCGTACGTGGTTTTTCACCGGGGCTAAACGCCCGATCATAGCGAACACAAAATCATCAGCTTCTATTTCTTTGACGATATCTACTCGGGCCTCAGTTCGCGGTAACAAAAAACGTTGGCAATCTAAGCCATTCTGTACGGCGGCTATAGAATCTGCACGCAAACCGACATTGTGCTTCATGATGTCAGCTATACCATTGTTAGAAACGGATATTAATTTTGCCAAACGACGATAAACAAAAAAATTTATTAGCTTCCGCACAACGCCGACTTTCCCACCGACTATGCCGTGCAAAACGCCAACGACCTTGGGTTTTCGTTTTGATATAGCTGCGGCTAAGACGCCGATGGGTATAGGGCGCCTAAATTGGCAAACCACAACATCAATAGAATTTTCATCGATAATCTTTGCGACTTTTTTAAGTGTCGATAATTTATTCCAATTATTATCTTTTTTTCTAATCCGACAATAGAATACTTTCTTAGCGATAGTATCCATATCGTTGCCGCCAGGCTCGCCACTTAGGTAACAGGCATAGGTATTCACCTCTGCACTATCCTGTTTGACCATATTATTTATCAACGGCGCATTACTTTCGTATTTTTTTAGCAGTTGCAGTACATTTATACTCATTCGTTGATAGCCATGTTTTTCTTTTACTTTGAAACCAAGCTTAGTGTGTACCGGTCGAGCCTGAGCTGAACGGAGCCAATAATTGGGCCAAACACTTCCTTTTTAGCCACTGGAGGTTTTCTGAAATAAGATTTTCTTTTTTTGCCTTTTTATACAGCACGATGAACTCTGAATAATATTTTTTTCGATAGAGTGCTCGTAGCAATTCCTCATACTCTTCCCGCTTTAAGCCCAGCAAAACCTCTTTCATCGATTCGGTGGGCTTATCGCCAAGCGCTGCTTCTAGACTATGACTCATCGCATTACCTTGACGAATTATTTTATCCCAATTGCTTCTAGCGCGATTGTCACCGTGAGTTCGCAGTATTGAAACAAACTCACCACAATGACGAAACTCGTATTTGTTGAAAAGGCGCACTAACAATTCAATATCTTCTCGGTTAGTTAGGGACTCACAAAACAAGCCTTCAGCCAATAGAGCTGCCCGGGGAATCAAAAAACCACTGGTATGGACAGTTTCTTTATTATTAATATAACTCTGTAAGTCTAGTTTTATATTTAGCTTATCAATGGTCTTATCTTTGTTTTCCTGTGTACTTCCTCTACAGGTATCACCAAATGAAACGCCTTTAAACTGCGGATCGGATTGAAAAACCCTTACTCTCGATTCTATAGAATTTTTCGTGAGTAAATCGTCGGAATCGAGAAAGCAGACAAAATCGGCTTCAACTTCAATTACACCTCTATTTCGACTCGCGGATTTTTCTTTATTACTACGATTTACCAATAAGCGAATACTATCTCCGTATTTTCTTTTCAGCTCTAGAACGCTGTTGTCAGTGGAGGCATCATCAACTACAACACAGATGACATTTTTATAACTTTGATTAAGAACTGAATCGATAGCGTCGACTAACATCGGCCAACGGTTATGTGTAGGAATCACCACCGCGACACTGGGTGAACTGATTTCTGATTGCGATACTCGGCTCATTGCTACTGGGTCGCCGTATTTTCTGGTAGATTAGTATTTTTCATACTGTGGCGCTTCATTATTTTCTTCACAAAACCGCGTACACCATCGAAAAAATACTCATCATTAATATCCATCGCTTCTGCGTAAGCCTTCACCACGCTTTGACAGACTTCCTGAGGCGCTTTAACTTCTATCAAACCGACCAAAAAACGCGCGAGATCTTTTTGAAATAATCGTCCATTCTTTTTGGCTAACCGGCCATCAATGTCGACCAGAAAAATCGAATCTCGCGCCAGGATTACATTATTCAATTTCATATCGCCATGAATGCGGCCGATGCGATGAAGTATAACAAGCTCCGATAAAACAGCCTTCACCAACTGGTTAATTGCCGAAAGATCTTCGTTAAGTAAACGAGTGATACAAGCGTGCAGAGTTACTGCCTTAGGTAAATATTCCATCACTTGTAATTCAAGAGACTCAGGTGACGCAAAAACGATACTAGCCAAGGGTTGGGGAATCGAAACACCCGCTGCTTTTATGGCTAGCATTCGTGCAAGTACCGTTTTACCGCTGGGTTTTACGCCGAGTACAATTTTGCAACGGTTCAGATATGTATTCTCGCTGGCTTTCACCAAATATTCTTTATCATCTGTAAAACGCAATATGCTTACTGAACGATGGGCATCTTGTTTTATAATCTGCCTTTCTATCCATACCTTTGAGAAATCATCGCTAAGGAAACACTCCTTTACCAAAGGGAGATCAACGACGAAACCGTGCAAATGCTGGTTACTCAGTTGTTTTAATTTAATCGGTATCATTAGTCAGGAAGGTTCTCAATTACACGTAGATCCAATGAATTTTGCCAAGCGGGTTTTTTCGCTAATTTTTTTAGGCGCTCTGCTATTTTGTTGTCTACCGTCTGTAGCATTTCATTAAATTGGCCTGCAGTTAGACTATTCATTTGTTGTCGATACGCTTTAATGAATCGATATTGATCTAGTCGCGATCCGTAAGGTGGAAATAACAATGCGACTTGCACTAAATTTTTAATCATTAATTCTTTTGGCAACACTTTTTTGTTCGAAAAATATTGATTTCTTTCATTGTCAACAAGGTAGAACCTAGGCGTTATGCTCTGGGTATCAATTAATATATTATTCAAGCGCAAATCGCCATGAACGATACCTTTTTTATGAAGCCTACCAACCAAAGTACCGAGCGCGGTAATAATATTTCTTTTCCATCGTATCCGCTCAGGTGACAGCTTTCCCCTTAGGCACTTATCTACATAATCGCCAAGGCCTACAGCGTTTACACCTTCGGTAACAAGCCAACTATAAGCTGTACGCGTGCCGCTTTCGATTACCTTCGGCGTTTCAAACCCTAGCTGCGTTAACAGACTAGCGCTATCCCCAGCGCGTCTGGCTCGGCTACCACGTAGGTATTGCTTTACTATTTCCAGTGTATTGCGAGGCAAAAACACTTTGCAATAAATAAACTCGCCACTTTTCTCATCATAGGATTTTGCAACACGTGCCGAGATAGAGCTTGGCACAAGCTGCCAAGCTTCATCTTGCAGGCTTCCCGAAGCCAGTGATTGCGCAATTTTCTCAAAATACTGACGATTCATAGAATAGTTAGCCGCCACGTTTTGACTGGTGCTTTACTCAAACTAAATAGCTGCTAATAAATCACAGCGGGTTCTTGACCAAAGTCTCGACGATATAATTGCAAGGCACGCTGTCGAACCGCAGTAAGTAATTCGCCGTCGGAAGTTATTATTTCTTTTAAAGGCTTATTAAAATAAATTTTGAGAAATCGAAAAATATCGCGACGAGTTAATCCGATATCTAAGGACGAGAAATAAAGACTCGCCAGGTCTTTAACTAACCAACGCTTTGGCACGGCTGACCGACACTGAGCACGGTGCAAATCAACCAAATGCATCACCGGACCAGAAAGCAAATCGATTTGACGTTTTAATAAGAAATGGCAAATATAGAGATCACGATGATTAATTCCATCGCGATGAATAGCTCTCGATATTGTCGCAACGGTTTCAATAATTTTTTGTTTAGAGTTAAAAGTAGGCGGGTATTGTGGCCAACGTTCGGTATATTTTGCGAGAGAAATCGTCCCTGTTAATTCTTCTGTAATTAAAAACGATTCTATCTTAGCGGGGTTAGCGCCACGCAAGCCATAAGCTAGAGGTGTTAATGTTTTTACGCCGAGGCTAGATAAGCGATTAATTGCACGCCACTCATTCGCTGCGCCGGTAACGGGTAGTTTTAGTTGACTGAGACATTTAACTATCTCGCCCCAACCAATTCCTGTGTGATGCTTTAAATAATAAAATTTCGAGTTGTATTCGAATCGCACCGTCCGGCGACCCTCTTTATTTCGAATTTCTTGACCACGAATTTCCTTAACCCGGTCAAAAGCATTATTTTGCGTCCAGTCTTTAGCAAATGCACCGCGTAAAATTATCATCATGACAAGGTCGCCTGGGCCGTTTCTAGGCCATTATTAATTTGCAAAGTATCTTGAAACAATTCCAACAAATCCACTACGCGCTGAGGTCTAGAAAATAGCTCTTCATTTGTAGCGAGTCTAGCAGCTCGCTGTTGCCACACGGAGGTATTTACCGCCATAATTTTTTCGACTGCGCTCAAAAAAGATGATGGCGAAAACGGATTCATCACGACCTCACCCATCTCAGCACCCTCTAAATAATGCGCGTAACCGCAGGCCGCACTCGCCACAACCGGGGTACCAGCGAGCATAGCTTCCAACAATACGTTACCTGTATTTTCTTTATAAGCAGGATGCAATAGCACGTCGGCTCCCTGCAGTAATCGCGGGACGTCGTCGCGCCCACCTAAAAACTTGACGTGCTTTGTAATTGATAACTTTTCCGCAAATTTTTTAAATCGTCTTGTCGAAAAAGGTCGGTCCTGCCCCACGACAATCAAGTAAGAATTAGTGTCGTGTTTATTAATCCAATCAGCGAGCAACTGAAGACTTCGATCCAAACCTTTGGTCTTAAAGCCTGAGCCAACTGCAATAAAAACAGTAGCATCTGCGGACACACTCAATTCACGCCGTACTTCATTCTTATTCTTTATTTTCGATTCAAAAACAATTCTATCTTTACTTATACCTGGAGGAAGCAAGTGGAAGCGCTCGGCCTCGGTATTATAGTATTTCCTATAGATCGGACGCTCACTAGACGACACCTCTAAGATTTGAGTGCCTTTATTGCCTTCTGCCGCGCTTGCATAAACCGCCGATTCATATTCTAAATATATTTTTGAACGCTTGGTGAATTTTGCAAGCCAGGGACTTTCTTCAAAGGTTTTTTTGGCGAAACATGAATCAGCAGCATAATAAGCATCTAGCTCAGGAAATTTATTAAAACCAACAACTAAATCAAATCGCTGACTTTTTTTGTAATCCCTAAATTTGTTATAAAAATTCTCCATCTGCAAACCATTATTCCAGCCGCCGATAGGAAAAATCTCTACTTGAACCGAATCGAGCTTCTCCCCCTGCCACTCACTGCAGACAATAGTGACCGTATGATTCCGTGCGACGCAGGCTTTAGCGATGGCCAGCATATTTCTCTGCATACCGCCAAAAGGAAAATATTTAAAAAGGACAAAAGCTAAATTCATGACAACTTTTGAAAAACAACTGTTTCGCTTTGCGCGAGAATTTTTCTTTGTAACAAATCATAAATCGTATCGGGCTCGAGTTTTGCCAAGCCGGCCGATTCCGTTTCAGAACCAGATTCAGCTTTGTTCTCTTGGTCACTAGCACTGCAAATATGGAATTGGTTTTCACCATAGGCACCCACTAAGTCTGGATTTGTCGGACCGTAAAGAGAAATCGCGGGAATATTTAGTGCTGCTGTTAAATGCCCAAGGCCAGTATCAACCGCTACTACAGCGCTAGCTTGTGCAAGCACACACGCGACGCCATGTAGATTAAGCCTGGGCAAAACTTCTACGCCTTCGATTCCTTCAGCAATGCGTAAAGCCCGTGCATGCTCATGCTCTTCGCCCCACACCAACCGTATTCGATAACCATCAGCGATAAGTTTTTTTGCCAGCTCGCGCCAATACGCTTCCGGGTATAGCTTGTCGTCGCGTGTAGTCGCATGTAAAAAAACAATGTTGGCAGACTCCAAAGAAGCGCCGTAAAAACTTTGCCTATCAATACCGTAATCGCCGCGACTTTTCGGTTTTTCATACCCCAAAGCATCAGCAAAAAGTTGGCGAATTCTTTCTATCGCGTGCATGTTTTTATCAACGGAGTATTTATGCCGATAAAACCACGCTGCAATGGGTTCGCGTGCGGAATGTTTATCCATGCCTGCAACCGGTGCTTTAACTAATCGGCCAATCCAAGCACTCTTAATTAAGCCTTGGCAATCAATAACCAAATCGTAATGTTGTTTGCGTAACTGGGTTTTAAACTGACGCCATTCATTTGAACCAAGAATATTAAAAATATTTTTCCGCCAACGTCGAATAGCCACAGGAATAACCTGATCGACGGCGGGATGCCAGCGGGGGATCTCTGTGAACGCCTCTTCAACAACCCAATCAAAAGTGATCGCCGGTCGTTCTCGTTTAGCATCGGTCAACGCGGGCAAAGCATGAATGACATCACCCATTGAAGAAGTTTTTATTACCAATACACGCATGCTGTTACTTTTCTTGAATATAAATTAATTTGTATTACTGCGACCTAACTTACAAAATTTTAAAATCGTTTTTGGCCGATCCCTTAACTTAAACGGGTGTTTCTTTAAACCCTTGAATTCAGTTCCTGCACATCGATAGTTCGCGCGCGGCCCTGAGCGATAGCTAAGGCTTTATCTAAACCCTGCAATACTTGCTGTGGGGATAAGTTTGTCAGGCATTCTAAATGTTCCAATGGGCACTCTCGTTTAAAGCAAGGGCCGCATTCTACAGCAATTGATTCAATTGACACGGCTTCACTCAACGGGGGAGTAAACCCCGGGGAGGTCGAACCGTAAACCGCAACCAAAGGTTTATCTAGAGCAGCGGCGATGTGCATCAATCCCGAATCGTTACTGATGACAGCATCCGCCATTGAAAGAATATCAATGGCTTCTGCCAACTCGGTGCTTCCCGCTAAGTTGACGCAATCTGAACCATACTCTTCACCAAGGTGCTGCCGAATATTCTCGCCGACTTCACGATCTTTAGCCGAGCCCATGACCCACACTTGCCAACCTTGCGATATTTTTTGCTTTGCTACGTTGGCGTAATGTTGTTCGGGCCAGCGTTTTGCGGCGCCAAATTCTGCACCCGGACACAAAGCCAAAACGGGCTTATCTCGACTTAAACCCATTTTATTGATGAGTTCCGGCAGACGATGCTGATCGATGGTGAGTTTAGGGCGCGGTAATGGAGAGGGTAGCTCTGCACCGACTGGCAAAGCGAGAGCGAGAAAACGCTCCACCATTAAGGGGTATTTACTCTTATTTAACAATCGTATGTCATTGAGCAAAGCGAAACGCATTTCGCCACGCCAACCGGTGCGCAGTGGGATTTTCGCAAATACCGGGATCAGCGCGGATTTTAGAGAATTAGGCAACACGATCGCTTGATCAAATTTATCTCTCAGTGATCGACCAAGCTTGTAACGCTCACCAATTAACAATTTTCCGTGTCCAATTGGCATATCGATACTGCCACTAATTTCGGGCATGCGAGCACTAAGAGGGCGTGTCCAGGCGGGCGCAAGAACATGAATTTCTGAATTGGGATGTTTAGATTTCAGCAATCGAAATAAAGGCTGCGCCATCACCATGTCGCCTACCCAAGAGGGTCCGACGATTAGTATTCGCTGAGTTGGTGTTTCAGTCATAGGATGTCAGGAAGAATAAGCCAAGGGCGCATTGTACGCCCTTGGCCAGTGTTCTCAATCGCTCATGACCGAGAACAAGAAGTTGAAACGCAGATTCGGAAAGCTACTTTCTTCACTCTGCAATAGATGATTTATTCGTGAACGGAATCAAGCCATTCTGGATGCTCATCATTGCCGCCTCGTACGGCATCGAAAAACATTGATTGTAGTTTTTCTGTGATCGGGCCGCGCTTGCCGGCACCAATGACGCGTCCGTCTAGCATACAGATCGGCAAAACTTCTGCAGCTGTACCAGTGAAAAATGCTTCGTCGGCGATATAAACTTCATCGCGAGTAATACGTTTTTCATGAATGGTATAACCACAATCGGCTGCTAATTTGAAAACCGTATCGCGGGTTATACCATCAAGACAGGAAGTCAGTTCAGGCGTGTAAAGTTCACCATTGCGAACAATAAAAATATTTTCTCCGCTACCTTCTGCGACATAGCCTTCGTTATCTAACAACAAGGCTTCTTCACAACCGCTCTCCAAGGCTTCACGCAAGGCCAGCATAGAATTAATGTAGTGACCGTTTGCTTTTGCTTTACACATTGAAATATTAACGTGATGCCGGGTGTAGCTAGAGGTTCGAACTTTAATTCCCTTTTCTCTTGCTTCCGGGCTCATGTATGAAGGCCACTCCCAGGCTGCGACCATAACATGGGTCTTTAAATTATCGGCTCGCAATCCCATTCCTTCTGAGCCCAAAAAAGCCATCGGACGAAGATAGCCTTCGGTCAATTTATTTTCTCGAACCACTTGTTTTTGTGCCGCGTTTAATTCGTCTTTGCTAAAGGGCATGTCCATACCCATGATATGCGCAGATCGAAATAGTCGGTCAGTATGATCAAGCAAGCGAAAAATACTGGTTCCGTATTTACCGGCGTCATAAGCACGAACGCCTTCAAAAACACCCATGCCATAGTGCAATGTATGGGTGAGGACATGGATTTTGGCATCGCGCCAATCCACTAATTCACCGTCCATCCAAATCACACCGTCTCTATCTGCAAATGACATTAAAGTCTCCTAAAACTTTATATTTTTTAATTCGAAAAGTTTTTTACTTATCTCGAATTACCTTTCAAAAATTTAATTCAAAAAGAACAAGGTGAAGAACACTTAGTTCAGCATCAATTAGCTCAACATCAACTGCTGCCAAATGTTGATCACCTCTTTGCGTTGCTCCAAAAATTGCTCGCCAGATACCGCACTTGAGCTACCCTGCAAGGTTAAACGATGCACGGTAGACCGATAAGTTTTATAGCACTCGATTAATTTGTTGACCTGTTCCCGACTCATTAAATCGGCTTCTGCGAGGACGCCAAGGATTCGAATATTATCTGTAAATTTCGCTAGCAGAGGATGCTGGTCACCCCACGCTAGAACCGCGTATTGAACCATAAATTCGATATCTACGATACCACCCGCATCGTGCTTGATATGAAACTGCTCGCTTAACTCGCCGTCCGCGCCATGAATATTTTTGCTGCCCAACTGGGCGCGCATCTTCAACCTCATATCAATCACTTTTTCTCGCAGTTCGGCGATATCACGTGGCTGGCAAAGGACATTTTTACGCAATTCTTCAAAGTCTTGACGCAGCTGGTCGCAACCAACAACAACCCGCGCTCTTACTAAGGCCTGATGCTCCCATACCCAGGCTTCGCTTTGTTGGTATTTTTCAAACGCAATCAGGGAGCACACTAAGAGACCGGAGTTGCCGGAAGGACGTAGGCGCATATCAACTTCATACAACTGGCCGGAAGGAGTTTGAGTATTCAAAATGTGAATAATTTTTTGGCCCAAACGCGCAAAAAAAGTCGCGTTATCAATTTGTTTTGGGCCATCGGTATCCAATAAAGAATCGGCATTATGCACAAACACTAAATCCAGATCTGACCCATGGCCTAGTTCGATCCCACCGAGTTTGCCATAGGCAACAATTACAAATCCTGGATCGCAAACACTGCCGTCGGCACGTCGAGGCCTGCCATATTTGGCAATCAATTGTTGCCAAGAAAGCTCGAACACACTTTGTAAAATGACCTCGGCGATATTGCTTAGATAATCACTAACTTTCATCAAGGGTAAGGCGCCCGTCACTTCACACGCGGCAACCCTTAAAGCGTGCGATAGACGAAAGTAACGCAATGTTTCCATATGATTTTCTAAATCATCCCAACCGTATCGTAAAAGCTCTCTCTGTAACTCGTCTCTCAGCTTTTCGACATCAGGCGGGGAATATAAATGACGGACATCAAGTAGCTCATCAAGCAAAACCGGATGCGCTGCGATTTGATCTGCCACCCAAAGACTAGCGGCGCACAATTTTAGTAGCTGGGTGCGTGCTACGGGATTTTCGACCAGTAAAACGATGTAAGCACTTCGCCTTGCCACCGCATCGAGAACTTTGCAGATGCGTTGCAAGCTCGTACTAGGATTTTCGATCTGCGACAGCTCCTGCAAAAACATTGGCATTAAAGTATCTAAACGATCACGCGCCCCTGCCTGCATACTCAAAACGTGTCGGCTACTACGCAACTCATCCAGACAAGTGATCACTGTGTCTGCGTCTTCAATACCTTGCTGGGTAATAAATTGAGTCGCGGCTTTTTCAATCAAGGTACCTTGCCAGATCAACTCCCACTCTGGACTTCGTGCCGCATGATCAGTCGTTTTTTTCTCAGGCGAGGCAATTACAGATTGAAACTGTTGGTTAACAAAGTCGCGATGAGTTTGTAACTGCTCTTGAAATTCCGCCCAGCTTGAAAAACCCAGCAGCCATGCAAGCCGCAAACAATCGCTTTTATCAACAGGCAAACGTTGGCTTTGCTGGTCTTGGAAACCTTGAATCGCGTGTTCAGTATTGCGCAAAAACTTGTAAGCTTCTGATAATTTCGTGACGATATTATCCGGCAAACAACCGAGCTCAGCCAACATCGGCAATACTGTTAACAAGTGCCTCTCTCGCAACTGTAGATCTCGACCGCCGCGGATCAATTGAAATATCTGAACAATAAATTCAACTTCTCGAATCCCTCCAGCACCAAGCTTCACATCGCTGGTTATAGATTTTCGAGCAACTTCTCGCTGAATCAACTGTTTCATTGCGCGCATTGAATCTATCGCTGAATAATCCACATACCGACGATAAGTGAATGGCTGTAGTAGAGCCATCAGTTGCTCTTGAAATACTGTACCAGCTGTTAACCTTACTTGTTCTGCTAGATTTAATTCATCTATTAAGACTTTTAGAGATTGTTGAGAACTTTGCGCAACGACACGTGCTTTGATCATCGCATAGCGTTCCCACTCGCGACCTTGAGTTTGATAATAATTCTCAAAAGAGTCGAAGTTGGCAGTTAAAGGGCCGCTTTGTCCGTAAGGTCGCAAGCGCATATCAACGCGAAACACGAATCCATCGACGGTAACCGTATCCAAAGATTGGATAACTTTTTGCCCTAAACGAATAAAGTATTCTTGATTGCTCAAAATTTTATTCTTCGACAACGTTTTTCCCGAATCCGGATAACTAAAAATTAGATCAATATCGGAAGATACATTTAATTCAAATGCACCAAGCTTTCCCATACCCACCACTAGAAACGTTTGCACATTGCCCGCTGAATCGACAGGCAAACCCCATTGTGCAGATAATTGATACTGATGATAATCAACACATCGTTGAATACAGGCAGCGGCAAACTCGCTTAGTTCTTTGGTAGTTTCATCGAGATCGGCGATCCTATTGAAATCTCGCCAAATTATCCTCGCCATAAAACGTCGGCGGCAATGGCGTAAACTTTTATCGAAATTTTCTTTGCTATCTTGAATAAGATTTTTTTCTAAATAGTCATCTATAGACTCTCTAGAAAAATATTTTGAAACATTGAGATCATCTTTTATCAGCTCACTCATCAAGTTGGGCAAGGATAAAAGTTGTTTGGTGACAAACTCGCTACCAACAACAGCCGTTTTTAACTGCGTAAGCAATGTTTCATTATTTACAATGTGATTCTCGAAAAGATTTTTTTCTTCTTCAACACAAAATTCAAACCAATCATTTTTAAATTGGTCAAATGTTGCCAATAATTCGGAAGGGATTTCGGGAGTAGATAGCATATTGTGATGCGGTCAATTATAAAAACGCGAGATAGTTTAATTCGGTTCGGCTATTTGTTAGTGATTGCAATCAACTTAAATTGCTATATTCGGAGGAGGTGCCACGCGCATAACTTCTTCCATTGTCGTTTCACCAGCGGCAACTTTTTGAGCCCCCGCCAAACGCAGAGAACGCATACCTTCTTTCATCGCCTGTTTTCTCAAAGTCATCAAATCGCATTGATCTGTAATGAGTTCTTTAATTGAATCACTAAGCGGTAAAATTTCATAAATACCCTGTCGACCGTAATACCCAGTATTTCGGCATTCTAAACAGCCGACGGGTTTGAATAATTTTTCCGGGCCGGGCGCTTTCCACGGCCGAACAAGATCTCGCCATGCAGTTTGATCAATTTCACTCTCTTTTTTGCAGTGAGGACATAAAGTTCGCACTAAACGCTGGGCAACAATGCCCAACAAAGTGGATTTCACCAAGTAAGTTGCCAAACCTAAGTCAAGCAAACGCATTAACGATGTCGGCGCGTCATTGGTATGCAAAGTCGATAATACTAAATGGCCAGTGAGCGAGGCTTGAATAGCCATTTGTGCCGTTTCCAGATCACGGATCTCACCCACCATGATGATGTCTGGATCTTGTCGCATTAAAGTCCGGACACCAGCAGCGAAGTCGAGGCCAATTTGGCTTTGCACTTGAGTTTGATTGAAGGCTTCTTCAACCATTTCAATTGGATCTTCGATGGTGCTGACGTTGACTTCAGGCGTTGCTAATTGCTTAAGTGTCGAATACAGCGTGGTGGTTTTACCTGAGCCGGTTGGCCCGGTGACTAACACGATGCCATTGGGCTTGGTGACCATCGATTGCCATTTAGCATAGTCCTCACCGGTAAGCCCGAGCTCTGTGAAAGAGCGCAATAACACATCGGGATCAAAAATCCTCATCACCATTTTTTCGCCAAATGCTGTTGGCAAGGTGGAAAGTCGTAATTCAACTTCGCTCCCGTCGGCACGCTTAGTTTTTATCCGCCCATCTTGAGGCTTGCGCTTTTCCGCAACGTTCATGCGCCCGAGAATTTTGATACGGCTGGTAACCGCAGTATTGACGACGGCAGGCAACTCATAGACTTGATGGAGTACACCGTCGATTCGAAATCTAACCTTGCCCACTTCCCGTCGGGGTTCAATATGAATATCACTGGCTCGCTGGTCAAAGGCATACTGCAATAACCAATCAACAATATTAACAATGTGTTGATCGTTGGCTTCTGGATCACCCATTTGACCCAATTCTAGGAGCTGCTCAAAGTTCGAAGCACTACTAGCGGTATTCATACCCGATGCACCAGAGACCGAACGGGATAGGGTATAGAACTCCACCATGAAGCGTTCGATATCGGCAGGGTTAGCCATGACACGGCGTACCGAACGTCTCGCTGTGTGCTCTAGCTGTGACTCCCAAGCGTTAACAAAAGGCTGGGTTGTGGCAACTGTGACCTGCTCGGCGTTAACGTCAACACACAATATGCCGTGGCGCTTTGCGAAGGCATAGGACATAACGTCGGTCACTGCGGCGACTTTTACTTTGAGGGGGTCAATATGTACGACAGGAAGACCCGCTTTTTCGGCGAGCCATTCTGTCAGGTTATCCAAACTTAAGGTTTTGCCAGGGCGTTTACAGTCTTTCAGCTGCTCACTGCCGATATAACTCAGGGGATGCATCACCGCCTGTTCGCGAGTACGTGCAGCGCCAGAAATCCGGTTCGACTCCTCCTGATCAATGAGCCCATCTGCGACCAGATCACCCAATAAAGAACGCAAATCAAGCATTCGCTCCGCTAACGCAGCCTCACTCATATAACTTTCCTAATAACTATCTGAATAATTATGCTCACACCAAGAATCCTCAACTGTGGCATATTCACTAAAACTCAATAGTCTACTCCAACTATCCCTCAGTATGCGGCAGTTCTGTCTAAGGATTGTAGCCGCTAATCACAGCGGCCTGTAGCGCGACGCCATAGAGCGAATAAAAAAAAGCGGCCTAAGCCTCAAAACGAGAGTCATTCTGTCACATTTTTGCCATAATGACGGCCGCTTTTCCCTTAGCCCGATAACCCTAGGAATTGAGAAATGGCTATCAGTAACCCTTTTACCAGCTTATTCGGTAAGTCGCCCATCAAGCCCATGCAAGATCATATGACTGTTGCTTGTGCCACAGCCAACGAACTCGTGCCATTTTTCTCCGCCGTTATAGCCAATGATTGGACCCAGGCGGAGAAACTACAGTTAGGCATCGCGGATAAAGAAAATGAGGCTGACGACCTAAAGAAGAACTTGCGCATGCATCTTCCGAAAAGTTTATTTCTGCCTGTACCCCGCACGGATTTGCTCGAATTGTTATCGATGCAAGATGCGATCGCTAACTGCTCACGGGATATCGCAGGAATAATGCTTGGACGCAAAATGCAAATTCCTGATTCTATTCAAACAACAATGCAAAATTTCGTGCAATCGGCTGTAGATGCCGTGAACCAAGCCTTGGTCGCAATTAATGAATTAGATGAATTGCTAGAAACCGGATTTAGCGGCAAGGAGCTGACGGTTGTCGAAAATTTAATTGAAGAGCTTGATGATAGAGAACACAACGCCGACAAGATTGAGGTGGAAATTCGTGCCGCGCTTTATGCCATCGAATCCAATTACAATCCGGTCGATGTGATTTTCTTATATCGCGTGATTGAATTAATTGGGGATCTATCAAATTGCGCACAGAAAGTGGGAAGTCGATTGCAGTTACTGCTCGCAAGATAATTGCTCATAAAAAACTTGTTGCAAATTGAACAGCAAACTCGTTAAAAATTTAAAAAATAAAAAGTTAAAGATAGTCTGAGAGAGGTCATCAATGTCGGTAATCGCTGAGTACGGCAACGTACTATTAATCCTTGCCTGTGTGTTCGGTGTATTTATGGCATGGGGTGTTGGTGCTAATGATGTAGCCAATGCGATGGGAACTTCTGTAGGGTCACGAGCACTCACCATCAAACAAGCGATTTGCATCGCAATGGTTTTTGAATTTTTGGGCGCCTACCTCGCCGGTGGCGAAGTTACTTCCACTATTCGCAAAGGAATTATTGATCCTACTTTCTTAGAGGGTTCACCTGAGTTACTGGTGTACGGGATGTTATCCGCGTTATTAGCGGCGGGGACATGGTTGTTAGTCGCCAGTATTTGGGGCTGGCCCGTTTCAACAACCCACTCTATTGTCGGCGCGATAGTTGGCTTCGCAGCAGTTGGTATTTCTCCGGACGCCGTCGCCTGGGGGAAAGTTGGCAGCATCGTTGCGAGCTGGCTGGTATCGCCCTTACTCGCAGGCATAATTTCTTTTGGTTTATTTCGCAGCGTGCAAGCGTTAATTCTTAATTCGAACAATCCGTTTCAGAATGCCAAGCGCTATATTCCGTTTTATATGTTTGCCGTTGGCTTTTTAATTTCGATGGTCACCATGGTAAAAGGATTAAAATATGTATTTAGCGATGCTGGATTAAAAATTAATTTTTGGGAATCTGCGGGTATCTCCGCAATTGCCGGAATCATGGTTGCGCTACTTGGCATGTTTTTATTTAGAAAAATAAAACAACAAGATAATAACGAAGGAAATCGCTTTGCCGATGTTGAAAAAATATTTGCAGTGTTAATGATTTTTACAGCCTGCGCCATGGCCTTTGCGCACGGATCGAATGATGTTGCGAATGCGGTAGGGCCATTAGCCGCTATTTATGGCGTTATTGATACCGGCACCATAGCCGCAAAATCAGTGATGCCGAGCTGGGTTTTGCTCCTAGGTGGCTTGGGAATTGTGGCCGGTCTCGCAACTTACGGTTACAAAGTAATTGCCACCGTTGGCCGAAAAATTACTGAACTCACCCCGAGCCGAGGATTTGCTGCCGAGCTTGGTGCAGCGGCAACAGTCGTATTTGCCTCTGCTACGGGACTTCCAGTATCGACAACCCACACCCTTGTTGGTGCCATACTCGGTGTTGGCATGGCGCGGGGGATCGCTGCGTTAAACCTAAAGGTCATTGGCACCATTTTTATGTCATGGATAATTACCTTACCTATTGGTGCAGTCTTAGCGATTATATTTTTCTACATCTTTAAAATAACTTTGTCTTGATGTTCAAATCCCTCTCATTACGATTCGTTTTTTAGATATTTTTATAATTTGACTAATTTAAAGATGACAATTTTTTGTCATCTTTAAATTTCCCGCCTTGAAAAATATATTAACCTTTATCGATTTTTACTTTAAAAATCGCATTCAGCTTTTACTGCAGTTCGGTTAATATTTTTTGTTATCACTTCCAGGCAGAACTATAGACATGAATATAAACGTATTTCACCTCGATGCATTTTCAAGTGCTCAATTCGCTGGCAACCCCGCAGCAGTGTGCCCGCTCTTGACTTGGCTACCCGACGAAACAATGCAGTCTATTGCCGCTGAAATTAATCTATCGGAAACCGCTTTTTTTGTTGGTGAAGAAGACCGTTTTCACATTCGCTGGTTTACCCCTGAAACTGAAGTAAAGCTTTGTGGTCATGCGACACTCGCGAGTGCTTATGTGATCTTCAAGGAATTAGATTATGACTTTGATACTATCGAGTTTTCATCACTAAGCGGCCCTTTGTACGTTAACAATTCTCATCAGGGGCTAACATTGAATTTTCCTGTTCAAGCTATTTCTGAAGTTGATTTAACACAGAAGATTAATGACGCATTAGGAACAACGCCTACAAAGGTATTAGCTGGAGAGGACCTGGTAGCAGTTTACGAGAAACAAGCGGATATCGAGAGCTTCCTACCCGACTTTTTTAAATTAAAGAATCTGCCCTATCGAGGAATTGTAATCACCGCACCAGGGGAAGACAGTGATTTCGTTTGTCGTTTTTTCGCACCGGCAAAAGGAGTCCTCGAAGATCCAGTAACAGGTTCTGCATATACAAAAATCACTCCTTATTGGGCGGAGAGGCTCGGGAAACATACACTGGTGGCAAAACAATTATCCCGCCGGGGCGGTACGGTTCATGTAGAATTGACCGCTAATCGAGTATTGATTTCCGGAAGGGTCACACTATTCTCAAAAGGAACAATCTTTCTTGTTTAAAGAGTGATAATTTAAGCCCCCCAACAAAAAATCTCTGAATTGAGCTTATGGCGATTTCAAACAAATTTTTAGATCAGAATTACCAACAGCAGTTGTCGCAACTCGTTGCGCTTCCTTCCGTTAGCAGCACCTCCGCGCGCTGGGATATGGGCAACAGGAATGTTATTGATCTGCTTGCAACCTGGTTCGCTGAATTGGGTTTCAATACCGAAATTATTCCAGTGCACAATCAGCCTAACAAAGCGAATCTTATCGCCAGCTTAGGCAGTGGCCCCGGCGGTTTAGTATTGGCTGGCCATACCGATACAGTTCCTTATGACGAGAATCGATGGTTGCAAGACCCTTTCTCATTAACGGAAAAAGATGGTCGATTTTACGGTTTGGGCGCAACGGACATGAAAGGATTTTTTCCTGTCGTCATTGAAGCGGTAAAAAAAATTATCGGTAAACCTCTCCAGCAACCCCTGATCATCTTAGCTACCGCGGATGAGGAAAGCTCAATGTCCGGCGCACGTGAACTGGCGGCAATGGGAAAGCCAAAAGCCCGCTATGCGGTTATTGGCGAACCCACAGGATTGCGACCCGTACGTATGCATAAAGGCATCATCATGGAGTCCATTCGTGTGCAAGGCCTTGCCGGACATTCTTCAAACCCTGCATTAGGTAACAATGCAATGGAAGCAATGCATCAGGTGATAGGCGATCTTTTGTTATTCAGAGCAGAATTGCAGGCAAAAAATTCTAACCTCGGTTTCGATGTTTCCGTTCCTACACTAAATTTAGGTCACATACATGGTGGCGATAATCCCAATCGCATTTGTGGCAGTTGTGAATTGCATTATGATCTGCGCCCTCTACCCGGAATGGACATTGAAGAATTACGTACGCTTATAGACGGCAGATTAGATCGTATACGAACTCAAACAAGGACCGTTATTGAATGTGAGTCTCTAATTGGCGGCGTTGAAGCTTTCGAAGAATCAGCACACTCTGCTTTAGTTCAAGCGGCGGAAAAACTTAGTGGGTATAGCGCCGAAAGCGTTGCTTTTGCAACGGAAGCACCCTTTATGAAGGCCTTAGGCATGGAAACAATTGTTTTCGGTCCAGGATCAATAGACCAGGCCCATCAACCTAACGAGTTTATTGCGCTCGATCAGATTCAACCTGCCATTGAAATGATTGGTCAATTAATTCAACAATTTTGTTTGCAAAAACAGAATTAGTTGCGGTAACTATCTAACAGAAAATTAAATGTCATTTGCCAAATGATTGACATCATTAAATACCTTAGACACACTTGTTCGATTTTTGCAGTCGTGAAAAATATACAATTGAGAATTTAGTGCCCGATGAAAGACGATAATTTTATTCAATGGTTTCGAAACGCCTCGCCTTATATTAATACGCACAGGGGCAAAACTTTCGTCATTATGTTGCCGGGGCAGTGTATAAATCATGAGAATTTTTATCTATTGGTCAACGACATTGCCCTACTTAATAGTCTCGGCATTAAACTCGTTTTGGTTCATGGCGCACGCCCACAAATTGACGACGCGCTGGGAAAAAATAATCTTGATTCAAGTTTTCAGAACGGGTTAAGAATTACCGAAGAAAACCATATGGGCATCATCAACAGTGCCGTAGGTGCGCTGAAAATTGAAGTCGAAGCAGCGCTTTCGGCAGGTTTACCTAACTCGCCTTTACACGGTTCGCACATTCGAACGGTGAGCGGGAATTTTGTAACGGCAATGCCGCAAGGGGTTATTGATGGCGTCGATCTTCAATTTACCGGAAAAGTCAGACGAGTTGATGCAAACGGAATTAAATCAGCTTTAGATAATGGTGCAGTTGTTTTGGTTTCTAATCTTGGTGTATCGCTAACCGGTGAAGTTTTCAATTTGTCATACGAAGATATTGCCACTGCCATCGCATCTTCGCTAAATGCCGACAAAATTATCGGCTTAGTAGATGGCATCGGTATCGTTGACGAATCCGATAACTTACAAAGAGAATTTAATTTATTAGATTGTGAGAAACTAATTGCGAAAATTCCTAGCAACGACAATTCGATTTGCAGTCAAAGTTTACGTGCTTGTTTCAAAGCTTCTCGCGCAGGCGTGCCCAGGGGTCATTTAATCAGTTATTTAGAAGACGGTGCTTTACTCGAAGAGTTGTTCAGTCGCGATGGCGCTGGCACGATGATTTACGGTGATAGTTACGAGACTTTACGTCAGGCAACGATTGATGATGTCGGTGGCATCCTTGAACTGCTCGAGCCCATGGAAGAACAAGGTATTCTGGTAAGGCGTTCGCGAGAGTTATTAGAAACAGAAATAAATCAATTTCATGTGATCGAAAAGGACGGCGCGATTATCGCTTGTGCTGCGCTTTACACCTACGACCAAGACGCCGCTGAGCTGGCCTGTGTTGCAACTAAAATTGACTATCAACACCATGGCCGTGGAGCCAAACTGCTAAAAAATATCGAAAAGCTGGCAATTCGACTCAATGTCCGCTCCCTGTTTGTGTTAACTACTCAGACAGCTCATTGGTTCATCGAGCATGGATTTCGACAAGGCGACATTGACATGCTGCCTTCGCCAAAAAAAGAACTCTATAACTATCAGCGCAACTCGAAGGTATTCGTTAAGCAACTGATTGCCTAGCCTAAATTGCTTGGTCAAAATTGCATGGTCCAATGTCCGCTGAATTCGCAATCAGCCCCCCTTCTGGTATTCTATGCGGCCTCAGAAGTTAAGGTGTTTTCTGGCCTGAGTATCAAGTCGAAATAACCCAGCCTGTATATTTGTATCTGTAACACTCCTATTTTATTTGAGAGGTTTCCATGCCCGCTTATCGTTCTAAAACTTCAACCGCAGGCCGTAATATGGCTGGGGCAAGAGCACTATGGCGTGCCACTGGCATGAAGGATGATGATTTTCAGAAACCTATCATCGCGATTTCGAACTCTTTCACACAATTTGTTCCGGGTCATGTCCATTTGAAAGATCTCGGCCAATTAGTTGCTCGTGAGATCGAAAAATTTGGCGGAGTCGCTAAAGAGTTCAACACCATAGCGGTAGACGACGGCATCGCCATGGGGCATGACGGCATGCTCTACAGTCTTCCCTCTCGCGATCTAATCGCTGACTCTGTCGAATACATGGTCAATGCACACTGTGCCGATGCCCTGGTTTGCATTTCAAATTGCGACAAAATTACCCCAGGAATGCTGAACGCGGCTATGCGTCTAAATATCCCTACTATTTTTGTTTCCGGCGGACCGATGGAAGCCGGTAAAACAAAGCTCTCTGAGCATAGTTTGGATTTAATCGATGCGATGGTCATCGCTGCCGACGATTCGGCTTCTGATGAAACAGTTGCTGAGTACGAGCGTTCTGCATGTCCTACATGTGGATCTTGCTCAGGTATGTTTACTGCCAACTCAATGAATTGTTTAACTGAAGCATTGGGTCTCTCGTTGCCTGGCAACGGTTCAGTTTTAGCGACACATGCCGACAGGAAAGAATTATTTTTAGAGGCGGGCCGAACGATTGTCAGTTTGGCAAAAAGATACTACGAAGATGATGACTACTCCGTATTACCTCGCAGCATCGCGAATTTTGAAGCATTTGAAAACGCGATGTCACTTGATATCGCTATGGGCGGATCAACAAACACCATTCTGCATTTATTAGCAGCAGCGCAAGAGGGTGAACTAAATTTCACTCTAGCCGACATTGATCGTCTTTCTAGAACAGTCCCTCAGTTGTGCAAGGTTGCACCAAACACCAAAAAATATCATATGGAAGATGTTCATCGCGCCGGAGCGGTCATGGGGATATTAGGGGAACTTGATCGAGGAGGCTTGCTGCACAACCAACTTCCAACCGTTCACTCCAGCACAATGAGTGATGCTTTGGCAAAGTGGGATATTGTTGTAAGCAAGGATGAAGCGGTTAAACAATTTTTTAAAGCTGGCCCAGCAGGTATTCCAACTCAACAAGCGTTTAGTCAAGACACTCGATGGCCAAGCCTCGACGCGGATAGAGAGAATGGCTGTATTCGCAGTGTTGAACATGCGTTTAGCCAAGAAGGAGGTTTAGCCGTACTTACCGGAAATCTTGCGCTTAACGGCTGTGTCGTAAAAACTTCCGGGGTTGATGAAAGTATTTGGGTATTTGAAGGGCCAGCTCATGTTGTAGAGAGTCAAGATGAAGCTGTAGAAAATATTCTTGCCGATAGAGTTAAGGAAGGCGACGTTGTTGTGGTTCGCTACGAGGGCCCTCGCGGCGGACCAGGCATGCAAGAAATGCTTTACCCAACCAGTTATATAAAATCAAAAGGTTTGGGCAAATCTTGCGCGTTATTAACTGATGGCCGTTTTTCTGGAGGCACATCAGGCTTATCGATCGGACATGTTTCACCCGAAGCTGGCGCTGGTGGAAATATAGCGCTAGTTGAAAATGGCGATAAAATACGTATTGATATTCCGAACAGAACAATTGATGTTTTGTTAACAGAAGAGCAACTAAGCGCGCGGCGCAAAGCAAGAGAAGCTTTGGGTGAAAATGCTTGGCAGCCAGCAAAACCTCGGCCCAGAAAAATAAGCGCGGCACTAAAAGCCTATGCAATGCTAGCAACAAGTGCGGATCAAGGAGCAGTCAGGGATTTAACTAAATTAACTTAACGAAAAAATGTGCTTAAGATTCAAAATAAAAAAGGCAGATAAATATCTGCCTTTTTTATTTTACTCAGCGCATCTTATTTTAACGATAAATAAAATGCCTAAAGTCTATAGCTTAATTTGACGCAACGTTCATCGACTCTTCGCGTGACTTCGCAGAATTACAGGTTTGAATCCACTGACGGGCCTGTTTTTCCATAGTTTTGTCTTTGGCAACTTCTCTGAAAGCCTTGATTGCATCATCGTATTTCTTCAATTCATATAGAGAAATTCCAACGGTGAAATGCGCAGTTGCGGGTTTTCTCAACGTACGCTTCAAAGCTTCGCGTCCCGCGGTAACTGAGTTTTGATAGTTATCATTACTCAAATAGATTTGCGCTAATTGAGAATACAGTTCGCCATTTGCGGATTTTTTAGCTGCCTCTTCCATAATTGGAATTGCCTTATCACGCTCTTTAGCAATACTCCAAGATGCGCCTAACAATTCTAAATTTTTAGAAGTGGTTTCAATAATCTTATCGTTAATACCCTTCTCAATTACCTTCGCAGCTTTGTAGGGATATTCAGCCTCGAGATACATACTGGCAATATTTAACAATTCTTTCTCTTGAGTGTAACCACCCATACCGTAGATAGTTTCGTAGGCAGCCAGTTGATTTTTAGTCTGATCTAAAAGTGCGTATGCAGAAGACAGTGTTTTCCAATAAGTTAATTTCGGATAATGCCTAACCAACTTTTCTAATACGCTAACAACAGTTCTATAATCTTCTTTGTTGTAATAAATAGACATTTGAAAAGAATAGGCACTTTCAGGTGGCAAGCGATCTGAGCCTTCATACATCTCAATAGATTTGTCGATGTTGATTCGCGCTTTTTCAATATTATCAGCCGAATAATAGGCTTGGCCTAAATTGAAATAGTGTTGCGCGCCAACAATTTCAGAACGAGCAACATAATCTTCAAGTAATCGAATAGCTTCTTTATAGTTTTCAGTTGCTAAATAAAGTTGCGCTAAGGTGTACTGAACATTTAAGGCGGCAGCTGGTTGAATACTTTCGGTTTCAATAAACAACTTATAGTATTTGATCGATTCAGGGTAATTTCCCATCGTCACATAAATGCTACCAAATACTTGATACAACTGAGCCTTTTCAAAATCATTCCATCTGCTTGAATTCACACCCTTAGCTTCTTTGAGCGCATTTTCCAAGTCGGGCTTTGCGTTCTCGTCTTCAGGATTAAGGAATTCATAAATTTTGGCGAGTCTTTTGTTCACTGATTCAGAGACCGTTTGACTCATCGCCTGTGCAACATGTAACTGAACGCCAGCGCTAGAAAACTCTATACTCGCAATCGGCGCCAAAACAAATGCTGGCACAACAACTAAGGAATTGAGGATGAACTTTTTAATGGGCATACCTCTTAACATCTCTCACCTCTACTGGCAGTCTAATCAGCCAAATTAAATACAAGTTTAGTACGAACACCGGGTACTTCCACGGGGTTGCCGTCAATAACTCGCGGCTTATATTTCCACTTCAACACAGCTCTTCTTGCTTCGCGATCAAAAATACTGGATGGATCGTTTTCGATGATAATCGGATCTTTAACTGAGCCATTACTTGTCACCGTAAACTCAACGATAACCCAACCTTCAATCCCACGGCTCGCCGCATTGGTGGGATAACGTGGTTCGACCCTCACGATCGGAAGATACTCACCATCTGATTTAAAGTTGTTCCCGAAGCCAACAGCTATGTCGGTGTTAATTACAGGTTGCGCAATATTTACAGCATCAGCTGAAACATCTGGAGCGTCAAAGTCAGGCTCTGGGATATCAGGAGCTTCTTCAGGCTCATCAGGCTTATCCGGCTTCGAGGTATCGTACTGAGTTTCAATCTCTCTATCCGGCATCCGAATATCAGCAATTTTTCTTTTATCCACCTCTTCTGGTGGTAGCCATTCTTTATCAACCAGCTTAAACATCACGACTACAAGCACAACCGTCGTTAAGGCAGCGCAAATACCGGCAGTTATCAGTCGAGTTACATTCATGTCAGATTAGTTCTCGTCTTCTGTCGCTATGGAAACATCATACAAACCTAATTCTCGTGCAGCGTCTGCAACAGCGGTTAATGTTTTAACATTAGCCTCATTATCGGCTTGGATAACTAATCCACCTTCTGGGTTTTCGGCTCTTAAACGCTCAATCACAGATTTAACTGCACGAACATCAACGCGGCGCTTATCGATCCATACTTCGTTGTTATTATTGATAGCCACCAAAATACTGACATTATCTTTAGGCTCAGCGGTAGTAGCTTCTGGGCGATTGACATCAATACCGGCTTCTTTAATAAAGACGGAGGTTACGATAAAGAAGATCAACATGATGAACACCACGTCCAGCATTGGCGTTACGTCAATTGCCGCTTCTTCTTCTTGTCTTTGCTTTTTCCTACTCATAATCTTTCTCTATAGATATGCAAAAATGTGCAAAGTTGCATGTTTTCTTAAACAATCATCCAGACCACAGATCAGTGATCCATAGTCAAATGATCTTCTAGTAGTTGGTTTTCACGCTCTGCTGTGCGCGTCACAATAGTATTACCAAAAACGCCTGAGATCGCCGCAACCATTCCCGCTAATGTTGGAATTGTTGCTTTCGACACACCGCCAGCCATCGCTCTCGCATCACCTCCACCGGTAACGCCGAGAACTTGGAATACTTCAATCATCCCGTAAACCGTTCCTAATAGCCCAAGCAATGGACATACAGCCACACAAGTCGCGATAAAGGATAGGTTTTGATTAACACGCAGAGTTACTTGAGAAATTAACTTGTCACGAATCTTATGTGCACCCCAAGACTTTCTTTCAACGCGAGACTCCCAGGCATCTAGGGCAGCCGCCGTATCTCTACGCAAGCCGCCTTTGTAATACCAAATGCGCTCAAAGATCAAAGTCCACATAACGAAGACCAGCCCAGAAACCATCAACAACACTGGGCCACCAGAGTCTAGGAACGCTAGAAGAGACGCAATTGCTTCTTGATACTGCAGCAACATCTAATCGATCTCCTATTTACGCTCAGCGTTCTCGGCGACAATACCGGCACTTTGCTCATCGAGCACGTGAAGGATGCGCTTAGCACGACCGTAAACAACGGTGTATAGAAGCATGGTTGGGATTGCGACGATCAAGCCTTCCATTGTTGTAACCAAGGCTGAAGAAATACCGTCTGCCATGGTTCCAGGGTCGCCCGCTCCGTATAACGTAATCGCCTGGAAAGTTTGAATCATACCGCCAACTGTACCCAAAAGACCCATCAGCGGCGCAATCATGTAGATCACTTTCAGTAAAGCTAAGCCGCTTTCAATCGATGGACGCTCTTTCAGAATGGCTTCTTCGAGTTTCAATTCCAAAGACTCAGTGTCAGCATTTGGATTATCTTCAGCAACCTTCAAGACACGACCAAGTGGGTTGTTTGGATTAGCTTTTTTAGCTCGTAATTGCGCACTTACTTTACCGCTTGTAGCAGACAGAGCAAGAATTCTAAATAAGGCCAAAAGAATCGCGAAAGCACCTAAACCTGTGATCGCATAACCAATATAACCACCTTGATGCCATTGCTCGATTAAGTTTGGTCGGTTGATGATTTTGCTTAGGAAAGAACCACCTTTAGAACCTGTGGGATCGATACCAGCGCGGGTAAACCCTGAATTTGAAGCGGCAAGATTCGCTGCTGCTCCAGTTACACCACCTTGTGGCTGACGAGGAAGTTCTGCGATTTTGCCGTCTGAAGTCATATATAGATAATTACCTGCCGCTGAAACAAGCTGATAATTCCCGATACGCACAACTTCTTGCTCAATTTGCTCACCGCCTACTGTCTGTACTGGTGCAGTAAACTTAACAACTCGGCCACCTTCAACAGCTTCACGCTGCATCTCGTACCACAACTGCTCAATTTCACCAATCGATGGTAATTGCGTGGCGCTATTCATTTTTTCGATTAGACCCGTAAGGAAGTCATCTCGATTATTTAAACCAGGCTGAGCCGAAACGATAGACTGCTCTAATACTGAGCGAGTATCACCGGCCTGCGAAGTTAAATGACCAAATAACTCAGCCAAAGAGCCGGTTCGCTCTTGTAGACGATCACGCAATTCAGAGACTTGTATTTCTTGAGTTTCGTAAGTCTGCTCTAAACGCTCAGAACGACGCTCTTCAGCAGTTCGAGTAGCAATCGCTTTATCGAGTTCGGATCGTTGATTAGCACGCTGGCGTCTGAATTCTGCTTCACGTTGTTGATGCTCTCTAGTCTCAAGAATTCGGTTCTCTTTAACCATATTCAATAGTTCATCTAAAGACTGTGCTTTAGGCTGATCTTGAGCAATTGCGGCGTTAACCGCGAAAGCTGAAATTACTGCAGCTGATAGGCAGCGTTTTACAATCGTCATTTTCATTGGGCTGCCTCCGGAGATGGAATAGGTAAGCGGATAATATCAATTGGCGCTTCTTGTTTTGCGATACGAATACCTTGAGAGATAGAAGTCGCGTAAGTACCAGGATCTAATTCAACCCATGCTTTTTCGCGAGAATCCCATACACCAGTTAAGCTGCGATCTTTAGTTTGATAAACCAAGGCAATACGTCCCAACATGAGCATATTGACCTGAAGGTCGACACCACCAATGTTCAAAGTATCTTCATAAGTAAGGATGTTTCGGCCGTACTCAGATTCAATTCGGTAGGCTTCTAGAACCTGGCGGAATTTCTCAGCAACGTTTACGTCTGCACGATCCTGTACTTCATACAGTTGTGCGATTCGATCTTGACGCTCTTCCTTCAAGAAAGGCACATCGAGCTCAACGAATTGCTCAAGAGCATCCAACATTCTCAAGACTAACGGCTGAACCTGTCTCTCTAGAACAGTTACGCCGTCGATGGATTCAGTAAGCTGCTTAATAACTACCAGCTGGTTATCGATTTGCTTTTGAAGCTGGTCGTTATAGACCCTCAGGCCTTCGATCTCTTTGTTGACCACTTTAAATTGCTGATACAGGTCACTGGTTTCGTCTTGCAGCCTATCGATTCGCTGTTGAGACTGAGCACCTGCTGCTGCGATTGACTGGCCTTCCTTGAGAATACCATCGAGAGTTTGGTCTGCCTGGATGGATCCAGCGCCGAGACCAAGTGACAACGTTGCTACCAACGCTGCGGTCCTGAGTTGTTGCTTCTTCATAGCTCCCCCAATTGGGTTCTTTTAATCAGCCAAAAACAATGCACATTGCGTACAAGTCTAGGCTGGGTTTTGATTAATTAAACTGTAATAAAATACGGATGTCGTTTAAGAGCGCGACATTTAATAATAGCTAGCATGAACATTCAATGATTTGTGATCGCTTCAATTCGCTTGTGTATTTTGGTAACAACTACTTATTATCCTTATCAGCCACCGCAAACACAGCGGATTATCTAGCTTTAGCGAGCTTAGCAAGTGCCTACTCGCTTATTATCAATTTATTTCTTGTTACGTTTGGTTACTTATAACGCGTTCATACACTTCAAAGGCATAATCATAATTATTTGGCAGCCTTGCAGGAAATTCTTCGCTACTTATAAGCCTCCATTCATCACCATTAGAGCCCAGCGGAGGAAAGTACGCATCGCCCTCAATTTGTGCATGAACTCTGGTTAAATAAACTCGGCTAGCCATCGCTAACACTTCACGGTAAACCTGTGCGCCGCCGATAACGATAACCTCTTCGTTTCCATCAATCAACGACAAACTTTCAGATAATTGTATTGCTTCCGCAATAGAATGAGCGACTTTTACCCCCGGCGCGGACCAATTTTTCTGTCGAGTAATCACTACGTTAGTGCGACCAGGAAGCGCCTTACCTATCGAATCAAATGTATTGCGGCCCATGATTATCGTTTTACCCATCGTCTTACGCTTGAAATATTGCAAGTCTTCGGAAATTCGCCACGGTAGCTCATTGTTTTTGCCGATGACATTATTTGTCGACGCTGCAACGATAATAGAGATCAACATTTTTTTACCAAAACATTTGAATTAATTTAAACAAATTATATTGTTAATACTAAATTTAAATAGCCGAGTTAAATTGCTACGGGAGCGCTTATCCCAGGTAGCGGATCGTAGCCTTGCAATTCAAAATCGTCGAAATCAAATGCAAACAAATCGTTAATCGCTGGATTAAGTTTCATCGTTGGCAAGGCACGCGGCTGGCGCGAAAGCTGCTCTTCAACCTGTGCACTGTGGTTTGAGTAGAGATGCGCATCGCCCAAAGTATGAATAAAATCCCCAGGCTGCAAACCCACAACTTGCGCAATCATCATCGTCAACAACGAGTAACCGGCAATATTAAACGGGACACCAAGAAAAATATCAGCACTTCGCTGATATAACTGACATGATAATTTTCCATCTGCAACATAAAATTGAAAAAAAGTATGGCAGGGCGCAAGTGCCATACGCCCTTCTTCAACGTTTTGTTGTGGCGCCTTAGTTTCATCAGGTAACTGTGCGGGATTCCACGCCGACACGATGAGCCTTCGCGAATTGGGCGTCGCTTTAATCTGATCTAATAATTGCGAGATTTGATCGATAGCCGCACCACTGGGTGATGGCCAAGAACGCCATTGATAACCATAAACAGGGCCTAAATCACCTTCTCCAGTCGCCCATTCATCCCAAATACTTACGCCGTTTTTTTTCAAGTATTCCGTATTCGTCTCGCCTTTTAAAAACCAAAGCAATTCGTAAATAATAGATTTTAAATGGCACTTCTTGGTGGTTACCAAAGGAAATCCATCAGCCAAATTGAATCGCATTTGGTAGCCAAACACGCTCTTGGTTCCAGTACCGGTACGATCGCCTTTTTGCACACCATGATCACGAACATGGCGCATTAAATCTAAATATTGCTTCATAATAATTAGTCTTTTGAGATAAGGAATTTCACAATCTGCCTAGTTTCGCTTGCTTGTTTTTGTAGGCCCAAAGAAAAACCAACAAGCCGACGATAATCATTGGCAGAGACAATAGCTGGCCGCGAGTCATCCAGCCAAACAAATACGATATATGTGCGTCGGGTTCACGCGTAAATTCAATCGTGAAACGAAAAACACCGTACAACAATACAAACAAACTACACACCGCCCCACGAGGTTTTGGCTTCATCGAGAACCAAAAAATAATAATAAATAGCACCAAGCCTTCAAGGGCTGCCTCATAAAGTTGAGAGGGATGGCGCAGAATTTTTTCTGGATCTCGTGGAAAAACAATCCCCCAAGATACACTAGTCGCTCGCCCCCAAAGTTCTTGACCAATAAAATTTCCCAAACGACCAAAACCCAAACCCAAAGGAACCAATGGCGCGACAAAATCCATCAAACTTAAAAATGGCACGTTTATACGCCGCGCGTAGAGCACCATTGCAACAATGACGCCGAGCAAGCCGCCATGAAATGACATGCCGCCTTCCCAGACACGAAATAACCACAATGGGTCATTTAGAAAATCATCAAAATGATAGAAAAATACTGAACCAAGGCGCCCACCAACAATTACGCCGAGGGCCCCGTAAACGATCAAATCCTCAACTTGGTTTTTTTTAACCGCGCTATTTTTCTGCTCACTGCGTTTAAAGGCTATAAACCAAGCCGCCGCAAAAGCACACAGGTACATGATCCCGTACCAGTGAACGCTTAAAGGGCCAAATTCTTTCCCTGCAATTGATAGAGGGCCGATAGAGAATGCGATGGGGTCTATAAATGAGGTGCTCATACAGGGGTACTAAACTGCTTCGTTATTAGTCGATTTTTCGGCGAGGCCGAGATGATACCATTGACCAAATTCGTGATGCCAATGAACTTGCCCTCGGATGATCAGAATTGCTGAAAACATCGTCTGTTACACTACGAGACCCTTTTAGATGACGAAATTAAAAAAGCCGAATTTATATGTGTTTAATACTTTTTGCCTATCGCTCTCACCAAGACTTCCCGTTGATCTTGGCCGCCAACCGAGATGAGCGATACGATCGCCCAACTGCCCCTGCGGCATTCTGGCAAGATTCTCCCAAGGTGCTCGCCGGTCGCGACATGAAAGCTGGAGGCTCTTGGCTTGGCATCACTCGACAGGGCAAATTTGCCGCTATCACGAATTTAAGAGGTGGCGCTAACACACAAGCCGATCTCATATCGAGAGGGCATCTGGTTAGTGATTTTCTAGTTAGTGATGTCGACCCCGTCGACTACTGCGAAAGCGTCGTTGCCAAAGCCGATCGCTACAATGGTTTCAATTTATTAATCGGCGACAAAAAAGAATTTGTTTACTGCAACAACGACAAAGCGCTGGAAATTTTGACTCCCGGCATCTATGGCTTGAGTAATCACAAATTGAATTCGCCCTGGCCTAAGGTAATACGAGGCAAAGAAAGCCTCGAAAAAATTATACAGAAGCACTCGAATACTAGCCCCATTAATAACGATCAACTACTGTCAATTCTCGGCGACAAGTCAATCGCAGGCGATCATGAGTTACCAAACACTGGTATCGACATTGAACTCGAACGTACCTTATCGCCGATGTTTATAGAATCTGAAACCTATGGAACTTGCTTATCGACGTCGATAATTATTAATAGCTCAAACCAAGTTCAATTCAAAGAACGCAGTTTTTACGAAGCACCTTTTGGTGATAAAAGTTTTAGTTTTATCGTCGACTAATAGCCAAGCCAATTAGATCTCACAAATTTTCTGCGCTAGAATTTTTAGCGAAAACACTTAAGTAATCTTTATTTATTCAATTACCTGATCGCTCTACCGTGTATAGGGCCTGAGAACCAATCATTGCTGGAATTGGAATAACATAAGAAATTTTACCGCTGTGTTCGAAACACCGGACAACGAAAATCAAAGCTTTTCGCGTGTTACTGGGTATAGCAGAAGGAGATTCAAAAGCCTTGCGATTAATGGCTTCGAGAGGGTCTTAACAAGCGCGTAATGCCTGCTTCCTGCAACATTTCATTTACGCAATTATTTATTTCATCAGCGTCAATTAAAGACATCACTTTATCGAGTAATTCTTCGGCCTGTACCATAGTGATATTTCTAATAACAGATTTCACTTTTGGTAGGTTAGTCGCGTTCATCGATAATACATCATAACCCATTGCCGCCAGTAAAATTGCTGCGCCGGGATCGCCTGCCATTTCACCACAAATAGTTACAGGCACACTTTGGGAATGCGCCTCAGAAACAATGAATTGCAATGCGCGTAAAACCGCCGGATGAAATGAATTATATAAATCGGCAACACGGGCATTATTTCTATCCACCGCAAGGATGTACTGAGTTAAATCGTTACTGCCCACCGATAAAAAATTTGCTCGTGCAGCAAGTTCTCGCACTTGATAAACAGCAGCAGGCACTTCGATCATGACCCCGATTGGCGGCAAGTCGATGGTGTGGCCTTCCTCAAGTAATTCATGATAGGCGCGATAAATTAATGTTTGCGCGATTTCTAATTCCGATGTGCTCGCAATCATCGGTAACATAATGCGTAAATTATTCAAACCTTCACTGGCTTTCAACATTGCTCGCACTTGCGCGAGAAAAATTTCAGGATGATCCAAAGTGACGCGAATCCCACGCCACCCTAAAAATGGATTGTCTTCTTCAATAGGAAAATACGGAAGAGATTTATCGCCGCCAATATCTAAGGTGCGCATCGTAACTGGATGGGGTGCAAAGGCTTCTAACTGCTCGCGGTAAATAATTCGCTGCTCTTCTTCCGTAGGAAAACGATCGCGCAATAGAAATGGAACCTCAGTTCGATAAAGGCCAACACCCTCAGCACCGCGCTCTAAAGAGCGAACTACGTCAGCCATCAAACCGGTATTCACCCAAAGCGGAACACGATGGTTATCTAGCGACTCACAAGGTAAATCTTTTAAGGCCTCAAAACCTTTTACGAGCTCTTGTTCTTCTTGATAAATTGCTTGGTAACGTTTGCGTAATTCAGGGCCGGGGTCACTGTAGACAACACCATTGTAACCATCGACGACTAACTCACGACCATCGATTTTTTTGAAAGGGAGTTCGACTGCACCAACAACGGTCGGTATGCCCATGGCTCTAGCCAGAATGGCCACATGAGAATTGTGCGAGCCTTTAACAGACACTAAACCCAACAAATGCTCTTTAGGCACTTCGCCTAACATTGCTGCGGTTAGCTCTTCGCCAACGAGAATGGCGTTGTTTGGATATTCACGTAATTCTTGAAATGATTCCTGTAGATGCATCAATACGCGACGACCTAAATCTCGTACGTCTGCCGCGCGCTCACGAAGATAAGCGTCTTCCATCGTTGAGAAATTTCGTTCGTGCTCAAGAATAACTTCACTCCATGCGAACGAAGCACAAACGCCCTGGTTAATTCTCTCAATGACTTCACCAGCTAGCGATGTATCGTCGAGCATACTTAAATAGGCATCAAACAAGGCCTGCTCTTCGCGGTTTAAACGAGATTTCAATTGCAAACCGAGATCTTTTATTTCTTCTCGGGCTTTTATTAAGCAGCGTTGAAAAAATTGTTTCTCGCCATCAATATCTTCGATTTGTCGAAACACAACTGAGTTTAAATCGGCGGCGGGAATCATAACGACACCCGTTCCCATCGCAACGCCAGGAGCGCCCGCCACGCCATTAAACTTACCTTCCTTCGCTTGCTGCCCCATGTTGCTGAGCAAGCCTGTCGCCTCAGCGTGTGCGATGACCCCCGCTAATTGCGCAGACATTGTCACCAAGAATGCTTCTTCACCTTCATCAAAACGGCGACGCTCGCCTTGCTGAACAACAAGCACCCCCAAGACGACACGTTGATGAATAATAGGAACACCCAAAAACGCGGAATAACGCTCTTCACCGGTCTCGGGAAAATATTGGAAATTGGGATGGGATTCAGCATCGTCGAGATTGATGGGCTCTTCACGCATCGCAACCCAACCAACCAAACCTTCGCTAGGCTTCAGGCGAACTTTGCCGACGGCGTCGGGATTCAAACCATCCGTTGCCATCATTAAATAACTGCCTTGGCCATCACGTAGATAGATAGAACACACTTCAGTTTTCATCGCGGACTTAACGCGATTAACAATGATCTCCAATACAGATTGCAAATCGCGCGCGACATTCAGCTCTTGGACAATACTGCGCAACGACGACAACATAAGTTAGAACCTACCTGAAGAGGTGACTTTTTTTAGATGATTCGATTTCTTAGCTTTTTTATTTTTTTTATTATTATTTTTCTGGCTACTATTCGCCTGACTATGCTGTTCGCCATTAATTTGTTTTTTTTGAAAATCACAAAAAACCGGTGCTAACTCCTTCAATGCGCGGCGATAAACATCACGCTTAAATGAAATAACTTTTTCTAGGGGATACCAATAGCTCACCCAACGCCATTCATCAAACTCTGCGTCATCTGCACCATCGAGACAAATTCTATTTTCGTCAGACACGTGTTTCAACAAAAACCATTTCTGCTTTTGGCCAACACACACTGGTTTGGATTGATGGCGAATAAAATTCTTTGGCAGGCGATAACGTAACCAGCCACGAGTGCAGGCCAAAACTTCTACGTCATTTTCTTCAAGCCCGACTTCTTCGGTTAACTCTCGATAGAGAGCTTCCTCAGGAGACTCATCTTGTTGAATGCCGCCTTGTGGAAATTGCCAAGCGTCTTGGCCACCTATACGACGTGCCCATAATATTTGACCTTGTGGGTTTGTTAGGATTATTCCCACATTTGGTCGAAAACCATCGACGTCAATCACGACTTTACCCTCAATATTCTTGGGCCAAGCCAGGAAAACTCTCCCAGCCAAAACCATACAGGGGCAAATAATAGTCTGTTGTACCCCTGATTCCCCATGCCCAGATCGCAAAAAGCGAAGCTGTCCATTGTTCCACAACTTCAGCGCAATTCAATCATTAATTGTTAAGTTGTTGAAAAACAGGCAATTATAATGATCTGGGCGCTACTTTTTATTTTCTTTCTCGCACCGCAGTGTACCATCGTCAATCCGCTATACCAGCAAAGAAATAAAGGTTTCACGTGGTCTACATCCAGGTACTAGGCGTGTAAAATCTCGCCTCTTAATTTGAATGTTTGCGGGTTTCGACGGCATAGTTCACACCTGTACAGCAAGCAAACAAAAATGTAATTTTCAGCAAAGCAAGGTTAGCAATGAGCGTTTACAAAAAATTGGAGAGCTTATAGCAGTGGCATTGGTACTTTTTGATTTAGACAATACCTTGATCGCGGGTGACAGTGATCTTGGCTGGGGCGAATTTTTGGTGGAACAAAAACTTGTCGACACGGAAACCTACCAACAACGCAACCAGGAATTTTATCAAGCTTATTGCCGTGGCGAGCTGGATATACAGGCATACATAAAATTTGCGGCGGAACCTCTGAGCAAATTTTCAGCCACCAAACTTTCTACACTTCGAGAAAAGTTTATCGCCGAGAAAATTCAAGCGCTGAGACTTCCTAAAGCAGAGTTATTAATTGAGCATCACAAAGAGAAGGGCGACATCATCGCAATCGTCACCGCCACAAACCGATTTATTACTCAACCGATTGCGAGCTTGTTGAAGATAGAACATTTACTCGCTACCGAACTTGAAATTATTGATGGACATTATACCGGCAACCTTGAAGGAGAGCCCTGTTACCAAGCAGGAAAAATCATCCATCTCGAACGTTGGCTCGCCAAACTTTCGGAAACTGAAGACCCAAAAGATCCTATCGCCGAGATGGACCGTTATTTTTACAGTGACTCTATTAATGATTTACCACTTTTGGAAAAAGTTAATTTTCCTTTTGCAGTAGATCCTGATGAAAAATTGGCAGAAGTCGCCAAAGAACGACAATGGCCCATTATTAGTTTGCGAGATGCGAGCCCTAGTTAGTCGATAGAAATAAAAGGCGTCTTATGGACATATTCAAGATACTCTTTTTATCGCGATTTTCTTTATCGCAATTTTTTTGTTGTGCGCTGTTACTTCTTGTAGTAATTGCTTGCGATAGAAAAGAACCGATTGAGGAAAGCGTCACACCAACAGAGAAAGTCGTAAGTGTTGACCCGAGCATTCTCCCAAGAACTGAAGCCGCATGGCTAAAAGGGATTAGTTTTGCAAACGAAAGCGTTAATGAAGCTGAATCGTTGCAAAATGCTATTCAAAAATTTTTGCAGGATCCCAACGACGAAACACTGACAGCAGCGAGGGAGTCTTGGCATACATCACATACAACCTACACACAACTTGAGATGTTTATCACGCTTGGTCTTAGTAATCCTGGTTTATTTGGTCAACTCATTCCTACCAATTTTTTGATCGACGCACAGCCAATTTTGCCTGGCTATCTTGATTACTTTGATGTCTATGCAAATAGCGGCATCGTAAATGATATCGCCATGCCGTTAGCCGCAGAATCGCTGCGTGCGCAACATGGTTTTAGCGATGAAACTGAAGTGAGCTTGGGATTCCATGCTATTGAGTATTTATTATGGGGCGAAACAGGTGCGCGCTTAGCGGATGATTATCTTGATATACAAGAACTAGACACGACACAAAGATCCACTGGGGTGAGAATAATCGACCTGCCCAATAATCGACGCCGGGTGTTGTTAAATTTATTATCAGTTTTATTAACCGATGACATCAGCCAATTAAAACAACAATTGGAGAACCCGGCGGATACGGTTCGACAGAATTATTCTGCATTGACACCCTTAAGTCGCATGCAATTATTACAAGCAGCAGCCTACTCTATGCTAGCTCAACGTATCGAATGGATAAATAATTTTAACGCAAGTGAAGCGGAAGCGATTTCTGAACAAGAAGAAACGATTGAACAAGCTAGTACCAACGCCGCCAACGATCCGATATTGCATAATCAATTCTCCGCCGACGAGGCGACTTTATTTTATATAGAGCTACGCACAATTAACAATATTCTATTTGATGAAAATATTGGCTTTGCTGATTGGATTTTATCAAATGAACAATTACCCTTATTAGCGCAATTTCAAGAAACTATTCAGATGATTTCAGCGGAAGATTTTATTTGGCCGCCAAACGAAACGGAGCGAGCTGAAATGATAGGCAGTTTATCGTTATTTGCTGAAGCAATTGCTCCACCAAGTGTTGAGGAATAGAACAGGTTAGAAACCTCTTAACAATCGAGCATAAAAAAAGCGCAATACTTTGCGCTTTTTTTATTGATAAATATTTCAGGTTTTTATTCTTCGTCTTCAATCGCCGCCTGATAAGCATCAGCGTCTAAGGCATCGTCTAAATCGCCTAGATCCGAAGGCTTAACTTTGTAGAACCAACCATCATCATAAGGCGAGGCGTTAACAGTTTCTGGCGTTTCTTCCAACAACTCATTAATCTCGATAACTTCGCCAGAAACTGGCGAGAAGATATCCGATGCGGCTTTAACCGATTCGACAACACCCGCTTCTTCTCCTGCGGTAACTTCACTACCGAGCTCCGGTAACTCTACGTAAACCACGTCTCCTAAACTATCTTGAGCATGGTCACTAATACCAACGGTCACCGTTCCATCTGACTCGACTCTCGCCCATTCATGGCTCGCCAAATATTTTAGATCGCCCCTAAATTCACTCATGCTCCCACCCCTCACGATGTGTGTACTTTAAAATTATATGGATAATAAATGTATCATCACGAAAAAACTATTCTCGATAATTGTTTTCGCGAAAATCTATAAATTAAATTCTAGTTAAATTAATTTTTGTCCCTTTCGCACAAAACAAGGTTTCACCACTTTTACTTCACAATGCTTGTTGCGAACCTCAACAAAACAAGTATCCCCAACTGGCATAGGTACTCGCGCCAATGCGATTGACGCGCCTAAAGTGGGTGAAAAAGTGCCGCTGGTTATTTCGCCTTCTTTGTCACCACCAGGAATGAGTACTCGTTGATGAGAGCGCAAGACACCCCGTTCGTACATCACTAAACCAACTAACTGCTGGCTATCGCCCTTGGACTTTTCAATTTCTAGAGCCGTGCGACCGATAAAATCTCGCTCACTGGGTTCCCAAGCAATGGTCCACGCCATGTTCGCCGCCAATGGAGAAACACTTTCATCCATTTCATGCCCATAGAGATTCATTCCAGCCTCTAAACGCAGCGTATCGCGAGCGCCAAGGCCACAGGGTGCTACATCCACCGCAGCCAAAGCTTGCCAAAAATTTACGGATTCTTCTGCCGGTAAAATAATTTCCAAACCATCTTCACCGGTATAGCCGGTGCGTGAAAAAAACCATTGATCACATTCAATCGCTTGAAAAACTTTTAGCTCATGCAAAGGCTTTGCGTAATCAGGTAAAACCTCAGCAACCTTCTCGATAGCCTTCGGCCCCTGCACCGCAATCATCGATAACGCAGGGCGCTCATGAATATCAACGGCAAAGGCTTTAGCTTGCTCTTGCATCCAGGCCAAATCATTTTCCCGAGTCGCGCAATTAACCACCGTGCGAAACCAATCGCCCATCCGATAGACAATCAAATCATCAATTACGCCGCCACTATGATTCAACATAGCGGTGTAGAGCGCTTTCCCGGGAACACTCGCTAACTTAGCAACATCATTTGCCAACAAGAATCGTAAGTAGTTTTCAGCATCAACACCGGCGATATCAATGATCGTCATGTGAGATACATCAAACATGCCGACTACATCGCGAACTTGTCGATGCTCGTGCAGCTGTGAGCCGTAATGTAAGGGCATATCCCAGCCGCCAAAATCGACAAGCTTGCCGCCCATTTGCACATGTTGATCATAGAGGGGAGTTCGTTGACCCATAGTAGACATCTAAACTTGGTTGCGAAAAAGAGATCGGCATTTTACTGATATTCAACAGACAAACCCAGGCTTGATTGCCCTCAATTTTTGAATGCTTGAGCTAGGTCGAAAATTCTCTGACAAAATATATGAGCTTCATGCTCTATTAGTCGATACACTCCCAAGAATATCGATGGAAAACAAAAACCTAGCTCAGCGAAAGTACTTCCGCAATTCGTTTAGCCTTATTTCAATTAGACAGTAATGACATCCAATTTTAATTTTTCTGCCGCCGTACTTGATTGGTTTCACCAGCACGGGCGCACGCACCTTCCTTGGCAGCAAGATATAAGCGCCTACCGCGTGTGGCTGTCTGAGGTCATGTTGCAGCAAACACAAGTGGCGACGGTGATCCCCTATTTTGAAAAGTTCATCCAACAATTTCCCAATGTTCATGCCTTGGCTGCCGCTCCCCTCGACGAAGTACTGCATTTATGGACGGGCTTGGGTTATTACGCTCGGGGTCGAAACTTACACGCATGCGCTAAAAAAATCGTTGCCGATTTCAATGGCGAGTTCCCACAATCCGTCGAAGAACTATCAGAGCTTCCCGGCATCGGTCGTTCAACTGCCGGAGCCATTTGTAGCATTACCTGGAACCTGCCGACCGCGATTTTAGATGGCAACGTTAAGCGTGTTCTCGCTCGCTGCTTTGCCATCGAAGGCTGGCCGGGGCAGACTCAAGTCACTAAAAAAATGTGGCAACAGGCCGAAGCGCTCACCCCAAAAGACGAAGCGGGAAAATACTCCCAAGCGATGATGGATCTCGGCGCAACACTTTGTACTCGCAGTAAACCCCAGTGTTCAACCTGTCCATTAGTCTCGCACTGCCAAGCCTATGCATCAAATACGATCCAGAACTTCCCCGGTAAAAAACCGAAGAAAACGCTACCCATTAAAGCCACCCAAATGCTGATGCTCCAAGACCCGGATGGGCATTACTTATTACAAAAAAGACCCGCCGCTGGAATCTGGGGAGGGTTATGGGGCTTCCCTGAAATCACTCAAGATGAAAACCCGCTCGATTATTGCCTAGATCATTTCGGTGAGGCCAAGCTCATCGAGAGTTGGGCGACCTATCGTCACACCTTTAGCCACTATCATCTCGATATTCAGCCAATATGGATTCGGCTAGAAAAACGCCATCATCAAGTCATGGCCAGTAACGAACGCATTTGGTATAACGTGACCCAACCCGCTGCCGTCGGTTTAGCCGCCCCAGTAAAGCGCTTGCTCGACAAGCTTGCCAAACAATCTCTCGACACAATAAACGTCCACTCACCAACCTAATTATCGACAACTTATGACCCGAACCGTGTTTTGCCGGAAATACCAAAAAGACCTTACAGGCCTAGACCTCCCACCCATGCCCGGCCCCAAAGGCCAAGACATCTTCGACAATGTCTCCAAACAGGCCTGGCAGGAATGGCTAGCCCACCAAACCCTGCTCATCAACGAAAAGCAGCTCAATATGATGGACATGACGGCGCGCGCCTATTTGCAAGAACAAATGAGCAAGTTCTTCAGTGGCGAAGAAGTAGACAAAGCAGAGGGATATGTCGCGCCAACAGACGCTTCCAAAGACTAGCATCACAAGCTGTTAAGTCTGTCTTGACTCCTAGCAGTCGAGCGGGTTTAATACGCGGCTCTTCGCTGGCGGGTCTCCTAAAGACAAGCCATAAAGCAAGGCCCAGATAGCTCAGTCGGTAGAGCAGGGGATTGAAAATCCCCGTGTCGGTGGTTCGATTCCGCCTCTGGGCACCATTCAAATTCTGAAAAAACCCGCTATTGCGGGTTTTTTTGTGTCTGGATTTTAATGATGTCCACGACTGCATGATGGCCTAGCAATGTTCCCCACAGGAGATGACACAACATCGAGAACGTTTTAATCCACCTAGCACCCGGAGGGCCAGGTGTATGGATCCACCTGAGATAACTTCAGGATGTGGCTCTACCGGATTGAAGCACGCAATGCTGCAGAAGCTGCAAACGTTGAACCTACATCAACTAAGTAAAGATATTAAAAAATAATGGGGTCAATTCTTGCGGATTGAAGAATAAATGATTACTCGAAAGCTCAGGCCTTGTCTTACAACTTGCCACCAAGCGAACAATATACCGACCTGCAACAACTATTAAACATCAATATATTTCGCACACCGAATCCAGCTTTTCTGAAACAACTCCGATAGAACACTTCGAAGTACTAAAGAGAAATTCATTCTTGCCGAGATGCTCTACTCAACGACTCTCTACTAAATAAAGTAACCGCAAAAATTTTCGCCACTCGGGCTCTTTTCCAAAGCTAAGTCTTTTCGTGCTTAGTAGTCAGGAGTATTCAAATTGATAAATATTGATGATTTTTTTGGGTTTCGGAATACCGACACTTATAGACTCCATTGACCCACTAAAATAATTATAAATATATAATGGATAATATATTCTTAAAAAATCAATTATGTTTTTACAGCATCAACCAAGGCTTATGTAAGCACGTCAAATTCCGAGATAAAGGAAAATTATTTCTCCAAATAAGAAATACTAATAAAGATTTGTTTTTCTTGCTGTCGAATGCACTTCCCCAAAACAGAATATTACTTCTCCACTCAAAAACTGAATTTGCTTAGGTCTTATTTTTAACAAATGTTAATCAAAGTTTGGTTTTTTTAGAAGGTTTACAGTTCACCATTGACTTAAGGTTTCTTATTTCGCTACATTCATAACGCTTTTATCTAAGACCGCCTATAAGTTTGTAGCTTAATTATGAATAAAACACTTACTACTCGGTTTCGGATAGCTCTAGTTGCCGCCTTAGTACTACTGATGGTTACTATTTTTTGGAAGTTTAATTATAAAAATATAATTTTTATTGCACACAAAAAACATCAAAAATCTGAGACCGCCGAGCAATTTTTTCTCCCCGTCAATAACCGACATGAAAATACCGAGTTAGCTAATAACCAAGCTACGCAAGAAACAACTGAAATAAAATTCGAACAGGTCGACACCCGCCAGAATATTATCCATCTCGATCGTTTAACGCGACAGGCACTTTCTGAAAACTATCAATACCAACTGTATTTACAATGCTTAGAAAGCACTGGAAACGAGTGCTTAGAAGAATTATCCGCTGCTTTGTATCAAGTCAATGATTTAATTTTGATCCCAGCGATAGAAGAAATCGGCTCTGTGCTCGAAATAAACGCTACATCAAAACCAGATTTACAGCGCTATTTTTCCACTCTTCTTCTGGAATCCGATGATGCTATAAATAGAGTCACATTATTGCAGCTACTCAATCGCTTACCCGAGTTATCCAGCTTAGTTTTACCCGATAAGCTATTACAGGACTTAGAAGCGAAACCTGTGATTGAAGCGCAACTATTACTGCAACGCTACACTTACGCAGGCTCCGGTAGTGAAGAGAGTCTTCAGTGGGTCGCAAGCATAGCGGCGAATCCTGATACGGATCAGCGCTTGTATAGTGCAGCTTTACTAAGCTTAGCGAATCATCAAGCTTCCAATTTTCTTAACCAAACAGTATGGACGTTACAGCATTACCATGACTTGGAATGGCCCGGCTGGATTGATGCAGTGGCTCCCGCGCTTGGGCACTGCGGTTTCCCATGCATTGACGCGACGAGTAGTCTCGCAGTTCTAACGCAGCCAGAATTTCTAGTTGAGTTTCTCAACGTAACGCCCTACGAACAACGAAAGGAATATTTTGAAGCGCTAAAATTTCAATTACCCGCCAGCACCTTGGAAAAAGTTCAACAACAAATCGATATTTAGAAACTACAGGAGAAAACCAACGTTATGCAAAAAATAATTACTAATTTTATTAAACTAATTTGTTTGTTTAGTATTTCGATACAGGTATTTTCACAAAACGCTAACTGTCCCTCATCTAATCGAATAATTATGGCACCACAAGGATCAACCGGTAATCTCGATTTTAGTGATGGGGCCTATAAATTATTTCTGGGTGCGGGTGATATTCGGGGCTCACAAGAAAAAACCTTGACCTCGGTAGTATTCCGCAATGGAGAATGTCTAGGAGGATACTTTGCCTTCACCGTCGATGGTAAAAGTGGCAGAAATGGCTTGCAGGAAAATGCCAATTTATGTCTCGGCGATAAGGATGATCAGGTACAAGTGCTTACTAAAACCACCACCTTTTCTTGCGGGAACGGAAAGATTTCCTTGTACCCTTTTATTTACAATGGCTACCGGCTCGCGATCTATGGCGGTGGCGGCAACGATCTCATCAAGGGCGGAAACGGCCGCGATAAGATTCATGGCGGTAGTGGCGTCGATTGGATCGATGCTAATAAAGGTGATTTGAATTACAGCTTCGGTGAATCGGGTTCGGATGTAGTTGTTGGTTCCACCGGAAATCGTTCCTTGACAAATGGCGGCAGCGGCAATGACGTCATTAGAGACCTAAAGGGAAATAATGACTTCCTGATTGGCGGCGCGGGGGCAGACAACATTAGCTCTGGCTGCAGTACCGCCAGAATTATCTGCGGCCCTAGTGGCAATGAGAATGACACCGCTCGCAGTCTCACTCGCCCGGTAAATAGCGCTAATTGCCAAAACTGGGTTAAAACACAATGTAAATAAATAAGCGCTAAAAATGAGAGCAGGATTATTTTCTAGATGCGGAAAATACCCTGCTCTTTTCTTTACGATCACTTTCTAATAACTCTCAACGCATAAAACAATCTCATTTTATCGAGCCTTTGAGACGCAAAATACCTGAATCAAAAGTATTATCTTCGTCGATCGCTTGGTCTTTTAAAACTAACGACCGAGCGATTGTTTTGTGTCAACAATTTAAGGTAGGGTACACGCTACCCTGAACGCAGATAGATTGAGGAAGATAAAAATGCAAATCTTATTGAAACTGCTTGGCTTGGCGCTATTTTGCGTTGCCTTGGTCAGCTGCGGCCAAAAAAATTCTGACCCCACTTCTTTTAGAACCGTAGAAAATTTAGCAACGGAGGAAAACCTAAGGACCTTGGAAGCTGAGGCAGAGACTATCGTCGGTAAATTTGTTGCTGAATTAAAACCAACATTAAAGAAGACAATCGAAGAACAAGGATCAATCGCGGCCATTCAAGTTTGCTCGATCACTGCACCTATGATCACAAAAAAAATAAGTCTTGAAAGTGGCTGGCAAGTAAAACGTGTCAGTTTAAAACCTCGCAACAAACAATCTGCGATACCCAGCGATTGGGAGGAAAAAATTTTAGAGCAATTTGATCAGCAACCAATAGCCGCGATATCGTCGGATAATTTACAGCACGCTGAGATCATCGATGGTCAATTTCGATTTTTAAAAGCGCAAAAAGTCGAAAGTATATGTTTGCTTTGTCACGGAGAAACAATTGATCACAAGTTGAGCCTAGCAATTAAGGAATTTTATCCAGATGATGAAGCGACCGGCTACTCTCTCGGTCAGGTCCGCGGGGCATTTAGTTTATCGAGAGATCTTTAAACCTTTCTTTACGTGACCATATAAAATATCCGAATTTGGGGAACCAATTCTCCCGGATACAGACTATTATCCCATCTCCACTTTACTCATCCTCCTAAAAAACTACCCGAGAGCACCATGAAAAAAATAACCACAATTCTAAGCTTTTGTACTCTGTTTCTCTTTTCAACTTTGTCCTTTGCTGCCGACTACACCACCGAAACGATCATTGACGACATTGCTGTCCCCTGGGGCATGGTGTGGCTGCCAGACGGCGACATGCTTGTAACTAATCGCGCCGGAGAGCTATATCGAGCAGGTGACGAGAAGCCCAGCAAAACCATCGCTGGCGTACCCGAAGTTCATGCCAATGGCCAAGGTGGTTTGCTCGATATCGAACTGCACCCAAACTACACCGACAATGGTTGGATTTATATTTCGTATTCAAGCCCCGAAGGAGAAGGGCGTGGAAGCCATACCGCGATCATGCGTGCGAAGTTGCAAGGCAACTCCCTCGTTGAACAAGAAGTGTTGTACAAGGCTGGGCCAAATACCGGGGCACGACAACATTATGGAAGCCGTATTGAATTTGATAACGACGGCTATTTATTTTTCTCTATCGGTGAGCGCGGACAACGTGATGACAATCCGCAAGATATTACTCGTGATGGCGGAAAAATTTATCGCTTACATGACGACGGAAAAATTCCCCAAGACAATCCTTTTATCGGCAAAGCAGGGGCTAAAGAAGCAGTGTTTTCTTATGGTCATCGCAATCCACAAGGCATGGCAAAAAATCCCGTAAGCGGTGACATTTGGGTTCACGAACATGGCCCCCGCGGCGGTGACGAAATAAATATTATTAAAGCGGGTGCGAATTACGGCTGGCCAATTTTAAGTTACGGCATCAATTACAGCGGAACTGAATTTGCCAAAGGAACCGAACGCGAAGGCATGGAATCCCCGATTTGGTATTGGGTACCGTCTATTGCCCCCTCCGGGATGACTTTTGTGACGAGCGATAAGTATCCGGATTGGAAAGGCAATGTATTAGCAGGCTCGTTAAAATTTCGTTATCTCGCGTTATGTAAAGTCGAAGGCAACGCAGTGACTTCCGCAACACCAGTGATGGAAGATATTGGCCGAGTTCGCAACGTTCGCCAAGGCCCCGACGGTTTTATTTATGTCGCTACCGAAGGCAAGGGCATAGTGCGCGTTATTCCTAAGTCGTAAACCCCTTAGTTTTAGCCACATAAGCCTCGCAATACATAACTAAAAGCCGGATTAACAAAAAGTTACTCCGGCTTTTTTAATTCCACATTAATCTTCCGGCATTCACCCTCCCTTAATTTTCCGCTACAATAGCGCCCCTTCTATAGCCCTGGATTTACGTTCCAGCTTGCAGAATAAGGTAATACGCATGTCAGTTTCCAATAGCGGCCCCATCGTGGTCTGTGCGCTCTATAAATTTGTTTCACTCAATAATTTCGAAGATCTTCGCGAACCTTTAAAAAAAGTAATGGAGAACCAACAGGTACGCGGTACTTTGTTGCTTGCCCATGAAGGTATCAACGGCACTATCGCGGGAAGCAGAGCCGGTATCGATGCAGTGTTCGCTTGGTTAAATCAAGATCCCCGTCTCACTAACATTGACACCAAAGAGTCTCTCACTGACAAGCCACCTTTTAAGCGCTCAAAAGTAAAATTGAAACGCGAAATCGTTACCATGGGCGTTGAAGATATCGATCCCAACGAATCTGTTGGTGCCTATGTTGATCCTCAAGAATGGAATGCCTTAATCAGCGATCCAAATGTTCTGTTGGTTGATACCCGCAATGACTACGAGGTTGAAGTCGGCTCTTTCGAGAATGCGATAAACCCGCACACCACAACCTTTCGTGAATTTCCCCAATATGTAAAAGATCATTTGGAAGAATGCAAAGATAAAAAAATTGCGATGTTTTGTACCGGCGGAATACGTTGTGAAAAATCTACCGCGTATTTAAAACAACAAGGTTTCGATCAAGTTTTTCATTTAAAAGGCGGGATACTTAAGTATCTAGAAGACGTACCTGAAGAAAATTCACTATGGCGAGGTGAATGCTTTGTTTTTGATGATCGGGTAACAGTCAATCACCGTTTAGAAAAAGGTAGTTACGACCAGTGCTTTGCTTGTCGCTTGCCAATCACCGAAGAAGATAAAGCCAGCGAACATTACCAGCAAGGTGTAAGTTGCCCGCATTGTTTTGGCAAAGTCAGCGGAGACCAGAAAAAACGTTTTGCTGAAAGAGAAAAACAAATGGAATTAGCGCGTCAACGCAACGAGTTCCACATGGGCGAAGACGCACGCAAGACAACAGAAAAAAAACGTGAAAAAAAGGAAAAAGAGCGACTTAAAAAAGCGCAACAACAAATTCAACAACAACAGTGAATTTGTCGGCAGGTTTTGCATCGTTACATAGATGTAACTTATAAGGCCACTAACAGTAAGTGTTCTTGAGCAACGCAAGAGCAATTGTCGAGGAACAAGAACCGGTGTCGCCGCAACGGTAAATATAGACAATTTTACGAGGCTTCAGGCGCGGGATTTTTTAATCAGGTCGTAGGCCCGTTGGATTTCTTGTGAACGCTCTGTCGCCGCTTGAATCATATCGTCTGGCACACCTTGGCCCATGAGTTTATCGGGATGGTATTGGCTCATTAGTTTTCGATAGGCTTTTTTGATTTCACTATCGCTCGCACTTTCACTGACACCTAAAGCCTGATACGCAAGATCTACGGCCTTCGCTTGAGACGCGCCAGAACCAAAACTACCGCTGTCGTAACCAGCACCACCGAAAGCATCCTGTGCCTTAATCATGCGGAGCATTTGTTCAAATGCCGCTTGAGAAAGCCCCAAGCCTTGCGCGACTTTCTTTAATACAGATTCTTCTGCTGGATCGAAACGACCATCTGCCAAAGCAACATTAATGAGATGAACCAACAATAGCTGAACTAAGTTCGGAAAGCGGCCACAACTCAGTCGAAATTTTTGAATGACTTCATCGGGATTAAAATTTGGTTCGGCGCCTAACTTAAACAAGCGAATGGCCTCACGCTTGTGCTCTGCGTTCAGACGCATTTGCTCCATAAAGTGTTCGGTTTGTTTTACCTCAGCTTCTGATACTCTGCCATCGGCTTTGGCGAGATAGCCAATAAGTATAAAAACAGATTCAAAGAATTGTTTCTGGACTTGCTGAACTGGCGCACCGCCCATTTTAATAAGCGCGTAGCCCTTATCGAACATATGGCCTACAAAAAGACCGACTATGGCGGTTATGGGGCCATAGATTAAATACCCTAGTATTCCGCCAATTAATTTACCTAAAATCATTCAAAGTCCCAATTTGCAATTTCGATGTGTAACTTGTTTTTAACATTCGACGTATCAGTTTTATTGCCTCGGAAGCAATGCATCTAAATAGGCCGTCGTGCGTAAACTCAAGTTAATGGGCGAGTATAGGGAACAACGGTGGAAAAATCATGTCGATGGCTCCCATCTCGAACCACATTCTTCTTTAAACGATAAGCCGACGAAGATTGTCTGGTAGAAAATAACTCGAGAGATGAGAATCGAGAACGAAATTACGAAAGGCTTATATGGGCAAAACAATATTCTCTACATTATTCTTAGCCGGCGTGCTGTTATTGGCTCAGACTGTATTCGCGGCGGACGAAAGACTCACCATAACCGGCTCCAGCACAGTGGCACCTTTGGCCCTCGAAATCGCCAAGCGATTTGAAAAAACCTATCCGGGAACTCGAATTGATGTGCAATCCGGCGGCTCGTCACGAGGTATTGCTGACGCGCGTTCAGGTCGTGCAGATTTAGGAATGGTGTCTCGTGCGCTTAAATCTAATGAAACTGATTTAATCGCGCACACTATCGCCAAAGATGGAATCGGTATTATCGTTCACGCTAGTAATAATTTGACCACATTAAGCGAGCAACAAATTATCGATATTTTTACCGGTAAAATAAGTCACTGGCAGAGCGTGAATGGAAAACAAGGGATAATCAATGTCGTTAATAAAGCAGAAGGTCGTTCAACATTAGAATTATTTCTCGCGCACTTCGACTTAAAAAATTCTCAGATTAAAGCAAGCGTCATTATTGGTGACAATCAACAGGGCATAAAAACCGTTTCTGGAAACCCTCAAACTATCGGTTATGTATCCATTGGTGCCGCCGAATATGAGGCTTCGATGGGAACACCTATAAAATTACTACCTATGTCTGATATCGAAGCCAGCGTTCGTAACGTTCGCGAAGGTACTTACCCTTTATCTCGGCCGCTAAATTTCGTCAGTAAGTCTGAACCACAAGGTTTAGCAAAACAATTTATTGATTTCGCGCAATCGAAGGCTGTTAATGATCTTATCGAAGCACAGTATTTTGTTCCCCTGGCGAATTGATAAAACTGTCTCTTCCGTCTTATTTTTGCTCGCGATAATCGCGGCCATCATTGTTATTTTTGTTTTTATTTTCTTAGTCAAAGAAGCCTGGCCAGCGCTAAACAATGCGCATTGGACATTATTTTTTGAGGATGAAGGTTGGTTCCCCTTGGAAAACAAATATGCGCTGCTGCCGATGTTATGGGCGACATTGGCCGCAGCGTTTGGTGCAATTACTATCGCTGCACCACTTGGTTTAGCTTGTGCGGTTTTTCAAACTTTTTTTGCCGAAGGCCTAGTTGCTAGAATATTTCGTTCGCTGATCGGTTTACTCGCTGGAATTCCCTCAGTTGTTTATGGTTTATGGGGTCTCACCGTCTTAGTACCAATACTCGCGCACTTGCAGCCGCCCGGCGCAAATTTACTCGCGGCGATTTTAATTCTGTCGTTAATGATTTTACCAACGGTGGCAATTACCTCCGCATCAGCCCTCGCCACCGTGCCAACGCAATGGTTACAAGGGGCTTCCGCTTTGGGGATGACACGAAAAGGAATAATTATTGGTGTCGCTATTCCCGCTGCAAGAAAAAGCATTTTCAGCGGAATATTGCTAGCGCTAGCCCGTGCCCTCGGAGAAACAATGGCGGTACTAATGGTAGCGGGTAACGTGGTCAACACGCCGAGCAGCTTATTTGATCCCGTCCGTGTTTTGACCGCAAATATCGCTTTAGAAATGGCCTATGCTGTGGATCAACACCGAGCGAGTTTATTTGCCTCTGGCTTATTATTAACGATGTTAGTTTTTATCTTAGCGTGGCTGGCAAATCGCAATGCACATAACGACGCTCATATTCAGCGTTGATTTAGTCACAATTAAATATCAGAACAAAATAATGTTTTTAGACAAAGCTTTCACATCACTCATTTATTCCTGTGCAGTTGCTGTTGTGGCGTTTTTGGTGTTTTTATTAGGGGATATAATAATTGAGGGCGCCTCTCACTTATCTTGGCGTTTTATCGTTGACGAACCCAGTAATTTTGGCCGCTCCGGTGGGATTGCGCCAATACTTGTTTCTACCTTATTAATTTTACTTGTTGCCATTCTCGCATCTGTTCCCTTAGGCGTCGCAGCGGCAATTTGGCTTGCGGAATTTACAACTCGCGGTAATCGAACCGCTCATTCCGTACGTTTAAGTTTAGACGTCCTTGCAGGCGTGCCTTCGATAGTCTTCGGTTTATTCGGCTACGCTTTTTTTGCAAATTTTTTAGGCTTGGGTTTTTCAATATTATCTGGTGGACTGACACTTGCTTGCATGATGTTGCCGCTAATAATTCGCACAACGGAATCCGGGCTCGCTGCAATTCCAAACGACTGGCGTAGTGGGGGAATAGCGTTGGGCATGTCGAGAACATCGATACTATGGCAAGTTTTGTTGCCTGCCGCTGCACCAGCCATTGCTGCAGGTTTAGTTTTAGCTATTGGCCGAGCAACGGCAGAAACTGCGGCACTTATTTTTACCAGTGGTTACGTTGACAGAATGCCTGAATCACTTTCTGATTCCGGACGGGCACTCGCAGTTCATATTTACGATTTATCAATGAACGTCAGTGGCGGCGATCAAGCTGCGTACGCTTCAGCACTGGTATTAATATTACTCATTATCATGCTTAATCTGATCGCAATTACATTGACAGACCGCTGGCTAGCACGACGAATATCAACAAAATAAACGAATAGAGTATTTTAAAAAAGTGCAGGTATTATGAAAAATAATTTTGATCAAGATGTTCTAGATAATACTGAACAATCGACAACTTACACTTTAAGTAATATTACAGTAGGTCCACCCTGTTGTGACCCGCAAGCTCATTTATCTATTTCAAACCTTACTGTCGCTTATCAAAATAAAATTGTGTTAGCAGATGTTTCGCTTAGTATTTACAAAGGTTGTATCACTGCGCTAATAGGTCCATCTGGCTGTGGAAAGACAAGTTTTTTATCCTCACTGAATCGCCTCGCAGAACTAAATTCTGATGCAAAAATATCTGGCCAAATTGAATTTGAAGGAAAGGATATTTACCACGAAAAAACTGATGTCTTAATGTTAAGACGAAAAATAGGCATGATTTTTCAAAAACCAAATCCATTTCCACTGTCGATCAAGAAAAATATTGAACTGCCTTTACGTGAGCATGGCATTAAAAAACGTGCAGAATTGGATGACAAAATAGAAACCGCACTTCGCGATGTCGGCTTGTGGGATGAAGTAAGTGATCGCCTCGACTCACCGGCTTTAGCATTGTCCGGTGGCCAACAACAACGTTTATGTATTGCCAGAGCAATTGTGTTACAGCCTTCGGTATTACTTATGGATGAGCCGTGTAGCGCCTTAGACCCAATTGCCTCTGCTGTGGTTGAAGATCTTATTCAGAAATTAGCAGGGCGCTTTACCGTTGTTATCGTCACACACAATCTCGGCCAAGCGCGAAGAATTGCTAACTATGCAGCGTTTTTTTGGATGCGAGAAAAAGTAGGAAAGTTAATCGAATTTAATCGCTGTCAAAGTTTATTCGAAAAACCTTCAAGCGATTTAACGGCGGCATATGTATCAGGCATGCGCGGGTAAACATTAACCACGCAATTTATTGATGCAATTAGAGTAAAAACTTAGCTACTTAATGGGGCAGCTCGGTAAGCATGCCGCGACGGGAATGAATCATTTCTTTGTAACTTTCGACCATGGCGAAATTGGCGCCTTGGTCCGCGAGTCGTAAGCTTTGTAACTGACGTTCCAATTTTGTAATCTCATCTTCTAATTGTGAACGAAGAAATACCATGTTGTTGAACGTAATTCCGACGTGGGCTGCGCGTGGTTGTCTCATTTTTAGTAACTCTTAAGTTTATAATCTCTGTTCAGGTTCACCGATATCTAGCTGATTTATTTGTCGTTTTCTCAAAACTTTCTAACATCACAGAATTAGTCGGTGTTCTGTCAGCGTAGACCAGAAAATCCTGGGCCGCCAATTTTTAGGCGAGATCAGGCCAGAACGGCACGCCAATCATAATTTTTGTCGCCAATTGCATAAAAATTCGGATTGAGAATATTATCTTTCTGGTTATAAACCAGCGGTGAAAACTCGGTATCCACAACCTGCCCACCCGCTGCTTCCAAAACAGCTTGGGCGGCTGCGGTATCCCATTCTGAAGTTGGCCCAGTTCGAGGGTATAGGTCGGCCTTACCTTCAGCAATCAGACAAAATTTAAGCGAACTGCCAATAGAAATGGCTTTTGCAGCACCAAAATTCACTCTTAATTTCGCAAGAATTTTCTCAACCTGCTCTACACCATGTCTGCGGCTCGCAACAATTGTGGGGTCTTGATTTGCTTCCAGCTTTCGCACCGATATTGTTTTCTTTTCCCCATCAAGCACTTTATACGCACCTAAACCGCGGGCACCTACATAGCTTTCACCACTCGCCGGAACATAAACGACACCTAACACAGGCTTGCCCTGATAGATCAGCGCGACGTTAACGGTAAATTCACCATTACGGCTAATGAATTCTTTGGTGCCATCTAAAGGATCAATAAGCCAGTACAGCGGCCAAGTGCGGCGCTCTTCAAAAGGGGGGAGGTCTGCTTCTTCGGATAATATTGGTGTGTCTACAATAAGTTGGCTCAGGCCTTCGACTAATATTTTATGTGCGCTCATATCAGCCTGGGTAAGCGGCGTATCGTCTTTTTTTAGCTCAACTGAAAATTCAGTATTCTTTTGATAAATCCCCATTATCGCGATACCAGCGTCGACACATATTGACTGAACTCGCTCTAGCAGTGTTTGGCTAATTACATTATCTAGATGTAGATCGAAGTCTTTGTTCACGGAAATATCCTAATTTTAATAAACTATTTGCAACATAAAACGGTTCTCTATCGTCTCAAAAATCGTCATACTTGCACGCACTATGACGCAAAAAAATCAACCGACTCTGATCCCTTGGCATGCCATCGATACCGTATTGCTGGATATGGATGGTACTTTACTCGATCTACATTTTGATAACTATTTTTGGGAAAAATATTTACCTGAACACTATGCCGCTGCTCATCAAGTAGATCTTGATGAAGCGCAAAAAGTATTACGTGCGCACATAAAAGCCCATGAAGGGACTCTGCTTTGGTATTGTTTGGAGCATTGGTCGGAATCGTTGCAGCTCAATATTATTGATTTAAAACAGAATTTAAAACATAAGATACAAATACGTCCCTTTGCTGTTGAATTTCTTAAGTGGCTAAGATCACAGCAGAAACGCTTGGTGTTGATTACAAATTCTCATCCGCTTGGTCTTGATTTGAAATTAGAAATTACCAAAATTGACCAATGGTTAGACTTGGTTATTTCTTCTCATCAATTTCAATACCCCAAAGAGGAACAGGAATTTTGGCAGCTACTTAAGGAAAAAGAAGATTTCGACCCAAAACGGACATTGTTCATCGACGATACAACTCGGATACTTAAATCAGCGAGTACCTTCGGCATACATCATTTACTCTGTATCCAGCAGCCCGATAGTCAGCGTGAACGTGAACCTATTATAGATTTTCCTGTCATTAATCACTTTGACGAAATATTTCCACAATCGACATTCGATCTATAATGAAAGATACGAATTCTAGTAAAGTAAGAATTGATAAATGGCTTTGGGCTGCGCGCTTCTATAAAACTCGCAGCCTAGCAAAAAACGCGCTTGAAAACGGCAAGGTTAAAAGTCTTGGTCAACGTATCAAAGCCAGCCGTGACATCACTATAGGCACTATGTTAACGATAAAGATTGGCTGGGATGATAGAGAAATCGAGGTTATTGCCTTATCTGATCAACGTCGAGGCGCCCCAGAAGCTCAACTACTTTATAAAGAAACCATTGACAGCATTACGAAACGGGAAAAACAAGCAGGTGAACGCAAGTTATTTAACAACATGTCAGATTTCCCACCAAAAAAACCCACCAAAAAACAACGCCGCCAGATTCATCGATTTCGAGAACAAGATCTCTAACATCACATTTTCGACAACGGCTCTTTAACAACGGAAAGACAATAATGAAAAAACTTTTTGTAACGACAAGCTTAATTGCATGCGTTTGTCTCGCTAGCTTTAGTCAAGCACAAACCAATGAACGAGAAATCCAACGTTTAAAAAGTGCGGTGGTAAAAATTCACGCAACTGCGGCGGCGCCGGATTATTTTACACCCTGGCGTTTGCTCAACCCGGGTCAAAGCAGCGGTTCCGGTTCAGTTATAGAAGGTAATCGGATTTTAACTAACGCTCACGTTGTCGCTGATGCACGATATCTGCAAGCGCAAAAAAACGGTGACCCAAGAAAATATTTAGCGAAAGTTGTTTTTGTATCTCACGAAGCTGATCTCGCAGTACTCGAAGTTGAATCCGATGATTTTTTTAAAGACCTAAAACCACTTAGTATTGGCAGCCTACCGGAGCCGCTTCAAGAAGTTTCAGTTTATGGCTACCCCTATGGCGGCAATTCGCTGAGCATTACCCAAGGAATTTTATCGCGAGTCGAACACCAATATTACTCACACAGCGGTAGTTATTTACTGGCCGGACAAATTGATGCCGCGATCAACCCTGGCAATAGTGGCGGCCCCGTAATCGTCGACCAGAAAATTGTTGGTGTCGTCATGCAAGGTATTCCAGGTGGTGAAAACTTGGGTTATTTTGTTCCACCCAGCGTTATAAAACACGTGCTTAAAGACGCAGAAGATGGAACGCACGATGGCGTCCCGGATTTAGGGTTTCGTACCCAAGATTTGGATAGTCCGGCAATGAAAGCCGCGTACGGCGTACCACAAGACCAAGGTGGCATCTTACTCACAAAAATTTTTAAAGATTCGCCGGCCAGTCAGTCTCTACAACCAAATGACGTTTTACTTGCAATCAACGGATATGAGATCGCTGATGACAGTTCGATAGAAGTGAGAAAAGATTTGCGGACTAATTACAAATATGTCATCGATCAATATCATGTCGGTGATACGATCAAATTAAAAATTTCTCGCAATGGAGAAGTGCATAACGTTGATATCGTCGCGCAACGTCGATTAGCGAGTTATAGCTTAGTCGTCACCGAACAATTTGATCAACTTCCCGAATATTATATTTTTGGTGGTGTCGTTTTTGTTCCTTTGAACATGAATTTGATCAAACGCTGGGGGCGTAACTGGAGCCGTCAAGCGCCGATAGATTTTTTACATTTACGTAGACAGTGGAGCACCGAAGATAAGCGCGAAGTTGTGGTCGCACTAAAAGTGTTGGCGGCAGACGTCAACTTAGGCTACCACGACTGGAAAAATTGGATTGTCGACTCAGTCAATGGCGTACCCATTAGAGATTTTGATCAATTCGCACAATTAGTTCACAACTCTGTGGGGCCACACGTAATTTTTAGTAACGAAGATGGTTATAAAATCGTAATCGATAACCAACAAGCCCGCGCAACCGAAGAACAGATAATGAAGCTTTATCAAATACCCAGTCCCTATTCGATTGGTTTATTTGATTAATTATTTGTTTTGGTCCTATTTTTCAAAAGCAGGCGATCGGCTAGTTAAAAAATAAAAAATTGCTTTTAGAACGACATCATTAATATATGTAGAATTCAAGGCGGCTTAGATTAGTCTGCTGAAGTTTTTGATCATATCGAATACGAGTAGAAGTAGAACTTGAGGAACACATGGATATAAAAGCGGGTATTTATAAACATTACAAGGGCCAAGAATATCAGGTATATTCCACTGCCCAACATTCAGAAACCAATGAAACTGTGGTTGTTTACCGCTGCTTATATGGAAATTATGATTTGTGGGTACGCCCGCTGGAAATGTTTCTTGAAGATGTCTTTATTGACAATAAAAACATTCCGCGATTTGAGTATATTCGCGCTGGCGATTCAACTGATTTGCCGCCACTAGAAAAGGTTTAAACTGTGTCCCAACAAGAAGATTTTGTTGATCTACTTAAAGCTTTAATTCGCGAACCGAGCGTGGTCGGCGCAGAGCATTCTTTTTTTCGAGTTTTGCAACGCGAGTTAGAGGAGCGTGGTGCAAATGTAACGTGGTATGAAGGCTTACTTGTCGCGCGCGGCAATCAACCAAACTCAGCGATGTTTTCTGCGCACATCGACAGACATGGCTTAATTTGTACTGGCCCCAATGAATTTCAATACGCCGCATTTGTTGCTGGTAGCCGGTCCGACTTATTGGGAAATTCGGTTTCTGAAGAACTAATGCGAAAAATTGTCGATCGTTTTGGCGCGTTGCCATTAACGGCTTATGAGCCATGGTCCGGTGCTTATCGCGGTTCTGGTACCATTAAACGCGCTTACATTTGTGAGTTTCGAAACAATTTGATTTTTGAAGTAGATGGCTTGGAACATTTAGTAGCCGGTACGCCCGTCGCTTTTGCGGACAAACTCAGTATCGAAAACGGATGTTATTCAAGTCAACTTGATAATGTTTTAACTGCAGCAGCACTTGTTCATCTTTTTACTTGCGGATTTCAGGGCACTGCTTTTTTTACTGCTCAAGAAGAAGCCGGCAAAAGTTGGCGCTACTTACTGGAGTGGTTCCGGCGTTTTGGCGAACCAAGCAACGAATTAGTCGTTGTCGACACAAGTCCCTATCCCGACCGAGAAACAGCGGACAAACAGCAATTGGTGCTTCGTCACAAAGATGCCAATGCAGACTTTAGTCATGCGATAACGCAACGACTCGAGGACTCCTGTAAAAAACTCGGAATTAGTTATTCGTATAAAGATGATTACATTACGCAGAAAAATAGCGAGGCATTGGCGCAGGGGAAAAATCCACAGTCTTATGGCAGTACGGAAATGGGGAGAATTATCGCGGCTTCAAATGGCTTGGTTCTCGGCACGACACTGCAAATACCTACAACCGGTTACCATACGATGGAAGAATCTGCATCGATTCAGTCATGCAATGCTTTTATTAGTTTATTGAAAAATATTGCTGGGCTCACGAGTTAACGATATAGATAAAACACGATAATTTTTCCTATAAAAAAGCCGACACATTACCTGTGTCGGCTTTTTTATTTGGAGGTTGAGAAACCAGAACTATAAAATAGTGCCCGAATCATCTTGAATAAAGTTAAATGCAGTGAGGCTATCGCGCAAATTATTATCCCCGAGGCCATTAACAATTCCATTATTATTCAACAAATTGAGAAATTGCTGATCTTGATTGTGCAATGCAAGGTAATTCAGCAACACAGTTTGCACTAATAAGTTTACGTTATTTGCTGCAGGAGTCGCCGCAGTTTCAACGTCACCACTCGCACGCATATAACCAATTTGCTGATGTCTAAATTGCTCATCAATATTTGCGCCACGCAATACTGGAGCACCGGTTGGGTTGTACACGAGGAAGAATGAACAAGCTGTTTGTTGATTGTCGCCAGTCCAAACGCCTTTTCCATCACCATCTGCAGAATTATCAATAGTACCGTTACTGAATACCGAACCATCGGAACAAACATAAATCATTACCGGCTCACCAAGTTTCGCGGCGTATTCCAATACGCCACCAATACAACGGCCCGCTCGCTCATCTCTACGCTCGCCAGTTTCTCGATCGCCAGTGTGGTAATCGTAACCGCCCATGGTAATCGTACCGGCACCAGCGTTGCGGTTTAATACCATTTTCATGACCGAGGCAGTTTTTCGAATTTCGTTATCACCGAAATCTTGCGTTGTAAATACAGGTGTTATGCCTGCTGGTTGATTTGTCTGTGGAAAAATTTCTGGATCGGCAGCAGGATCAATTGGAATGTTTCCGAAACGATCCGCTAAGAACGCACTTTTTAAATATGCGCAACGCGCTAAATCTTTTGCGGCAGCGTCAGTTAATCCACCGCCTGCGCCAGTAAGCCCAGTCTGAACAACATTAAATTTCTGATCACTTAAACGGTACATCGATTCCATTGAAGCGACGGTATCGTTCGCACTTAATACATTAACTAGATCACCTAAATCAACTAAGCCAGTAACATCAGAAGGGCGATCGACTTTAGTGGGTCGCGCCTCAGGGCCTGCAGCCATCATAAAATCAGCCGGAGCCATTGAATTACCGCCGGAATCACTATTCCGTGAACCGATTAAACCCACCACATCGCCGTTTGCACCGGCAAGGTTAATCGCGTACATCGGGTTATGGGGATTGTTACCCGTATCATTTTGTGAGCGTGCTGGAATAACCGCACCATTGACGTTAGCGCGATTACCAACGGTTAATTTAGAAATGATGCCACGAAGCAGCGCGCTCTCGGTATGAAATTTCAAGCCTAGTTGCGTGTCGATAAAATTCGTTTGCGCGTTTGCAGGAGTTCGATCACCCGGTAGACCTTGTTTACTGTAACCCGCAGTACTTAGGAAATCTTCTTGTCCGCCAGGGCCGCCAATCAACACGTTTGAACCCGCGAAGTTTGCACCGCCAGCCAAATCGAAAACGATAAAAGGTATTTTACCGCCGCCTGATGATGCGCAAAGATTGTCAAACACCGTTTGCGTATCTGCAGCCAAAGCCGCATGTGCAGAGGGACCACCGAGCATACTAAAGGCAGAGGTTCCGATAAATGCGCCTGTACCAGCAGTAAAACCCTGTGCTATGAATTCACGGCGAGTGCGAGGTCGACGATGATCTGTATGAAATAACGGATCATTTAAGCCAATTGTTTTTTTACGTCTTGCCATGTTCACACCTTTCTTAATAATTTTTTAAAAGTCATTTAACTCTTAAAAATTTTCCGCATTCAATCTGCATTTAATAATTAGTTGCGCTAAATATATCAATTCAATTTAAAGCTAAATCGATTTATTGCATCAACATCAATGAACTACCCATTGCCGCCGAACAAACCGCGGTGACAATTTCTGGAGTCGTAGAACCATTCCCAACCAAAATATCGATTAGATCATTTAATTCATCAACAACATCTTGTGGATTATCCACAGTAGCCGGTGCCTGATCGCCCGGCGCAGGATGCGTTGTTAAATGCGCCGCAGCACCATAAGAACCACTAGGTGCAATTGTATGTGCAACCAAGGCATTTAATAGGGGATTAATTATTTGCCCGCGAGCAGTCGAACCCGCCGCGCCGAATACCGTATTCGCCGCACCGAAATCAAAACCGGGGAAGTAAGTCGCGCGATTACCTGCATTATTGTTCGCTAAGCGACTGCAATAGGTTACTGCTAATTGTGTAACGCCCATTTGATGCGCGGGCAAAAACCCCGTGATGTTTTCATCTTGTGGAAGCTGCTGTCTGACATTGCCGAAAGTCGCCACAACTTGAGCGTCATCTTTAGGTACACCCGTCATTTGATGAAGCGCTTCGTTTATTTCATCAAAATGCCGCACGCCAATTAGCGACTGCTCTTCCGTAGTAAGTTCTGGTGTCAAAGTAGCCGCCGCAGGTTCCGCAGGACGATTAAATGTACTTGTACCAATTTCATCGAAAGTTAAGAAAAATTGATCGTTATCAGGGCCGTTTTCTAATGGAATTATGGTTCCAAAATCAGAAAGTAATTGACCTGCGTTGGTATAAGTCGCATCAGTGATGACGGTATCGATCTTCGCATATGCTTGACCTTGAATAGACTCTTTACCGTTGATTCCGATACGCATACCTCTTAATGGAATACTTCCAGGCATTGCTGCTGAATCAAGACTGATGAAGAATGGATTTTTAAATAAATAACCATAACTATCAAACTGCTCAACTTCGAAAACGACATAAGCCTGCGGCATGTTTACCAAACCTGCCGTCGTCAAATCGAAAAGCAAAAAGAATTTCTCGCCAACACCTATATCAAAATTATTCTGGATGTCCGCTTGTGGCATGACGCGATTGTGAATCGCCAACATACGAATCGTTCCTTGCCATTGGCTGCCGCCGCCTGCATCTTGACCCAGTGATAAAGCAAAACTCGGATCCCAATCGCTTAGGTTACCGCCACCTTGTGGATCAACGCCATCACCAACTTCTTGTGCATTAACAAAAATTCGTCGCCCATTCACAGGATCAAAAGTCATCACTACGTGTTGTAAAGTTGCTTGTAAAACTTCATCGGCATCTGGTGTGGAGTACGCAGGCGCACCGTCATCGTCAGTCACAGAACTACGAGCTAAGAAATCATAGTTATAAGTTGACTGGCCCATGGCGAAATTATTTCCGCTTACTGCACCACCCGAATACGTCACGATTCTCGCCGTGTTATCTTGCACGACATTGGCCGGGACGACCCAACCTTCGATCGAATACTCGCCCGTTAAATTTATCAAATCATAAAGTTTTGAAGCGCTACCCTGGAGACGTCCGTTAGTAATATCCGCACCCCAAGAACCAACCCAACGTACATCGTTACCAAATGCTCGTAGGTTCGCGGGTGGATTAATACCACTCACGTCAAACACTTCACTAATTAGTGTTTGCGCACTGCTACTATCGGGTGGTCTAAAGGTGTAGTACGCGATCATGTCTGTTTCAACGCGACCACCTGAACTGGCAATCACACCGTCATTACTCAGCACAACGGCACCACTGGTTAATAAATTCGGATCAACAACTGTTGGCGTAATTCCACCGGCAAAAGCAATGATTGCGTCTTGCATAGTCACTGCGTCAGCAGCACAGTTAGTCCAACAGTTATGGAACTCATCTCGCAAACGTACAATAAATCGCGAACGAGTAGGCTCTGCTGGAGTTGCATTGACTCGGTCAAAATCACCTAAATCAATTTTACTTTGCGCCGCCAAATAGGCTGTATTGATATCCGAACTAGCAAAAAATGGTTGCTGAACCATTTGCGTACCATCTTCAGAATGGCAGCGATCGCAGTTTCCGCGCGCATCATTTACCAAGATGTCATAGATACCCGCAAACGCAGCGGTACCCGATGGAAAATTTCGGCTATCGGCAACGGGGTTAAATTGCGGTGCCGTTAAATTGATTGTATTGGTAACACTACCCGCAGTGGTTGCCCAATCATTAATCCAGCTTGTTAGAATTTGCGCACAATCAACATCACTGGCTAACCAACAATTATGGCCAGCACCAACTCGCTGAACCATTAAAGAATTTCCAGGATTCGTTAAATCTACTAGCGGATTAGAAGAGTTCGTAACAATGTTATAGGCCATATTAATGTCGTCGTCTCTAACAAAAGCGCCATTCCCAACACCGCCTTGCTTATGACAATTGCCACAACGATTATCGGCAACAAGATTCGCCCACACATTGACCTGAAATTCCGTCACATCACTATTGAGGGCAGGAGGACCAGAATAAGTAAATCCCGTGGCTGTGGTACCGCCGGTGCCGCCAGTCGTATTGGTTTGATTATCGCCACCACTACCACCGGAACAACCCGCTAAAAAAGCGGAAGCAAATATAAGCGCTAGTAGTAATTTACTATTGCAGTCGAAATGTCTTTTGAGTTGATCTATTTTTTTGTACATAAGCCCAATCACTTAGTTACTTTTTAATCGCAAAAAATTCACGATTTACCTTGTTGCCGATTTTCATCACCAAGTAAAATTTAAAAATAAATTTTACTTAAAGACCCGCGCTGCAATAACCCGCAGTTTCTGCGAATACTTGTTTCAAGTTATACCCACTCTTAAAATTCGTGGTGGTAGTCAATATTTGATTTTGATCCGCCACATCAACAGGATCGCGTAAACACACAGCTTTAAATACTTTCTTAACCTGACATTGCGCAAAGGCTTCGCTGTTAGCCATTTCTTCACCCATTGTCTTAGCGCCTGTACCTGACCCGGTCAAAGCATTTGACCAACCTAATTTGCGGTTTGGCCCCTGCCGCCAGTAGTTTTCCCAACTGTCATCTGGAGTAACAAAACCGTAAGGGAAGTTGCTAGCGTTAATATGATATTTTTTTCTCACTCGCGAGCCGACTTCTATATCGTTGTCGGTATCGCCCGCTAAGTTATATTGCAAAGAACCTCGATCGGGATCGGGGTCGCCATTGCCATCAACCGGATATTCAAAGTCATAGTAAGCAAAGGCTTGAGCCATTGGGTCCATACCGATATGACAACCAACACAACCATTGGTAAATAAACGACTATCGCCACCAGGGCTGCGGCTCACATCTTGACGAATACGATTCGGCACACCCGTAGCATCTTCAAGCTCCTCAAGATCAACGCAAAGTTGAGACATCAGAGTAAAACGAAACATCGCGCGGTTCGTCCCGTCGATAAAGAATGCTCTCGAAGCCGCTCGGGTAGTCATAAGACCCGCAGTTGCCGCAGACGGTATGCCACCAGTTTGTGCGGATTGTGTCGTTTGCGTTAAGGCAGTTTGTAAATTTGCACCGCTTGCTTCTAGCTCAAGGTAATGCTGATTACTATTGATCGCATAACCCGTCGTAACACCATTACCTACATACAAAATGTCGTCCGTTAAGATGGATCGAAAATCAATATTCGGATCGCTCTCGGTATCGCGAACAATACCAATGAACGTGGCGATGTAATCATTGAGAGGAACAAATGGATCGAAATCTCGATTCGTCCAAGGCGCGGCCATTTTCTTCAAGGTCGCGTTGTAGAATCCGTCGTTGCTCATAGCAATCTCAGCGGCACTCGGTGTGCCACCACCAATATTCGAAATATTCCCAGCTTCAATTTGAGTCTGCATTTCCAATAAAACAGTCTCGGTGGGCGGCACCCCAGCAATCCGATCGTGAATAAACTTGGCTTGCTCGCGAGATCCGGCGTTAGCAAATGATGCGAAGACTGACAATGTCGCGAATAAAGCGACGCTTTTTGTCAGGGCTGAAATTACGATGTTTTGATTTTGTTTGAACTTGATCACAACTAATTCCCAGAATGACATGCAATGCACTGAATTTATTTGTTCTATCGAGCGGTGTTGCAAGCTTCGTGCTCAAGAGCAAATAAATTTTCCAATTTAGTAGCGAAAATCCTATTGGATTATTATCAATACAGAAACCCATTTTTCTAACATGGGAGAATTTTGTATAGTACATCACAGTATTTTGCGCTTATTTTTCAAGTACTTCCGGGTGCTCAGTAATTCATGTTATTTCATCGATTGAATGCCGCCGATCGTCAATAATCCCACCTTAAAGCTGCTTAAAAAATCTGATGGGCTTACTATATATCTAGAAAATTCGTGACTTTTTTGGCGGAAATATTTTTATTTTTTATCGACAATGTGATTTGTTAGCGAAAAACTAGAACTAAATATTTATTTCAGACACTTTGGCAAAAGAATTGAATCGAAGTGAAATGAAACAAGCTCAATAAGAAACAATAAGTAATGGCCGCTAACGCATTTATGACCAACGCCATGAGTTCACTTTTGTTGATAAGCAAAAAACAAAACAGGTAAAAACCAATGAATGGGCAAGATCTAGGTTCCAACACAGTTCGCTTTATTATGTCGAGCATTGCTGCATCAGCGTTGTTTTTGACGGCTTGTGGCGGCGGCGGCAGTGGTGGCGGTCAAGACCCTGATCCAGTTCAGCTCGACCTTCCAATTGCCTACGTTAAGCGCTCCATTCCGATCGACCCAAACAATATGAATGCCATCGTCCCTGACGATATAACGACACCCTACGCTTTCAATCCCGGTGCCGCCCTGTACATTCGTGATCGTGCCTCGCCTACCGCGCAAGAATTTAACATCACAGACCGTGCCTGGCCCGCAGGAGAGCTTTATGACGTCAAGGATGTCGAAGCTTCTTACGATGGAACCAAATTGTTGTTCGCCATGCGCGCACCCGATGACCCTAACCTCAACGCAGACGAGCAAGCAAAATGGGATATTTGGGAATACGACCTCCCAAATGACACCCTGCGGCGAGTGATTCCTTCGGACAGCCTCGCACAACGCAGTCACGACGTCGCTCCTCACTACTTGCCGGAATCTGGCAAAATTGTATTTTCCTCAGATCGCCAACAGAACAATCGCTCAATTTTGCTATTGGAGGGTAAATCTCAATTCGGTGGCCTGCACGAAGGTAACTTAAATGGCGATGAGCCCGCTTTCGTTCTCCACACCATGGATGACGACGGCTCCAATATCGATCAGATCACCTACAACCAAAGCCATGACCTACAACCCACTGTCCTAGATGACGGTCGGATATTATTTTTGCGCTGGGATCGCTATGGCAATAATAATATGAGTCTCTACACCATTAATCCCGACGGCAGCAATCAGCAAATTTACTACGGTTTTCACAGTCAAAACACCGGTACCAATGCGGTTCAAGCCGTTTTTGCTCAACCTAGACAAACACCCAATGGTGAAATCCTAGTGAATCTTCGTACCAGAACAGATGCTCGTTTTGGTGGTGATATGGTCTTGATTGATGGAGCGAATTACATCGATATTAATCAAGCAACAACCGCAAATGCAGGAGCGACAGCACCTGGACAAGTGTCAGCTTCGAACCTTGCAGTGAATATCGATGCGACCATTTCTCCCCACGGTTATTTTAATTCTGCTTACCCCTTTTTCGACAATACAGACCGGTTTTTAGTTAGCTGGAATCAGTGCCGCTTAGTTGATCCGAATGACCCAGATCCTGCGAACCCAACGACGTTTCTTCCTTGTACCGATGCCAATTTGCTAATACCCAACATCGTTGAGGCAGAACCGTTGTTCGGCATTTGGATTTACGACCCAGTTGGCGGCACTCAGTTACCGATTATTCTTCCTGAAGACGGGCTCATCTATTCGGAAGCCGTCGCAATGGAACCGCGCGCGATTCCAAGCGTTTTTATCCCGCCCGCAGCCGATGTCGGTTTAGTAGGCGAAAAAGTGGGTGTTGTACACATTCGCAGTGTTTACGACTTGGATGGGGTAGACACCACTGCTAACGGGATCGCCACAATGGCTGACCCCAACCAAACTGCCTGGAGCGCACGACCCTCACGGTTTATCCGCATCGTTAAGGCTGTCAGTATCCCTGATGACGACCTATACGATTTTAATAACGATGCTTTCGGCATCGGCGGAAGCGGTCAATCAATGCGAGAAATTTTGGGTTACGTTCCCATCGAACCAGACGGCTCGGTGAAATTTAAGGTTCCAGCTGATGTTGCCTTTACCATCTCGATTTTGAATCGAGACGGAGCACGAACCAGCCCCCGCCATCAGAATTGGATGCAAGTACGTGCCGGTGAAGAGCTCGAGTGTAATGGTTGTCATACCGCAAATAGCCAGTTACCTCATGGCCGAATGGATGCTCAAGCGGCTTCGGCAAACCCCGGTGCAACCACCATTGGTCCTTTCCCAAATGCACAGCCAAATCTTAGTGCTGAAATGGGCGAAACCATGGCGGAAACCTACGCAAGAATTAATGGCCCACGCACCCCCAGTGTCGACTTGGTTTTCGACGATGCATGGTCAGTTCCCCTCGATACAGCAGCGGCTATCAACTACTCCTACAATGACCTCGACGCCTCCTTTCGAATACCGACACTTGCTGGCTGTGTTGCGAATTGGGCGGCAGATTGCCGGATTACAATCCACTACCCAACGCATATTCAGCAAATTTGGGATTTACCACGTCCGGTGGTGATCAACGCCGTACCGCAAATGCAGCCTTGTAGTTATTGTCACGATATCGCCGATAATGTTGACGATACTACTCTCGCCGAGCCCTTGGGCCACCTAGACTTACGCAACGTTGCCGCAAATCCAAACGAAAGCATTATCCATTTGGAATCATTTCGAGAATTGCTTCGAAACGACGTGCAACGGCAAGTCGTTGGAGGCGTGTTAACGCCAATCACAGTACCGCGCGTTGATAACAACGGTAATCCGGTTTTTCAGACCGACGCGATGGGCAACCTTATCCTTGATGGGATGGGCAACCCAATCCAGATACTCGATACCATAACAGTGCCTCGCTCTATGAGCCCTGCCGGCGCAATAAACAGCCCACGATTCTTTGCAAGATTTAGAACGGGTTCAGGAAATGCGACTCACGAAGGCTTATTGACGCCTGCGGAGATAAAATTAATTTCAGAATGGTTAGATATTGGGGCACAATACTACAACGACCCATTCCAAGCCCCGGTAAACTAGTTAAGCCATTGATGAAACAAAAGATTTTTCGACCAAAGTGGTGGTCTACAGCCCTCTTCGGCATCCTCACTTTGTGTTGTTTGACGTCACCAACACATGCGAAGGAAGCGCTGGCTGTGAGCGTTCTGGACCAATATGTGGAAGTACACACCGGCCCTGGGCGGGGCTACCCCGTATTTCATGCCGTCGAATATGGCGAAACCATCTCACTGATAAAGCAACGAACCGACTGGGTAATGATTGAGACCAAGCGCGGCAAATCCGGTTGGGCTCGCCGCAGTGAGCTAGAAATGACCCTTGGTACCGATGATGTGCTGTATATATTCGATACCCCGGACATCGATGATTACCTGCGCAGACGCTGGAGCGGAGGCATGGCTGCTGGAGATTTTGGCGGTGCCGATGCGATGACCTTGTTTCTGGGCTACCGATTTTCAAATAATTTGTCAGTGGAAGCTAAGTTGACACAAGCCATCGGAAACTTTTCGGATAGCCTGATCTTCGGTACTAATATTGTTCATGAAACCTTTCCTCATTGGCGAGTTTCACCTTTCTTTTCTCTAGGCGCAGCGGTCATTCAGACGAAACCCGATGCAACACTTATCGCCTCAGAAGATCGAACGGATAACATGTTGACCGTAGGGGCCGGCGTACAAGCTTATATTTCACGTCGCTTAATGGTTCGACTGGAATACACCAATAATTTAATTCTAACTAGCCGTAATGAAAACCAAGAGGTTAAAGAGTGGAAACTCGGAATCAACGTTTTTTTCTAGCACTGCTAACTTGCTTGTTCATCGCACCCTGTTTTAGTCAGGACGAAGAAAGCGATGACGCGGAACCCGAACGCGTCACAACAAGCTCAGTGCTTGACCAAATAATCACGCCTGATATGGAACGTCGTGTTATCGAAGATGACATTCTCGATAATGAAGACTTTGAAATCAGTATTTTTTACGGCGTATTTAGTATTGAAGAATTCGGTAGCAATGATGTGGCAGGGCTTCGCCTAGGCTATCACGTTACTGAAGATTTCTTTTTAGAAACCACTTTCGGTCAAACGACTTTACGCGAGACAAGTTTCGAGCGGCAAAGTGGTAACTTGAATTTTTTCAACGATAGAAAATTGACGTACTACAATGTTTCTATTGGCTACAACATTTTTCCCGGCGAAATATTTATCGGTGAGAACTGGGCCTTTAATACCTCGCTCTACATAATTGGTGGCTTTGGGAATACCGATTTCGCAGATGAATCACATTTCACGTATAACTTTGGTGGCGGCTTGCGGCTTTATCTAACGGATTGGCTAACCTTTCATGTCGACATTCGCGACCATTTGTTTTCGTACGATTTATTAGGAGAGGAAATAGACACCAACAACTTAGAGGCACACATCGGCTTCGGTATATTTTTCTAATACGAGAATTTTTTGCTGAGCTTTTTATCGTGGGTGTAAATTTTTATTTTTTTGGGGATATTTATTTGTTTTTTATGGCTTACTGAAAAATACGTTATAGATAAGACGTACAAAAAGCTAAAAAACAAATTAACCAAATGTTAGCGATACATATAGTAGGGCTAACGAAGTATTTCAGGAGATTCGAATGAAAAAGTTTTTATTGGCTCTGATTATGAGCAGTTTTGCAATTACTAGTGCCAACGCCGCGACCAAACTAGAGGGCGTTGCACCGGACTTTACCTTACCCAGTAACAAAAACGAAAATATTCGCCTCGCAGAACAACGTGGCGAAGTAATCATGATAAATTTCTGGGCTTCCTGGTGTGGCCCCTGTCGACAAGAAATGCCTATTCTTGATGAGCTTTATTCGAAGTACAGCAGAGCAGGTTTTAAAATTTTAGGTGTTAACGTCGACGCTAATGTTGACGATGCCAATAAAGCATTAAAGAAAATTCCTGTTACCTTTCCAGTACTTTTTGACACAGAAAACAAAATTAGCGAACTGTATGATGTTAGTGCCATGCCAACGACGATTATGATCGATCGTGATGGCAAGATGCGATATTTACACAAAGGTTATAAGCCTGGTTATGAAGAAGACTATCGAAAACAAATTCAAGAGTTAATTCGCGAATGAATACGTTAACGTTAAAAATTTCTGTACTGGTACTCGCTCTAGCTTTTTTTAGCGGCTGCACTATTCAGCCCTGGGTCAAACCTTACGAGCGACAAAATCTCGCCGACCCAATCATGAGCTTTGAACGTGATGCCGTAGCAACGAAGTATCTCAACCACGTTTACGAAGCGCGTGAAGCAATGCGTGGAGCAGAAGGTAGTGCCGGAGGCGGATGTGGTTGTAACTAGATTGAAAGCACTACTCGCGATACTAGCGGTTAGCGCAATTTTTCATTCTAATTTAAGTTTCAGTGCAGTTCTGCCTGAAGACCGTGTGGATGTTCTTTACCATGCCTACGATGGGGGTGGTGCGGATATTAGCGGGCCTTCCGTGTTAGTCCGTAAAAGCTTCGCCGACACTATTTCAATATACGGAAATTATTATGTCGACATGGTAACTAGCGCTTCCATTGATGTAGTGTTCGCGGGTGCAAGTACTTATACCGAAGAACGTACTGAATACAGTGTCGGCTTCGATTATCTTTATGACAAAACCATAATGAGTTTGAGCTACTCCAATAGTTCAGAAAGTGACTATGACGCTGAAACAATTGGCTTCGGTATTAGCCAAGATTTTTTTGGTGACTTGACCAACATCTCTCTTGGCTTTAGTTATGGTTCGGATATTGTCGGCAGAAATGGAACCGTCAACCCAGTCGATGGATCAAACAAAGTTGGCGAAGCAGAACATCGTCGTTACAGTTTAGGAATTTCACAAATTGTAACGAAGAATTTGTTAGTCGCACTTAACTTCGAAACTGTGATTGACGAGGGGTTTTTAAATAACCCTTATCGCTCAATTCGACATCTCGACCCAACCACCGTAGATCCAAACGATACCGTACTAGAACCCGAACTGTATCCGGAAACTCGCAATAGCGACGCGTTCTCAATAAAAGCTTTATATTATTTGCCTTATCGTGCGTCTATTCGCGGTGAGTATCGAACTTTCGGTGACTCATGGGGGATTAATGCAGACAGCCTTGAATTTCGGTATACCCACCCAATTGAAGCATGGAACGTTATCCTAGAAGGCAAACTCCGCTTTTATAAACAAAACCAAGCCGATTTTTATAGCGATTTATTTCCATTCGCTAATGGGAACGGAGTTGAGTTTCGTGCACGGGATAAAGAAATGAGCGATTTCGGCACAACCACTTTTGGCCTTGGCGCCAGCTATGAAATCCCTCCTGGAATCATTCCATTTTTTGACAAAAGCAGTGTCAATCTTTATTGGGATCACATTCAATTAGATTACGATAATTTCCTCGACGCGACGCAAACCGGCGTTGCCCCCGGCAGCGAAGATCCATATTCATTTAACGCCAATGTCATTCGCCTATTTTTCTCTTTCTGGTACTAGTCAGACGACGCACTGAATTATTGTTTTTCTCCAACTCGAGCAAACAGCTTCCAAGAGCCTTAACCAGAGCCGTTCTCACGGATCTACCCCAACAGAGTTCCTCGACCCATGTCCGTACGGTCAGCAACCACTTTTCCTCAGTCTCACACTTAAGTATTATCGCAAGTACCATATTGCTAAAATAATTGTCACTGTTTTACATTTAAGCACTTCTGGTAATCTCGTAAGCGCCATACACTATGCCTGAATATATTTCTTAACACTTAACGGGGAATCCACCATGAACAACAATCTTATTCGATTTTGCATCGCACTTTCTTTTGCTTTTTTTATTAGCGCGTGTTCAGAAAAACCTGAAGACTCTGGGGTCAGCGAAGCCGTCGATTCTGCGGTTGAAACCGTAGCTGAAGGCTCAGAAGATTTACGAGCACGAGCGGAAAACGCCGGTGAAGCCATCGAAGAAAAAGCGGAAGAATTAACTGCAGAAGCCAAAGAAAAATTAGAAGACGCTAAAGAAGCTGGCGCTGAAGCCGTTGAAGACGCAGAAGAAGCCCTGAAAGAAACTAAAGAAGCGGCGAGCAAGAAAATGGACGAAGCAAAAAACTTGCTAAATAAGTAACCGTAAATGCCTCAATGCAAGGGAGCCAAACCTCCCTTGCATTACTTATACTACCGCTCCTCTCCTTCCCTATCATTTATCAATCCGACAGATACATCCCCATCAATTCGAACTCTATCGAATCTAAATTGGGAATGGTGATTGTCCGACCCTGTGACATTCTTTACAATTGCCGCCCTGAAGTATTTATCCGCTATTCGAACTTTACAGGGTTTCATCATGAGCAAGCGACTAAGCAAATCTAAAGTGTCTAAATTGCTACAGGACGTACGCGTAGCTTTTATTCAATCATGCTGGAGTAAAGATATTGTTGATCAATGTCGTGATTCATTCATCGCAAATGTCGACGCGATGGGTATCACTAAAGACCGTGTCGATTGCTACGAAGTACCTGGCGGCTTAGAGATCCCCTTACAAGCACAATTATTATCAAAAACTGGCGACTACGACATCATCGTCACTTCAGGCTTAATTGTTGACGGTGGAATCTATCGACACGAATTTGTTGCTGACGCCATTATTAAAGCCTTTATGGATATTCAACTTAAAACTGAAATACCTATAATATCGGCCGTACTTACTCCACATCATTTTCATGAAGGTAAAGCACACCACGATTATTTTTATGATCACTTTAAAATAAAAGGTGAAGAAGCCGCGAACGCCTGTGTTAAAACCTTGCTCAATGTTCTCGATTTAAAAAAACGAAAATAGTCATAGTGATTAATCTGCTATCGTTTTAATACCATCGAATTTTTACACGGCTTGTTAATCTGGAAAATGACAAGCGACAAATTGATCTGTTTCGAGTTCTTGCATTGACGGTTCCTGCTGTGCGCACAGTGCTTTCGCCTTAGGGCAGCGGGTACGAAAACGACACCCACTTGGCGGATTCAGTGGCGACGGGACTTCACCCCCTAATATAAAATCGTTCTCATCATAGGCGAGCGGGTTATCGATATCGGGAACGCATTGTAATAAGGCTTGGGAATAAGGATGTTTTGGCTGTGAGTACAATTGTTCAATTGGTGCGATCTCACACAAGCTTCCCAGATACATCACCGCGACACGATCGCAAATCTGTTTAATTACCGCTAAATCATGAGATATAAAAATCATCGTGAGGCCGTAACGAACCTTCATTTTTTCTAGTAAATTTAGAATTTGCGCTTGTACCGAAACATCCAACGCAGATACGGGTTCATCACAAATCAAAAATTTTGGCTCGCTCACGATTGCACGGGCCAGACTAATTCTTTGGCATTGACCTCCACTGAACTGATGTGGCTTTCTATCCCAAACTGAAACGGGATCAAAACCCACTAATCCTAAAGCTTGGGTTACTTTCTCTCGAATGATTTTTTCATCGAATTTTTTTGAGATTCTCAAGGGTTCCGCAACAATTTCGCCACACTGACGTCGAGGATTCAAAGACGAAATCGGATCCTGAAATACCATTTGAAGTTGCTGTTTGGATTCGGGGCGTTTTTGATTATGAGATGATTTTTTATCGCCGGTTAATAAATCCATGCCTTGAAAAATCACGCGGCCCGCGCTCGCTTTTTCTAGCTGAACTAAACATTTTCCCGTCGTCGACTTTCCACAACCCGACTCACCCACCAAACCTAAGGTTTCTCCTTTATACACATCAAAACTTATTTTATTAATCGCTCGCAGTGGCTCGCCACTCGCGTTGTGATAAATACATTCCAAACCTTGAACTGACAGAATGGTCTCTGATTCAGGCACGTAATTGTTTGCTGTCTCGTCTTTTTGAATTTGATTCAAAATGATTCACTCGCGGGTTTAGGTTTATTTTTATTGTCAGCGACCGGATACCAACAGGCAAAACGATGCTCGGGCACCAGAGATTGGTTTTCGCTCATTTCGCCACCCAATTCAGGTTCGGATTCCCGGCATTTTTGCTGCGCATACTGACAACGATCAGCAAAATTGCAGCCTCGAGGCAGTTGTCTTAAGTCTGGCGGTCGCCCTTCAATCACCGCGAGCTCCTGGTGACTCCGGGCGTCAATTCGCGGAATCGATTGTAGAAGGGCATGGGTGTAAGGCATCCGTGGATTTTGAATTAATGCTTTTGCCGGCCCAATTTCAACGATTTTTCCCGCATACATCACTGCTATATCGTCGGCGATGCCGGCAACAGTCGCCAAGTCATGACTGACAAAAATCATCGCCATATTTGCTTGGCGCTGTTTGTTTTTTAATAGACGTAGAATTTGCGCTTGCACACTCACGTCAAGCGCGGTGGTTGGCTCATCGGCGATAAGTACGGCAGGATCACAAGCGATGGCGATGGCAATCATCACTCGTTGACGCAAACCACCCGAGAGCTGATGGGGATATTCGCCAAGTCGTTGTTGAGGTGCCGGCACACCGACATCCTCGAGCAAGCTTAAGGCGCGCTTGAGAGCTTCTTTCTTGGATAATTTTTTATGACGAATCAAACCTTCACTCAGTTGCTCACCGATATTGAGCACCGGATTAAGCGATGACATCGGATCCTGAAAAATCATTGCGATGTCATTACCGCGTAAAGCTGATAGTTTATGTTCTTCTAATAGACGTAAATCCTGGCCTTGAAAATGAATAGAGCCACCAGCAACAATGCCAGGTGGCACCGGAATCAATCCCATAATCGAACGCGCTAACATGGTTTTTCCCGAACCTGACTCACCCACAATCGCCAGAGTTTTTCCAGCTTCTAAGGTGAAACTTATACCATCAACAACTTTCGCCAAGCCCCCCGATGTTTCGAAATAGGTTTTTAGTTTATCGACTTGCAACAAACCAGTTTCACGAAACGCTTGATTGTTATTGACCGTCATTTTTACAACACCGTCTTACGAACATCAAAATGACGTTGGGCTTTTTCACCCAAGATATTTAACGCAACAACCGTAATAAACATGACCAAACCAGGCATGAGAATGGTGTGTACTGCAGTTTCTAGGTTGGTTCGTTCGGCGCTTATCATACCGCCCCAACTGGGCGCAGGTGGCGGTACGCTTAAACCCAAAAACCCTAAAGATGACTCAGCCAAAATTGCAACCGCAAACATCACTAAACTGTATGAGAAAAGCGGCCCAATTAAATTCGGCAGTATTTCCCTGCTCAGAATTCTTAAATCCGTTGCGCCCAAAGTGCGAGCGACTAAAACAAATTCCTTGCTTCGGTACACTAGAGTATTAGCGCGAGCAATACGAGCAAAAGCAGGTATAAATACCACGCCAATAGCAGAAATTACAACAATAATAGATGCACCTAAGAAACCAATAATTGCTACCGCCAGAATAAGTGCCGGAAACGACAACATAACATTCATCACTCCCATAATCATCGTATCAATGCGTCCCTGATAAAACGCAGCGATAACGCCTAAAGTGCTGCCAAAGAGTAAACCGATCATTACCGAACCCAAACCAACAAACAATGAAATTTGTCCGCCATAAATGACTCTCGAAAAAATATCTCTACCCAGTGAATCGGTTCCCATAAAATGGTCGCCATTAGGTGTCGCCAACATGCTGAATAAATCAAGTTCTTCCGGATCATTGATTGGCAACAAAGGAGCGAATACCGACAGCGTGACTATGCCGACAAGCCAAATTGCAGAGAGTATTACGCCAATTGAAATTGTTTTGTTAAAAATCATAGTAATAATTAATGTGCTCGGGGATCTAACCAAATATATAAGCGATCAATAAAAATGTTAACCACAACGAAACCAACGGCGACTAACAACACAATACCTTGCAAGACTAAAAAATCCTGCTGATAAATCGATTGAATAAGTAATTGTCCGATGCCGGGAATCGCAAACAAGACTTCTATGATGATCGTGCCACCAATAAGTCTTCCAATATTTACGCCAACCACAGTAAGCAAAGAAAACGAAGAGGGTTTTAAGGCGTGCCGCCACAATATTCTCTTCGTGCTAATACCTTTTGCCCGAGCCACCGTTATAAAATCTTGTTGCAGTGTTTGAATTAAGTCGGCGCGGAGCAAGCGCATGTAAATTGGAAACTCTGCGAGCGCTAAGGCGAGAGAAGGCAGGAACACTGAAGCTAAATTTTTACCTATACCTTCAGAAACAGGAGTAAATCCTGTCGCTGGGAACCAACCTAATTGGATGGAAAAAAAATAGATGAGCAGGATACCTACTAAAAACGGTGGCATCGAAAGAAAGCTCAAGGAGCCAGCCATTGCAATCTTGTCGAATAGCTTATTGTTGCGCCAAGCACTGGTGATCGCCAGAGGTAAAGCGATTGCCAGTGCGAGTATTTGAGTGACCACAAGAATTTCTAGCGTTACCGGTAAACGATACAGAATCATATCGAGTACTTTTTCCTCGGTATGATAGGAATAGCCAAAATCACCAATAAAGATTCGCCCTAGCCATTGAAAGTATCGCGTATATAGAGGTTCATCCAAACCAAATCGATCACGCCATAATGCAATTAATTCAGGAGTCGCATTTTCTCCAAGTAAAGCGATGACTGGATCCCCAGGCAGCAATCTACTTAAAAGAAAAGTGACCAAAGTTACGGCCCATATGACGACTATCGACGGAATTAATTTTTTCCACCAAGGCATTCGATTTGTCATTCAGAAGAGAGCCAAACTTCTCGCAATTGAGGAATCCCGCCAGGAATAGGCGGCAAATTTTCAACACTGGGAGTGGTAATAAAATAATAACGCTGTGACCATAAAAATAAATACGGGCCATCGCGGGCCAATAAATCTGCAACATTTTGATAGGCATCGATGCGATCGCTTTGCTGAACCGCTTCTCGGCCTTTTAACAACAGCGCGTCCATCTCGGGATTATTGTAAGCTGTATAATTTCTTGGGCTTTGCGAGTGGAAAAACTGGTAGGCATTTAAATCAGGATCGGCACGACCCGACCAGCGGAATAACATAGCGTCAAAGCTACCATCAATTGCTTTGCCAACTAACTGCCGTTGTTCTAATTGTTGGATAGTCATTTCAATGCCGAACTGTTTCCACATTTGCTGAAAAACCTGGGCCATGCGCACTTGTGTCGGGACAGCGGTGATGGACAATTCAAATTTGACAGGTTTAGCGTACTCTTTTAATAACTGTCGCGTTTTAACTGGATCAAATGAGGGGAAGTCATTTGTGATATGACGACCAAAGACTTTTTCAGCGTATGGGTTATTAACCAAGGGGTAAACACTTTTATTCAGTGCGCTGTTTATGGTGGCGCGATCAATTGAATGGAACATCGCTTGGCGTACACGCACATCATCAAAGGGCGGTTTGCTTGTATTAAACATTGTAAAAACCGTGCCCAGCCCTGGCGCGCTTACCAAACTGAGCTTTCTTTTACCTTCTTGAACACTGGCAATGTCCTCAGGCGCCGGTACAGTGACGATATCGATATCTTCTGCTAATAGACTCGCCATGCGCGTCTGGGTATCGGGTATCGGTCGATAAATAACGCGATCTAAATAGGGGATTCCTTGCTTCCAGTATTGTTGATTCTTCTCAACCGTTAATGCGATACCACGATCCCATTTAACAAAACGAAACGGTCCAGTACCCACAGGTTGCGATGAAAATTTATCTCCTAGTTTTTCAATAGCCGTTGGTGACGGCTGCAAACCGCTCACATCAGCGAGGATTCCGATTAATCCAGAATTAGGGCGCGCTAATTCGAATTGCACAACGTACTCATCAATAACAGCAACGCGGTCAACAAAAGAAATCTCTGCGATGCAGCGGCAGGCATTGTCCGGTTTTAGTAAACGTTGAAAATTGCTAACCACAGCAGCCGCGTTAAACGACGTACCATCATGAAATTTAATGCCTTCGCGCAAATTGATTGTATAGGTTTTACCGTCTTCAGATACCTTATACGATTTCGCTAATAATGGAATTAGCTCGCCGTTTTCATTTTGTTCAAATAAGGTTTCATAAAAAGACGCCGCAACTGTTCGTTCCACCAGTGCACCCATCGACAGCGGATCAAAAGGTGGGAAATCAGCCTCTAGAGCAATAGTTAATGTCCCACCATATTGTGCTTGCGCATACAGCTTTGGTGACATCGCCAAAACTAAACACAGTGGCAAAAATAAATTGCCTACTTGCCCTACGCGAACAGCGACACGAATTAATTTTTTTAGTATTGCAAAATAGTGCATTTTTACTGTCCGTTATCGACCTTTCCAGTTGGGTTTTCTTTTTTCCGCGAAGGCTTTAAGGCCTTCTTTTCGATCTTCTGATTCAAATGCTTTGTTCGCGAAAGGCATTTGTGCTTGCCAAGCTTCTTCATCATTCCAATCGTAACAACGACGAATTATTTCCTTAGTCGCCGCAAGTGCGGTAGGGCCGTTGCGCTGAATTTTTTCCGCAAAGAGAATTGCTGCTTCTAAAGCTGTGCCGGTTGCGACCACTTGGTTAACCACGCCTTGCTCTTGAAAATATTTTGCATCCTTGAATTCACCACTTAAGGCGAGCTCCATAACAAGATGATAGGGCATACGTTTAGGCAAGCGAAATAAACCCCCACCAATCGCAACCACATTGTGTCTAACTTCTGGCAGGCCAAATTTAGCGGTTTCAGCGGCAATGATAATGTCGCAGGTCAAGCACAGTTCAAAGCCACCACCCACTGCATAACCTTCGACTGCCGCTACTAATGGCTTTGCCGGCGGTTTTGCAAAAACACCAAAACCACCACGCGGTGGGCTAATGCGTTTTACGCCCGACCCCGCTTCTTTTAAATCCGCGCCCGCTGAAAAAGTCCCGCCAGCGCCGGTAATGATTGCCACAAATAAACTGTCATCCGCTTCAAATTGATCAATGGCATCGTTCATTAGTTGCGACTGCATATTATTAAAAGCATTTTTTGCCTCTGGTCGATTAATAGTGATGATAAAAATCGAACCCCGTCGCTCGGTGACTATGCCTTGTGCTGCACTCATTTTTATTTACTCTTGTTTGCTTTGATAAACTTCAAGCTAGATACACTTCACCAACATTGTTTAAAGGTTAAAAGAAAATCCGCCATTAACAGGGTAGGTCTGCCCGGTAATCCAATCACTTGCTTCAGAGGCTAGAAACAAGGCCATATTGGCCACATCAGTGGGCTTGCCCGGTCGACGAATTACATATTTTTCCATAATTTTTTTGTAACGCTCGGGATTTGCTTCTAAACGTGCTTGCACATCCGGCGTTAAAGTCGCTGCTATCGCAATGCAATTTGCTTTTATTTGATGACGACCTAAGGAGCGCGCAATGGCGCGAGTAAAACCAGCGGCGCCGGCTTTCGCTCCGGAATAAATTTCCAATCCGGTTTCGCCAACACGGCCTGCATCAGAAATAATCGTGATAATCTTGCCACCCTTTTGCTCAATCATCCCGGGTATAACCGCACTCGAAGCATTCAATACACCGTAAAAATTAACACCAATAAAACTATTCCACACCTCCGGCCCATGCTCCCAAAAAGGTTTTCGCGCATCGGGATCGGGTTCAGCGCCAGCGTTTCCTGCGTTGTTGACGAGAATATCTATTTTTCCAAAATGATCGATGGCCTGTGCGATTAATGCTTTTACACTGTCATGATTGGTCACGTCGCCTTGCAGTGCGAGCGCCTTACCACCCTTATCATTAATAGCCTTGGCCACAGCTTCTGCACGCTCTGCAAAGAAATCGTTCACAACAACGCCAGCGGCATCATGTTCTGCAAAATGTTTTGCAATTTGTTCTCCCACACCACGACCAGCGCCGGTAATAAAAGCGACTTTTCCCGTTAAACTTAATATATCACTCATACTTTTCTCTCTTGCTGCTGCCAGTAGGGATCACGCAATTCGCGCTTCAATAATTTTCCCATTGTATTGCGCGGTAACTCTTCAACAATTTCAATCGATTTAGGACGTTTATAAGAGGCTAACTTTTCCGCAGCAAATTTATTGAGCTCTTCTAAAGAAACATTTTTATTAGGAATCAATTCACAGAAAACTTTGACCTGTTCTCCAAATTCTTCATCAGGAATTCCAATAACTGCGACATCTTGAACAGATGGATGTTGAATAAGTGCGGCTTCGATTTCCGCAGGATAAATATTAACGCCACCAGAAATAATCATGTCTTTACTGCGGTCAGTAATATAAAGATAGCCATCTTCATCGAGTCGGCCAATATCACCCATGCGGAAAAAACCCTGCTCATCGATTACATTTTCATCGAGTGGATCAGCATTGAGATAAACACTGATGGCGACGGGGGTGTATATCCACAGTTCTCCGGTTTCACCCGTCGGCAATTCCCGGCCATTTTGATCACGTACAGATATCTTTACATGACGAAAGGGCTTGCCGCTCGAACCCGGTTTCAAGGCCTGCATCTCTGGAGCTAAAGCTGACACCATGCTGACTTCAGTCGAACCATAATTTTCGCGTAAACAGTTGCCAAAGAAATCGATGATCCATTGTTTTAAAGACGAGGGGACCGGTGCTGCACCAACGCTTAATGAACGAATAGATGAAACATCATATTTTTTAAGAACAGTCTCCGGCAGCGCAGCGATGCGCTTATACATGGTCGGTACACCATTCCAGGCAGTGATTTTATGGTGTTCGATTAACCGCAAGACGGCTTCTGCGTCGAAGCGCGGGAGAAAAACCAAGGTACTGCCACGACTAACACCGGTTCGGACGATGCTCGGCCCCGCAGCATGATGCATTGGCATCGTCACCAAAACAGTCTCCGCTTCGCCCGAACTCTGCCCGCGTACACTGGCAAGATATTCGCGTATTTCGGTATTTTTTGCGGAATTCGGATCTTCGTCGGCACGAAAATGTTTGCTTTGTACGCCCTTGGGAAACCCCGTTGTGCCCGAAGTATAAATAATAAGTTTCGGATCTTGTTGGGAAAAAAAGTTTTTCGCTGCAGACGATTCAAGCAGGCTTGAGAAAGAAATGAAATTTATCTTTGCAATGTTAAAACTGCAATCAATGGCGGCTAACAACTTCATTTCGATATTATCGAAAGCTGAGATGAGTTGTTCTGGGTTTTTGTCATCGCAAATAAAAACCCGAGCACCACTATTTACTAAAATGTAATTTATTTCATCGGCCGTTAATCGCCAATTTAAACCGAGAACACTACAACCAATTTTGGCGAGTGCCGCATAGATAATTGGCCATTCCAAACAATTTTGAGTCCGCACTACAACGATATCTTGCTGATCGACACCCTTTGCAATCAACGCACTTGCCAAGCGATTTGCTTTTTCGTTCCACTGAAAATAAGTTAGTTGCCGGGCACCTTCAATAAGTGCGACACGATCTGGTTCTCGCTGCGCCCAATCTTCCAAGCGGTTGGCCACCACTTTTTTGGCTGTAAAATCAATGGCGACGGTATTGTTCACGGCGCTAGACTCCGGATTACACTCGCTAAGAATTCTTTTTGTACCGCTGCTAATGAGATTCGCTGATTATCAACCAACCATTGCGCCATAATGCCACGCAAACTCGAAATGATTATGAGTGCCTGTGCTTTGGCATCGATGTCTTTTCTTATTTCTCCTTGATCAATTCCGCAGCGAATATGATATGCAATCCCTTTAATACCAGCAGCGTTTACTTCGGCTAATGGCGCTCTTAACACCGGATTGCAAACACCTTCCGATAACAAAATATGTAACGCTTTTATCGCCCTGGCATCCTTATTTGCGCGAACAAAATACTCTCTAATGACTTCTTGCAACATGGCCAAGCCCGGCCTGTCATGCATTCTTTTTATTAGTTCTTCACTGAACTTTCCGGTGATGTATCGAACGGTGGCAATTAACAACTCATCTTTTTTACCGAAATGATGCCCCGCAATACCGCGACTATAGCCCGCTCCCTCACCTGCCGCCGCCAGGGTCAAACCACTTAAGCCTTTTTCGGCCATAATTGAGATTGCTGATTCAATAATGCGCCGCTCAGCTTCCTGTTTTCTCTCTGCTTGCGTGCGTCGCAGCTCTTTTTGTGAAGTGGCTTGTGGGTTCGCTGACATAAAATTTATCTAACTGTTAGGGCGTTAATTATCGGCAACCAAACAGACTACTGGCTTGCACAAAATTACTCTCTGTTTGTTGCTGAGTCGCGTTTACTTTTCCTATTCTCAACATACTTGTTGACCAGCAAGTATGTTATTCGGATAATACCTAAAAGTCACCATCTGTTTTTAAGTTTTTGGTGAAGATTTACTGGTTATACCTAGCTGGCACAGGGATTGAAGTTCGCCACATTATTTTGAAGCCGCTGTTCCTGCTCAGATCAGAAGCTATCGTAAAGTTTGGAGAAAAATTTTGGCATCACCCTCTTTGCCCTTTCAAGCCGCGACCTATTCTCTCAATGAAGACAATGAAATAACTTTATGCGGTGCTCGCTGTACTTGTGGTTATCTATTTTTTCCTCTGCAACATTATGGCTGCGAACGCTGTGGTGCAGATGGTGATTCATTACAGGAATACGCGCTGTTGCCAAAGGGGCAATTAGTTTCTTCTACCACCGTTCATGTTTACGGCGGTCACCAACGCGAGGCGCCGTTTGTCGTCGGTGCTATTCGCTTGCAGGAGGGCCCGGTAATAAGAGCACTAATTAAACATGCCGCTAATAAAGGCGCACTTGAGCCTGGCCAAGCGATGACGGCAACAGTTGTCTCCAGGTCGGCACCCGAAGCATTAGGCCAAAACAGCACCTTCAACAACGATCATGAATTAAATTTTGTAGCGCTATAAAACTGAGAGTGTCCATGCCACGTATTCTTCGCGAATTATCACCTGTGTATGTCGTTGGTGTCGGCTACCATCCCTATCAGTATGTAAGCGAAACACCCTACGTATCATTGGGCTTACAAGCGGTACGCCATGCATTAATCGATGCGAATATTGCATGGCCCAATGTTGATTCAGCGTATGTCGCAAAAGCATTGCTGCCGATGGCACCTGGTCGTCCCATGTTGCGGCATTTGGGATCACACGGTTTACCGATAACGCACATCGAAAATGCATCCGCATCCGGTTCTACTGCATTTCGTCACGCTTGTTTTGAAGTTGCGGCAGGACTTGCGGAGGTATCCTTAGCCGTCGGTGTTGATAAGCCCGCGAAAGTCGTTCGCGCTGAAACGCTTGCAGGTATCCCCAACTTGGTTGGTGATGCGATTGCACCGTTTACACATTTTGCTTTGCTAGCCGATGAATATGTTCACAAACACAAAGTAAAGCTCGACGATATCGCTTTGGTCGCACTTAAAAACCATCGCAATGCTTCGAAAAACCCCAACGCGCAACGACAAAAAGAACGCAGTTTGGATGAAATTTTGAATGGTAAAAAAATCGCAGGTTCTTTCACCTCTTTGCAATGCACGCCAATTGGTGAAGGTGCTGCGGCTGTTATCGTTGCTTCGGAAGAGGGGATAAAAAAACTTGGCATTGATAGCAGCCGAGCCATTCGTGTCAGCGCATCAGCGGCTAGAAGCCAACGAGTCTACGATGACGCGACCAGTTTCGATACGAACCTCACCAAAGAAACAACCGCATTAGCATTGCAACAAGCACAGCTATCAGCGAATGAACTAGATCTCGTCGAATTACACGATGCCTTTACCATTGAGGAACTCGAATATGTTGAAGCCATGGGCTTATGTGCGGCAGGTACCAGCATTCATGCATTAAAAGCGGGTGAGTTTTCAATAGGCGGTCGTTGCGCAGTGAATAGTTCCGGCGGTTTGATTGGCATGGGACATCCAATTGGACCAACCGGCATCGGACAAATAGGTGAACTTACCATGCAGCTTCGCAGCGAAGCAGGCCAAAGACAACACAAGGGTGCAAAAACAGGGCTTGCTCATATGGTGGGCGTCGGTGCCGTTTGTTATGTGCATATTTTACAAGCGTAGCCAAGAAACAGACTGTTGATTATTAACGTTCACCGATTTTTTTGGATTCAATTGAAATTCATTTCTTCATCCATGTTGAATTTTTTCTAGTTCACTCGCAATAAATCCTTAACACCACCGTAAAAAAACTCACTTACTCTCCCTCTCTTTCAATCAATTTATCTCAATACAATTGACCAACGAGGGGAACAGTCCATGAAAAAGAATTTCTTGGCAAGCGCTATTCGCACGATAGCGTATGGCGCACTAGCAAGTGGCGTAATGATAGCCAACACTCATGCAACACAATATGATCATTGGAAAAATTTCAAGCACCACAACAACGCACAATACTTTGAACGTATCGCAACCTTTCCTGTATTTGAAAACCTAGATCTCGCTAGCGGCGATTCACTCGACGACAGTACAGCGGCAGAAATCAGTGCCGCGAGCCGAGACGGCAAGGTTATTTTTTACAGTGATAGTCCAAAAGGGCGCGTTGGTTTAATCGACATTAAAGACCCTGCCAAACCTAAACCCGCAGGATTTGTCCAGCTAGACGGCGAACCTACTTCCGTGGCAGTAAAAGATAACTACTTATTAGTTGGCATTAATACATCCTCAAGTTTTACTCAACCAAGTGGAAAGCTGTCTGTTTATTGGATAGGGAATCCTTTGCAACCTCGTTGGTTGAGCGATTTCGATTTAGGCGGTCAACCAGATGCAATCGCAATAAGCCCCAATGGTCGTTATGCAGCAATCGCAATTGAGAATGAACGCGATGAAGACCTTAACGATGGTTTTATTCCGCAACAACCTGCTGGCCATTTGTCGGTGATAACCATGAGTGGCCCAACATCAAAATGGAAAGTCAGAAATGTAGACCTCCGCGGCTATAGCGACATCGCACCCAGCGATCCTGAACCTGAATATGTTGCGATAAACAAATTTAATATTGCCGCTGTAACTTTGCAGGAAAATAATCATGTCATTCTTGTTGATTTACGACGCGCAAAAGTCATTCACGATTTCACTGCGGGCTCCGCGGACTTATTTGATGTCGATACTATCGAGGACGATGTTATCGAGCCTATTGATTTAATTTTAGATCGGCGACGCGAACCTGATGCGGTTGCATGGCTAAACAACTGGCAACTGGTCACAGCAAACGAAGGTGATTATGAGGATGAGCAAAGCGTTGCGGGTGGTAGTCGTGGTTTCACTATTTTTAACGCTAGTGGCCGAGTGAGTTATGAATCAGGTTCTAGCCTTGAGCATGAATTAATTCGCGCGGGACACTACCCAGAAAGCCGATCTGAAAACAAAGGTATTGAACCTGAAGCGGTTACTGTTGATCGCTATGGCAGAAATGATTTTATTTTTATCGGTAACGAACGCGCCAACATCATCGCCGTATATTCAACCCGTTTTGGTCAGGAACCAAAACTGCATCAACTCTTACCAACAACTGTTGGGCCGGAAGGCGTATTAACGATTCCGAGTCGGAATCTTTTAGTTGTCGCCAGCGAAGAAGATAGCGCCGATGACGGCATTCGCTCCACGGTTTCTATTTACCGTTATGGTGAGTCTCGTCCGGATTATCCACAAATAAAATCGACAGAAAATACATTACTACCTTGGGGTGCTCTCAGCGGCATGGTTGGCGATAACAATGATGAAGACACTATCTACGCAGTACCGGATAGTTACTATGCTAAATCGCGAATTTTCAAAATCGATGTTAGTCAACAGCCTGCCATTATTAACACTGCGATTATTCTACAAAAAGATGGCGCCACCGTTGATTACGACTTGGAAGGTATCGCGCAACGTACCGACGGCAGCTTCTGGTTAGTTTCCGAAGGCAACGGCGGCAGCCGACCCAATTTATTAATTCGCGCCGCTAAAGACGGAACCGTGTTAGAAGAAATTAATTTACCAGCAGATACTAGTGCCAAACAAAAAAGTAATGGCTTTGAAGGCGTAGCAGTTGTAGGTGATGCTACAAACGAAAAAGTTGTCATTGCATTTCAGCGCGAGTGGAATGGTGACGCAGCAGGATTAGTACGTATCGGATTTTATTCTCCCGCGAGCGATGAATGGACTTTTGCGTATTATCCAATTGATGACGCTCAGCCAGGTGCATGGGTCGGCCTTAGTGAACTGACTGCGATTGATGACAATAACTTCGCTGTAATTGAACGGGATAATCAGCAGGGGACTAAAGCTAGATTAAAACGTTTGTATCGGTTTTCTACCGAAGGTCTTACCACGGTTGCCGAAGGACAAGATTTTCCAGTGCTAGAGAAGCTATTGGTTCGCGATTTACTACCTGATCTGAAGGCGAGCTATGGCTGGGTACTAGACAAAGTAGAAGGTACTGCAATCACCAAAGACGGTGAAGTCTTTATCGTCACCGATAACGACGGCGTCGACGATTCCTCGGGCGAGACCCGCTTTATGGGCTTGGGCAAATTATTTGAATAAACCCTAAGTAAGCATTATCAAGCACGTCGAAAAACCGTGCTTTTAGCGCGGTTTTTTGCGGCTGAATTTTTTTGCAGCTGGGTTTTTTACAACGGAGTTTATCTTGACTCATGAGTAAGGGATTTCAAGACCAGTATACTGGTAACACTGTACCGAAGCCGTTATGGTACGACCATTGCTATAAAAATTTGGAAAGATTCGGAAACACCTTGAAGATACTCTATTAATAAGATCTCGAATGCCTGATGCACCATGACAAACCAATCTAAAGCCAAGCTTGCACCAATCTCAAACACTGACTCAAACCCTAAAGAAGAGTCTAGTCAGAACCTAAAAGATAGGCGACATTTCAAGGCGTTCTGGAAACGAATACGCCAACAAAATGATGCACTGCTGATAATCCGTCAACTTAACCAAATGATTAAATCTGTGCAGCTACACCGCGGTATGAGTATGTCTCTTTTAGCGGGTGGGAAATATTTCCAAACAGAGATTGTTGAGCTGCAAGAACAATTACAGCGACAAATCATTGCTCTTGAGGTATTCACTGACCCCATCGATGAGCTGCTATCAGACAAAGATAGATCTTGTTTGGACAATGCTTGGCGAACCATTGCCCATGACTGGCATGACGATGATGTTATCGACAACTTCGAGCTACACTCCCATTTTGTCGATGAGTTACTCACCATGGTTGTGAGTCTTTCAAAGCGCCTTACCTATTTTTCTAACGATCAATCAACGCCAATCGACAGCGCAGATAATGATGAATCTGTTACTTATCCACAAACGTTTAAGCAAATTGAACTGCTCAATTTTGTTGCTAAACAACTACCTCAAACTATAGAACAAGTTGCAAAAATTCGCGGGCTTTCGAGTCACGCAGCAACGATCGGCAAAGTCGAGCATTGGCAAGGCCGGTATCTTCGTTATTTGATCCAGTGTGTTAAAACTGAGAATCAAAAACTTCGCTATCAAGCTGACCGAATTTCAACTTTAGTTGATATTGAATTTCATTCAATAGGCAATATAAAAGCTTATGAAAATAAATTACTGTTTCTTTTTGGCTGCTTAGAAAACGACTTATTAGGTGAGGGAGAAAAAGATATTGATGGACAACAATTATTTAAACTGTCGAGTGAAATTATAAATACCTACTCGCGAATCGTTGACGACGGCTGGGGGCTTGTACGCCGCTGGCTAGATAACGATATTCAGTACCGGGTGCAACAATAACGAGCTATCGATCGGTTAGCGCAATGTTCAAAACGGAATTTGTTTGAATTTAACTGATCGATCAAAACCACTACAAAATTAAACTTTTTTGCAGCGGCTTCGCCATTTTATTAACGGATATTCATACAGTTTGCATAGTAGCTGGTTGTCGCCGGCCAGTCTGAAAAAACGCCTTTTACACCCACCTTGCGCGCTAGCACATCAAGTAAAACCATCATGTCACCATCGTTATTGATCACACCGGTTTCAGGGTTGGTTGGCTTTGGATTGCTGCCATCAATTGATTGATAGTAAAAACCACCGCCGTTAGCGAGCGGGCCAGAACGCTCCAAAGTCCAGGTAATAATATCCAAGCCTGCCGCTTTTGCCGCTAAGGCATAATCCGACGGTACAATTTTTCCATTCTCAACTTCAACTAGCATAAAGGTTGGTGGTGCAATTATTTTTACGCCCTCAGCGACGAGCTGCTCCATCGATGGCTGCCACGTTGCGGAATCTCTAAAATCGAAATCGGCTGTTTCGTAACGGCCATCTAGATAAACCGCTTGTCGTCCAAAAGCGTAATTATTTTTAATCCAGTAACGAACATCTTCTAAATTAAATGACTGAGGAAATACTTTATAAGGAGGAACACCAGCTTCCCGATACTCATCGAGCATCTTCTGTGCATAAGCTTGCTGCGTTAAACCATTAAAAGGCATCGCGACGCTGGCCTCTTTTAACTCCGGTGTCATTTTTACATTTAACTTTTTAAACAACTCGATACTTTCTTTATGGCTTAACAATGTACCTCTGCTCGCGTACAAATCTGTCCGCCAAGCAGCGGTGCCAGCGAGATAGTCTGTAACTGTTGTTGCGCGTGGATTGAAGGCATCCATTTTGCCCTGCAAGGATTTAAATTCATCCAGACTAATATCACTGGTACAACATCTTGCCGTCGCTGGTTTAATTAAGTTGTCGTCTAGATCAAACTGTGCAGGTTCGAAGGGTAGACTGCATTTCTCTGCTAACTCAGTTTCAAGAATATTGGTGGTAGTGTGTAAGTCACATTGAGAGTGACGACAAACCAAGGCTTGATCTTGAGTGAAGGTGACATCGCATTCGACGACACCTGCGCCCATTATTGCAGCCGCTTCATAAGACTCTTTGGTATGTTCTGGAAACTGTAACGCAGCACCGCGATGACCAATGGAAAAATCACTCGATTTGAACGGTCCTCGACTACAATTTTTAAGTCGATGCTTTAAGTAACTTTCATCCATGTCATCAACTAAAAAGAATGGGCGTGGCCCTAACTCAACTTTAGTGTTTTTATACTTTTCGACACCTTGTTTTCTGTCTTTATCATAGTGATCATTTCCCGCACTCGCGACGATCGTAACGACCAAGCTTGCAGACAATAAACTTGGCAAAAAAGTCTTGCGGCAAAAAAAGGATACTGTATTGCGCATACTATTCTCCGTAGATCTATTTATAAGACCAGCTGATTGTCAAAATTGAGTTGCCTACGATATGAGAAGAATATTGCGCTTAGATGACGAAGTGATGATATTTAAAGCTATTACTTAGACCACGGACTTGCGATATCGAAACGCTCCCGTGTCTAAATATCATTTGTTGGACAAGTCTAAAATTGCAGCTACTCATTATTAAACCGAGAAAGCATGAATTGGTAGGAGAGTCGAATTGCCTTTTAGCTCAGGCCAAATTTAGTGAAATGAGTCGCAGAAATATTTTTTTAGATCACGTCTAAAATACCTTGTTTTAAAGAATGTGCTGGTTGTAAACTGCGCCGTTTTTTTCCAATTCATTACTTTAAAAATGTTTTAAAACTCTTTCGAGCACCATGAACAATCAAAGTCATACTATAGTCGTAAGCTTACCCCTAAAAGTTAGTGGTAGGTTTTCACAAAACTCAATACTTCCCTTCATTGAATAGAATCTACTCTACTCACACTTGTCTACCTGAGTGAAAATAGCGCCCTTAGAATTTGGACGGCGGGTCCTTGGGATTGAGGCGCGTTAACCAGTTTTAATAGTCAAACGTTTCAAATTGTAAACGCTTGTAACACTGAGTCTTCCGCTTCGACTGTATCACTTGAACGCTCGAATGATCGTCCCAATGTACTTACCGGTTTTCAGTTAACACTTTTATTTATCTATTCCGTGTCTTCACGAAAAGGAACTACGATGCGTCTTACCTCAAACACAGATCGACTGTACCCAGGGCTGGTTGCAGTGTTTGGACTTCTCACCCTAGGTCTAATTGTTCGCCAAATTAATTTATTTATTAACAACCCACTCGCTGGTGATTTTCGCTGGCTCATCACAAATGATTATCTAACCTGGCTACTGATCGCTTTCGGCTTACTCACCTTAATATGGCGAGTAAGCTTCGCGCTTCTCTATCGGCCCTGTGGTGCGGTTTCACACACTAATTTACCCAGTCTATCCGTCATCATTCCGGCCTTTAATGAAGGCGAACAGGTACTCGCGACTGTTCGCAGCATTCTTGCTAGCAACTATCCATTAACCGACTTAGAAGTAATCTGTGTCGACGACGGCTCTAAAGACGACACCTGGCATTGGATGCAAAAGGCTGAACAAGAATTTCCCAATAACGTCACAGCGTTACGCCAGGCTAAAAACGCCGGTAAGCGTAAAGCACTGATGGCCGGATTTAATCGTTGCAGCGGTGAAGTCATCGTCACTATTGATTCCGACTCTGAAGTTCTCACCAATACTCTAGAACGTATCGTCAGCCCTTTTGTGTTTGATCAACGCATAGGCTCCGTTGCCGGAAATGTTCGCGTATTGAATATAGACTCGGGACCTATCGCGAAAATGATGGAAGTGTCTTTCACTAGCGCCTTTGATTTTATTCGCGCGGGACAAAGTGTATTCGGCGGCGTGTTTTGTACACCCGGTGCGCTGTCTGCTTATCGTGCCAGCGTACTCAGACCGCTGCTTGCAGAATGGGAGCAGCAAACGTTTTTGGGACAACCCGCCAATATTGGCGAAGACCGCGCACTGACGAATTTAGTATTAGCCTCCGGTAAGCGTGTCACTTACGCTCGTGACGCCGTTGTCATGACAAAAGTCCCCGAACATTTCACACAACTTCGAAAAATGTTGTTGCGTTGGGCGCGCAGCAATGTTCGCGAAAATTTAGTGATGATGAGCTATATTTTTAAACCTTTCAGACAACAAGACAGCGGTGCTCCATGGGTTCGCTTGTTTGCAGCAACACAATTATTACGAATGACCTTAATTGAAGGTTTGAAAATTGTTTTACTACTACAATTGTTTTTAAACCCGGGCCGCACGCTAGTCGCTATTGTAATTGGTGGCTTGTTCGCTGCGATAATTCCAGGAATCGTTCACCGCATTCGCTACGGTGGCTGGTTTGGATTTAAATGGGCTTTACCTTTCTCTTATTTTTGGTTGATTTGCTTATCATGGATTTCAATCTGGGGCTTACTTACTGCTTTTCAGTCTGCATGGCTAACTCGAGGTAAAGAAGAAACGCCACCACTTCCTGCAGGAAATGTACTTGCCCATGACGACGGTTTGAATCCTCTCGCAAGCTAGGAATGCTCTTCTAATTAGGCAACTAATCTACTCGTATGAATTGAATCGGATTTTATTTTCTCACTATCCGATTCAATTCATCCAGTCTCGCCCGCGCATCGCAATACATTTTGTTAAATAACAATACCCTCGATTTTTTATTATCCAAATTCCCCACCCTTCAAGCTAATCCTGAATTAAAAACCGACCACCAGATAATTTCGATTGGCCGATAACCAAGCACCCCAAATAGAAAGTTACACGTAAAAAGTAATTAAAATAGTTCAAAGACCTAAGGTAAGACAGGCTATCGACAACAATCCGTTCACATGATTGAATGCGAAAAGTCATAAGTTTTCTTGCGCGAACAGGTTGTTTTTAAATAATCTCTACGAAAATTTATTTAATTAAAACAAAGAGTTACTTGAATTTTTCGGTTTAGTTTTCAATGATAACTTAGCGCTGCACCTGTATAGATGAAGATATGTAAGTGGACCGGCATACTGGGCGTTGAGCTATACTTCCGTTACATAAAGCACACGCTCAGAGGAATATACTAAATGCTGCTTTCACTCCCCCTTTTTGTAAGCAGTGAACTTACTGAAGACTAGAGGGATGTCTCAGGAGTCAAATTAATTTAAAACAAAATAATGAAGGAAGCGTAATGAGAGAATGTCCTAATTGTAAAAACAACGCGTTGCGACTCAAAAATATCTTTTCACTACGATACAAATGCGAATCTTGTGGTGCATTGAGTACATCATCCACCGCCCATAAAGCCATGGCTAATGTGCTTATTAATATCTTGCCGATCTTTGGTGTAATATTGGCAGTTGTGTTTAAGAGTCTCATCATATTCTTGCTTTTTGCGGTTTTGCTTCCTTTGCTTTTGTCCTGGTGGCATCAAAATACTGCCGTACTGCATGTTATGAATAACAACCGCTAGGTTTATTACCGGCCTTTGCTCGAAGCCCCGTCTACAATAGATTTAGTTTTAAGCCTTTTTCGGAAATAGATATCGCGCCACGAGTGCAAAAAATTAGGGAGTTGTATTTTTAATGTCGTTTCGTTTGTTTTTAGGGCTTATATGTCTATTTGCCTCCGGAATGTGTTTTTCTCAAATCTATAAATGGGTAGACGAGGAGGGGAAAGTACATTTTGGTGACAAAAAAGTTCAAGGTGTTGATCAGGATGTAGTTGCGTTGGATGATACAAAGTCCGATTGGACTCGCTTTGATATTAATATCAAAGCAATAGGCGTCGAGCTAAGCGAGCAAGAGAATAAAAATATTAGCGACGATGTAAATAATGTTTACGAGTTTTTTGATCGAATTCTATTTTTTGATATTTATAAAACCGTCCCGGTAAATATATTAATTCTTAAAGATAGAAACGAATACACAAAATACCTCATTCAAAAAAAACGGGGTAATATGGTTTCGTCTTATGGGATTTACTTTAGCAAGGAAAATCAAATAGTCGTCTATCTTCGGGAAAATCGAGATGACACATTCAAAACTATTCGCCACGAAGTAAGCCATGCAGTAGTCGACACTATAGTGCCTTATTCGCCTGCATGGCTGAACGAGGGTTTGGCGGAGCAAATGGAAACACTACAAAGAACTGACGCTGGTCTGTATATAGAGCCCCATACAGGTAATCAATGGAGTGTTGCTAATAGTCTCGACAATAATAATTTGACTAGCATCGACGAGTTTTTGAAACTTCCTAGTGATAAATGGCGGCATTCGCTTGTCGACGGTCAGAAAAATTTACAAAGCCAAGCAGGCCAGTTTGTCTATTTCCTACTTTCAACTCAGACAAGTCAAAGTTTTGTGATGCGATTGATGCATAAGTTTAAGCGGGGTGATCGTACACTGTCATATTATCTCGTTGATGATAATTATATTGGCGGAGTTAAAGCACTAGAAATTAAATGGAATAACTGGGTTAAGCGCCAAAGCAACGAGACGATAGAATTTTTTTAGCGCTTTTAAGCTGTTCAGATGTTTCTTCACTCCTAACCCGTCATATCTAACTATACTTAGGTAAATAATGAGTAAGATATCCCTAAAAGAAATTACCGAGTTCACCATTTCGGAAGTTTGGAAACCCGAAGGCGATTTAAATGAAAACACATGTTTGCTCTGTGGATTTAAATTAGCGGGTGAAGACGGCAAGGATTTTATCGAATCTTTCGCGAAGAAATTTAATATGGATATATCTAACTTTGATTGGGTAGAGATCTTTGGGCCGGAAGCGGGCGGCAACCCAATCGCTATGATGATCTATTTGTTTCAACGCCTGATGCTTGGTCGAAGCAATCGAGAATTGTGTAGCGCTCCACATGTCTCTTTGAGTCACCTACAGAGTTGCGCTAATACTGGAAAGTGGGTAAACCCCTAAGATTGGGGATATCGATACGTTGCATTACTCATACCTTCAATCTGAGCAACGAATGATTCCTAATGGATGCAAAATATAACAAAATCGGCGTTAACTATTCAGTTTCTCGCTGTACTGACCCTAAAATAGCAAAACAGCTATATGCAGAACTTCGCGATGCGACAAAGATCGTGAACATAGGTGCTGGAACCGGATCTTATGAGCCCGAAGGTGTGGAGTTGGTGGCGGTAGAGCCTTCACTTGAGATGATTTCTCAAAGAAAGAAAGGCGCTCATAAGGTCGAGCAAAGTTTTGCTGAAAACCTTTCGTTTGAAAATAATAGTTTTTCCCATGCCATGACCGTGCTTTCCATGCATCACTGGGAAGATAGAGACAGCGCATTCCGCGAAATTAATAGGGTTACAACAGATAAATTCGTTGCTGTTAGTTGGGATCCTAACTCCGCACCCTTCTGGCTTACTCGCGATTACTTCCCCGAGATTTATAAAGCAGATCTACGAATTTTTCCTAAATTGAATGAGTTAGAAAAATATTTTGACGAAGTCGAGATGAAGCCACTACTGATACCCGATGACTGCAAAGATGGGTTTCTCGCAGCGTTTTGGAAACGACCGGAAGCGTATCTTAACGAGCAAGTACGGCAGTCTATTTCTGCGTTTTCGAATTTGGATAACGTATCAGAAGGTTTGGAAAAGCTAACGCAAGACCTCTCAAACGGGAAATGGAAGAAAAACAATAGCGCTATTTTAAATGCTTCGTTTTTAGATGTTGGTTATAAATTAATAACAGCGAAGAAAAGAAACTCAGAACGAATCTAAAGTGATTTTAGGCGCTCGAGTCTTAGAGTGAAATTTAAAATACTATTTATTGTATTTTTCATCTAGATACTTGTTAGCTGCATCGACCGCCAATTGAATATCAACGGGTCGCATCGTATCAGAACTAAAACTGGCTAAAAATTTCTTAAAGTTATCTGGCTTTTTCATCTCCGAATAAAATATTAAATAGTAAGTTAAGGCCTTAACCTGATCGCGGTTCAAACTGTTACTTGCATATAAATAACCCAGCTCAAAAGTAGCGATGTGATAGTCATTCTTATGTAGGCTATTCAATAGAGATATTTGAAATTCACGAACCTCCATTGCGAGTGCCATCTCTTCTTTATCAGTACTGCGTTCGAGCTCTTGAATCGTCTTATACCGGCCTCCGGTCCAAATACTCGTTGTTGTTGCGTATTCGCTGTGCATTCGGCAAACCCTTTTTCGCAGCATGCAAAAGAAGATCGTGGGCCGGCCGGTAATCCGTTTCGTTTATAGTCTCACAAGCATCAATACGCCTATTGATTTCTTCTCCCTTGTCGACTTGAATAGATGGAATATCATCTAGTTTATAATTTCGCTTTTCTGTCCAAGACATCTCATTAAACGTCTGACAAAATATCAACCACTTATATAAACCAAATGCGTCTTCTGCGCTAAGTAGCGATATATCTCCTAAGGGTATACGCGGGTCTTTGCTAATATCTTGAATTTGATTGTAATCCGAAAAATCTTTGTTTGGATTCGGAATAATTTCGATCAACTGGGACAAATAGTACAGGTCATTGTCATTAGTTGAAGGATCTGGCGTAGCGACTGCTTTCCCAGATTTAATTGGCTGCGGTGAATCAGAAATGTAGGAAGTTTGAGTGCTTTGTATCGTTACCTTCTCTTTTTTAACAATGTTGCTTTCGATATTTTTATTCTTTTCTACAGAAATGAAAAAAATTCCTACAAAAATAAGCGTAAGAGCTAGGATATAAATACTTATTTTGGTCAACGATAAGGAAATTTTTGCATCATTCATCAATTTTTCAGCTGTATTTTGTAAAGAGTTTACGAACAATACTGCCCTGGTATTTTTAAATCAATTTGAATTCTATAAAATTAACTGTTTTAAGATAAATGTTCCTAGATTGACGCGGAATACCACATAGCCGAATCAACGTAATGTTAACCAATGCTTAACAATGGAGTTAGTATGAAATTCAGAACAATCAGAATCTTAATTGCCTTAGTTGTATGTTCTCTATCTCTACCCAATATAGCTCACGAAATTACTCAACCCCATATAGCCGTGTACGGAACTGCAAAACAAGAGGTAGCGCCGGACCTAATGCTCTGGACTCTGTCAGTTGTGAACAAAGGTAGTGAGCTGGAATCTGTATCAAAATTACATACAGAGCGCGTTAGCGGTTTACTTGAGTTGCTTGAAAAACAAAAGGTTGACGAGAACAAGATACAAACTACGAACATGAATTTCGGTGAAAATATTGTTTACAGAAATAATTCTCAGATTAAGGAAGGGTACATTGCTTCAACGACCGTTACCTTCGTATTAAAGGATTTTGAGGAGTATGAATCTACTTGGCTATCCTTATCGAAGATGCCTTCTGTTAGTGTCAACAACGTTTCTTATGATTACTCCAAACGCATAGAATTACAAAATGAAACGAGAATACAGGCGCTGTTAGCAGCAAAGGACAAAGCCGCATCACTCGCGACCACCATGGATCTCGAATTGAGCGAAGTTATCTCAATCATTGACGAATCAAATGATATCTATCCAGCGAATCAAAATGTAGTTATGTCTGTTGCTAGAAATTCTTTCTCTGAAAACGCGGTCGCTCCGGGGACAATTTCAATTACGATGCGTGTGAAGCTGGTAGTCGGCCTGATATCTAAATAAAAGAACAGGGTAAGTTGATAGCTAATTAAAATTATAGTTTTTACGGAAAAACGGTAGAGGAAAACACGCAAATGAAGCCACTTCTTAATTTATCCGAAATTACTGATTTTAAAAATAATCATGACGGAGCGTTTAAAGAGCAGTATTGTCCGGTTAGTGAAAGGATTGGCGCTAAAAAGCTCGGCTATAATGTCGTTGTTTTGCAGCCGGGTTTCAAGGCTTGTCCATTTCACAACCATCATGTTAACGAAGAAATGTTTTTGATCCTTGAAGGAGAGGGTACATTGCGATTTGGTGATCAACGTTACTCGATTAAAACACACGATGTAATTGCTTGTCCTCCCGGCGGGCAAGACCTAGCTCACCAAATTATCAATACTGGCAAAAACGAATTACGTTATTTGTGTCTCAGTACCATGGAACCGGTTGATATTTGTGAATACCCAGATTCGAATAAAGTGCTTACAATGGCCGGAGATCAAGGCGATCGCAGTTTCAGACATATGTCTAGGCTGTCTGAAAATGTTGATTATCTTGAAGGAGAATCTTAGGGTTTTTACAATCACGCATTCAGTTATGAAAATTGCAGCAATATCGGATATTCACAGGAATATTTACGCGTTAATTAGTGCCATTTTTTTATCAACGGGACGTAAAATTATAATAAGTTGGGAGCAGGTACATTGCATATCATCGTTTTACTTGTCGTGATCGTTGGCGTCATTTATCTGCTTAACCGGAGCGCTGCGGTATTTCAGCTTACCGTGGAAAACGGCGAGATTACTAAAACTAAAGGGAATATTTCTAATAGATTGATCAGCGAATTCGAAACGGCTTTATCCAAACATGATCAAGGAAAGATAATAGCCAGTAAATCTTCGCGAGATATTCGACTTTCCTTTAGCGGCAATATGAATGAGTTTACCCAACAGAGAATACGGAATATTTTTGGTATTTATAAAAGTTAAACCAGAGTCCGATTTCTATAATTCAAATAATAAATAGAAAAATTTTAGGGGGTATTTCTGATGACTGAAGATGCATATATTTCTCCTCAGGCTAATCTAGAAGACGACGACGAAAGAATAGTAATTCTACGAAGACTTATCAGAGAACAAAGTATTATCGGTGTTGTAGTGGGAACGTTTCTGGGCCTAGTGCCGTCTCTGGCACTGATGATGCTTATCGCGACGCAGGGTTATATTCCTATCATCACTTGGCTAATACCCGGTATCGCGGTTGGTTTATTTGTGAAATTTTGCGGTAGGCCTTTTGATTCTAGCTTAAGAATTATTCCTGGTGCTGTTACCTTATTACTTATCGCAACGATATTTTTCGCTATGGGCGTGAACCCTTTTTACTATTTGCTTGCCATAGTCAACGGACTTATTGCCAGCGCTATTTCTAGACGCACCTTAACTTTAGATGAAGAACGAGTTCTATACGCTTATAAATATGGAAAAATCAGTCTCAATTAAGCCTATGTATTAAGAGTGATCTAAGTCGGCGGGATCCCGCTATCTGGAGCGGATTATTTATTTTCTTATAAAAACTTTGCATATTTTTTTTGTAATCGCATGGTTAGGCTGTTTGTTTGTCTTGCCTAGAGCTCTGCTGCACTGGAAGATGGGTTTAGAGAATGGCAGCGAATCAAGCTCAATTCGAATTTTATCTATTAAACTTTTTCGCTTTGGCAGCATCATGGCTTTTATTGCGATCGGTTTAGGTCTGTGGCTATGGTTTGGTTTTGGTATCACCGGAACATGGTTACATGTAAAAATCGGCTTGGTTGGGCTACTAATTGTTTATCATGTTGTTAGCGGCTTAATGTTAATGAAAGCTGTTAGGTCAGGAAACTTTCCCAATAAGATATTCCTAAGGGTATTTAACGAGACGCCTATTTTGTTACTACTACCGATAATTTATCTAGTCGTAGCGAAGCCACTATGAAGATTCGTAGATATACTGACAACTACAAAGAGCAAGTCATTCAACTTATCCTGAATATTCAAAATATAGAATTTAATATCCCTATTAATTTGCAAGCCCAAGCTGATTTGAATGATATTCCTCGTTTCTATCAAAAAGAACATGGAGAATTTTGGTTAGCGATTCTGAATGAAACAGTCGTCGGAACCATCGCTTTGGTCGATATTGGTAATCAACAAGTCACATTGAGAAAGATGTTCGTCAAGAAAGAATTTCGCGGGCGGGAGTTCGCTACCGCTTCTCGATTACTCGATACTGTATTTAGGCACTGCCGGAATAATAATGTTTCAGAACTGTTTTTGGGGACAACGGATAGGTTTATTGCTGCACATCGATTTTATGAAAAAAACGGCTTTGAAATAGTTGACAAAACAAATCTCCCAGAGAACTTTCCCATCATGGAAGTCGATTCGAAGTTTTATCGCTTTGGTTTTGATTAGCAGAAGACTGAAGTTTCTATCAGTAAAGCTTCAGTCTTCTGATCCATTTTATATCGTTAGTTCGGCAAGAACGTCATGCTGTAGTTTGTTACGGTAGACGATGCATTACTCGGCTCAAATGAGATCAGTTTTATTCGTGCGAGTATTTTGCTTTCTAGGTCAGGATCATTCAGCTCACTGGAAACGATTCTCACCGCAGATATTTGTCCGCTAGGCTCAATGGTTAGCTCGATGATTACTCGACCTTGTAGCGTTGGGTCGCCACGTAGAGCACGGTTATAAATTGCAAAAATGGCGCCTTTGTTTTGCTCGAACACCCGCCGAATTTCTGCTTCACCTCGACCTGCGCTTTGACTTCCGCCGCCTTCGCCGCCTTCATTTCCTAGGCCCGTTCGGGTTGCTAAATTACTTTCAACGACAGTGGTTTCTCTGCCCAGTAAAGCCACACCACCTGTATCGCGGCTGAGTGCAGCGGTATTTACACCACCACTAGTGCTGCGCGCACCACTAGTAATTATTGAGCGATCAACCTTAGCGGCATTCGCCTCACCACGAGACAAATTAGTGTTATCGACCTTGGAGACATCGATCGCATCACGCATATCGTTGAGCTCAGTTTGAAGCTGCATGAGGCCGCTGTTTGCTGCGCGATCTCTGGCTTCTGCGACTCGATCAATTACTGGTTCTGGCTTAGGTGGCTCTGGCTCAGGCTCGGGTTCTGGAACAGGCTCCGGCTCTGGTTCAGGTTCCGGAGCAGCTTCTGGCTCAGGCTCAGGTTCTGGTTCTTCTTCAACTGGCGGTGGTGGCGGTGGCGGTTTGGGGATTTCTTTTTTCTCCAAAATCACTTGCGCCAATTGCGGAGGAATAGTTTCTCGTTGCTCTCGGGTTAATTCTGGTACCGGAATAAATGCAATCGCAATAGTTAAAACAATGAAAATTCCAACAATAATTTTTAGGAGTTTGAAAAAGCGATTGTCTTCATCAGCAGAAGAGTACCAAGGCAACTGAAGATTGGGGGCATGCAATATAAACATTCTATTCCCCCACGACTGCGCTATCGGTCGCCAAAGGATCGGCGCTAGCGATGCGATTCACGGCGAGAGAAATGTTGCGATACTCGTTACTCGCACAGGTCGTCATGATTTTTTTCAAAATCGTATAGGGAACAGCTTTATCGCCCATGATTGTTACGGGTCGCCCTAATACTTCCTGCTCTTCATTCATTGGTCCTGCACGATTGGCTTGATGCTTTAACTCTTGTTCAAGACCGGGGATAGTATTTTCCGCGCTAGACAGCACATCATTAATTTTCGCAACGGCCTGTCCGGCAACAACAATATTTTCTCCGTTGACCGTTACCACCAATGTTGTATCAGGACGCTGTTCCGAAGAAGAATCGGGTAGCTCAATTGATTTGTTGGTTTGCAGAATTTCTACGTCAGATGAATTTACCAATAAGAAAAATACCAAGATGGTAAAAATATCCATCAAGGACACTAGATTAAGTTTTTGTTTTTGATTTAAACGTTTGTGATGCCGCTCCATTCGACGCGCGCGCATTGACTTCTTCATTGCGCACCTCCTACCGCAGCAAGTTCGTCATCGGCAACCGGGGCGTCACCCAAACTTATATCTGGGAACAACTCAGCATCTACGACGCTGGTAACAACTACTGCTTTAAATGATCTTACGGTGTCCATCACACTGATGATGGTTTGGTAATCTGTATCAGGCTGTGAAAGCACGAGAATATCGCGCTTTTCAGTTCCCTGTTCACGTAAGCGTCTTTTTAACTCTTGCAAAAAGGTAGACAGAAATTCGTAATCGTATTCTCCGTCTTTTTGATCGATACGCTTAAATGGAATTCCCGCAGGAAAATTGAGTTGCATATGATCTTGATGAATCACTAATTCTAATATCTGATTCTCTTCTTGATCTTCTACCGAATCCGGTGAGGCGGCCATGTCCGGTAGCTTCAGATCAAGCACGGTGACATGAGCGAATACCATGCTCATTAACAACACCGGCACCAGTACAATCATGAGATTCATGAAAGAGGTGATATCCAGATCTTTTTCTTCTTTAAAATGATGGCGACGTGTTCGCATTACTCATAACCTTGAAGATTTTTAATTTCGATTTTTACAACCGTAATTGAACGTAATAAAAATTTTCTCAATTAATCTTGAGTACGCGTTTTAGTTGCCATTGCTTTCGCTGCTGACATCAGGTTTAAACATTTAACACCAGCCATTTCTAAACCATCAACAATTTCAGTTGTTTTGGTTTGTAACAATGTGTGGATTAGTAGCAGTGGAATTGCAGACATCAAACCAAATGCTGTGGTATTCATCGCACGTGAAATACTTTCAGAAAGTAATGTCGCTTTATCCGCTGGGTCAGCGTTGGCAACCGCGATAAAAGCGCCGATCAAACCCATAATGGTACCAAGCAGGCCGAGTAAGGTGGCGATGTTAGCTAGCGTTGCTAAGTAAGGCGTACGCTTTTCTAAACGTGGAGTTGCCTCCATCACACCTTCTTCCATTGCTAGCTCAATATCATCACGACGCTGTGAAGAATCCATGCGCGCGACACCAGCACTAATCATTCTTGAAACAGGCGCGTTCGAACTTTTACCCATTTGTAAAACGCCTTTAAAGTCACGCTTTTGTAAAAGCGGCATAATACGTTCGAAAGCTCGCTTGTTGGCAGACTTCGCGTAGGTTAAAAACAACCAACGCTCAATTGCTACAGCGATACCAATAAACAAAACGATGCCGATCGGGATCATCCATACTCCGCCGTCTTGAAAAAATCTTAAAATGCCATTAACGATGTTCATAGTGTTTCCGCCTCTAGAAGTACTTCAATAAAAATATAAAACTAAAATATCTAAAACTAAAAAGTTTTTACCATAAGCAATCGCGCTATCTAGCACGCTGCTGAAATTCGCAAGTATTGAATATTCGTGAATGGATGAAACGAAAGCATCGGCTCTTAAATTTGGGCACAAAGCTGTTTACGGTTTCGTCTTCCTCTACGAGTAGTTCAGTTGTCAAGTTGATGAACGCTGATTATTGATCGCGAATCATCTTGGCTGATCAACATCTTGGGCGCCAAATCTTATAACGCCAATGTTACAAAGTGATCTAACAATTACTGCCTAGGCATAATCATTTAAGAATACTGTTTAATTGATCGATTAAAAATTGGCCCGAGACTCGGGCCAAAGTTAATCATCCTATTGCAGCGCGACTGCTACTACTGGGCTCTCACTACTAGATAAGTACTTAAGTAAGTGTAGCTAAGTTGTTGTCTAGTAAACACTTTAGCCATCACCAAATCACTACCGACAGTCACTCGACACAGGTCTTATTCAAGACTTGTGCCTATCTCATCGTGAATAGATAGCTATAAATAAGTATTTGCTTAGATGCAGAAGGCGTCTCGTTAGACTTGTGATCTAACCGACATTTTGAAGTTTAGAACATGAGTGGGGAACTGCTTTTAATTCGACTCGGTTTTTTCTTCGGCCTCGGCGAATTGCTCCATGTATAAAAGTTCACGGCGTAATTCAACGCGTTCGACATGGCCAAAAATTATATCAAGTTGGCTTTGTATATTTTGATTTTCCAAATCGGAATCGCCCACGGGCTTCCATGGAACAATGTAGAGAACTTGAGGTTGCTCTTGGTTACCAACAATAGTTGAGCTTAGGGTAACGACTTGCCCGGTCTGTGGCCGCCGTCTAGGGGCCGCTTGGGGCGCCGCCTGCTCTTGTTGCTCTGTACTTTCGCTATCTGCATTTTGTGCTTGATTCGCCTCGTCGGCACTTTCTTGGGACGTCGGCTGAGATTCAGTTGCAAGGTCTGTTTCCGTTGCTTGTATTGAATCGCTTTGATTCAGCAATTCACTTTCACTTGCCTCGGTTTGGCTCTCTTGTTGAGCTGCTTCTTGGGCGGTTTCTTGTTGTTCTTCCTGCGCAAAGAGCTTGGCGGAAAAAACGGGAAATACCGCTAAAATGCAGACCAAAATTGTCACCTTTTGCCACTTCATGACTGCACAAAAAGATGTGTTGTTTTGCATTTAACTACCCGCCATTCGACGTTGAAGGTCTAAAATCCAACCAGCCATTTGCCGATCAGGTTCTGATTGTAAGTATTGAAAGATCTCGAAATGCTGTAAGGCTTTTGCAGATTGGCCCATATATAAATCATACAAAATGCCAATATTTTTGTGGCTATTTGCATGTTTTGGCCACACTTTTATCGCCGCCAAATAATGCTGTTCCGATGCCTGAAAATCACCAGCTTCGCGCTTTATTAATCCAAGTTGATTATGCGCTTCGATATTGAGCGGATTTACCAAAATTGCTTGTTCGAAGGCCTGTTCCGCTTTTTCAAACTGTTGTTGTTGTCGATACACAATACCTAGATTTAAAAACGGCCCCGATAAATCCGGATTTGACGCCGTTAATTCTTGCAAAATAACTTCCGCGCGGCTCCATTGTTGATTTTGCATAGCGGTAATTGCGCGAGTAAACGCAGACAGTGCAGGACCCGGTACATTAATTTTTTGTGCTAAATAAGGATTGATATCAGGAGCACTTGCATCAAAACCATTCGGCACATTGTCAGCTGTTTCTGCTGTCACTTCCGATTCACTTGCCGCTTGTGTATCCGCACTCGAAGAGGAATCGCCCGGTAAAAAACTACAGGCACCAAGCATACTTATCAGTACACCGATCACGAGCAAATTAAAAAGCTTTCTGTTAATCATACTTTTTTATACTTTACGTTTGGCGATCGAGAATTTATTGAATCGCATCACTATAGTCCGCTACTTGTTCTTTTTTACCGTATCGAGCAGGAAGCAATCGCGCTAGCGTGCTAAAACTTTGCTTCACCCATTCATCGTATATGCCATCCCAACTGCGCTGAGCGTTGGCCGCATGTATTTCAATGGCTTTTTCTTCAAAGGGAAAAGCCTGTTCTTCCAGTAGGATTTGATATTGCTCTAAAGCCAATACATCTAAACCCGCTGGGCGCTCAGAATCCATCAGGTCTTGACTTAGATTGCTATAAATTGCACCAATTCTAAAACTTGCTTCGGTTGTAAACTCAGCAACACCGTAATCGAGAATATTTTCATAGGCTTTTAATGTTTGATCTAAAGCAGCGCGCTTACGATCTAAACTTTGTTTTAAAGGCAAGGTTAATTGAATACGTGCAAAATTTTGATAAATGCTATCTGCAAATTCCGCCGCTGCACCTGCCGCTAAATACTTTGATCGTTCACTACGATCAGGGCCAGCGTTTGCGTCTCGCTCAATCAGTTTATTGAGCCAGAAACTGCGCTTTTCCATATCGCCCGTTTCTTCGTAGAGTTCTACTAATTTATTTGACGCTTCCAGAGATTCGGAAAATGGAATGGGATAATTGTTGGCGTAATCGCGATAGGCAACAATAGCATTATTAACATTGCCACTTTGCTCGAACAATTCTGCCGATAAATATAGAGACTGACGCCGCACATCTGGATCGGCATCGTTCGCCGCCATCACGTTTAACTCACTCGCTGCCGCTTGCCATTGTTCCAGTGCTTGATAAATGACGACAAGCTTAGCTGGAATGGTGTTGACAAAAGGATTGTTTGGATAGTTTTGTCTGAAGGCAACAAGCACTCTCTCTGCTTCTTGCCAACGCTCTAGATCCATTAAATAAGTCGCCGCATCGTATTCGGCGCTGATAGCAATTTCCGTATTCGGTGCAATCGCGCTGACACTCAACAATTGGTCAATCGCCGCGCCTTTATCTCCAGACGCTAAACTTTGTTCTGCTTGTTTAAACATACTCGCAGCAATACGATCAATAACATCGGCACGGCTAGGCCCATCGCCTGCAACTTCTTGACCTTGCGGCATCATCGCCAGCACCTGACGGTAGGCGTATTCGGATTCAGCATAAACCTCTAAATCAAATTGACCTTGGCCGACAATCAACCAAGCCGTTTGCAGTACTTCGGGTTCGACGGCAGGATTCCACTGGGTTAAACGAGTAGCGGCAGAAACAGCTTGGACATTTTCACCTTTGGCCAATAAGGCTTGTGCGCCTTGCGCGAGAACATTGGCAGCGCGAGGATCATTGGGATAAAAATCCGCAAAAGAAATAGAGCTTGCGGTTTTGTGATCTCGCCATACTTCACGATCAGCTTCAGGGCCGTCGCTGGCTAACTCTTCTAAGGCTAAAATTGCGGAATAACCGGCTTCTGCTCCGTTTTCGCCATCAAGATATTCATATGCAACTTTTTCATAGGCAGTGATAGCCTTCGCCAACTGATTAGATTCGTAAAACGATTCGCCCAACAAGAAAACCATACCCGGTGTTTTTTCATCGTTAGGAAAAGTTTCGACAAATTCTTCATACCAACGCGCGGCTTTTTCGTAATGGCCACTCGACTCTGATTGCATCTTTGCAATTTGCGCTGAATCTAAATCTTCGCCTTCTGGGTCACGTAATGACTGCGCGAGAGAATGTTCATATTTCGCGAGCTCTTCTAAATATTCGTGAAGATAAGGGCTTAAAGAATCTTGAACGGCAATAGGTTTTTGTTGCCAGTAGTTACTAGAAATACCGTAGTTATTAATAAAATCTTCTTTAGCAGGCAACAATTGCGCAGGAAAATCACCTTCGTCATACACAGTAATAATACGCACGCTAAATTCAGGCGCGTAATCACTGCTTGGATGGTTACTAACAAAGTGTGAAAAAGTATCGGCACTGTCTACGTAACGTTTCTTCTCTAAATATAAATCACCAAGTGCTTGATACAGCAAGTGGTTGTAGGAGCGGACCCCTGCCATCTCATAAGTTTCGCTAATCGATTTGGCGCCATCTAAATAGGAGAATATTAAACTCATGACACGGAGCGTATCTTCCGCTAGGTTTTTCTGTGGGGCGTCAATATTTTTAAAATTTTCTTCGCCTTGCATAATGCCATCGAGCACTTCGGTGAACGAGGCTAAAGATTCGTCATAGCGATTTCTTTTAAACTGCGACCAACCGAGCATGTAGATCGCATTATCACGATAAGCAGAATCTTCATCGGCATTTCTGACTGAACGATAATATTCTTCCGCCGAGGCATAGTCGCCTTCACTAAACGCTCGCTCCGCACGACGGAATTGCGCTTCGCCTATATAAGGGGAGTCGGGAAATTCCGCTGCCAAGCGATTCAATGCTTGCGCTGATTCGTCGGTGCGGCCATCAAGCGCATAGGCTTTGGCCAGTTGATAAATCAGTTTGTCGCTACCGGGACGACCTTCTTGAAGCCTTACTAGCTCTTCATACATTGAAATAGTATCGGTAAAAAATTGTCCTGCTTCCGTAGCGTCCAACTGCTCTTGTTCGCTACGCATCATTTGCAGTCCGGCTAAACGAATTAAAATTTTTCGTCTTACTTCATCATCGCTCGCGACTTCTAACGCGAGCTGATAGCTTTCTTCAATTTCCTCTAAACTCACGCTGGGTACTGTTTGTGTCAAATTTGGCATACGTGCCGGTTGCAAATCCGCCAAAGTTGCACCAATCACTTCTTCTTCTGGCCCTGCTAACCAAGTACAACCATTAATCATTAAAGTTGCCGCTGCGATTGCTAGTGGTAATCGCGCTCGATGCAAATTGATTTTTGACCTGATTAGTCTCATGGCTGTTGATCCTTCGCCACTTCGTCATACAGACGGGCAACTGACAAGCGTGCCTGAGACATATAATGTTGTAGTCGTAATTTTTGGCTGGCTAATTCATTTTGTACTTGCCCGCGTAATTCATTCTCAGCAAACTCTACAGCGGAATTTATATCGGCAAGTTGAACATCAAGACGTGCCTGCATGGCATCAATTCGACGTCGATAAGGTGCGATATCGGGTTCTTCTTCAACGACACGATTAAAACGATCAAAGTCTGTTAAGGATTCTAGGATAACGCCATCAAGTTCGCCGATCGCGCGTTTTAATTCCCAAGATTTTTCGGAAAAAACGTAACTGGCTTGCCAGGTAACTAAGCCTTTAAATCGTCGTAACTGTTCTTCGTATTCATCGGTAGGCTCACCGGCTCGGCGCACAATGTCAATATTACGTTCCATTCGCTCGACAATACTTACCAACTCATTTTCATCGTCTTTTACTAAGCTGAAATAATCGCGCTCCGCAATAATACGCTTATATTCAGCATCTAAAACATCGCGCTTTACCATTAACTGCTCAACGTTTTCGTTGAGGCCACGCTGTTGAATATCTGCAATACGGTTATCACGATAGATCTGACGTATGTCTAACATGTATTCGTAAGATTCTAATTTTTCATGCCAAACATCGAGTTCCGCAGAGATATTCAAAAGATCACGAAGCTCTTGCACAGCACCTTGAAAACGATTTAATGAAAATAATTCGGTGAGATAGGTGAGGTGAGGTTTAACGCCAGCATTTTCATCCAATAAAAACCAATTTCTTTCGTCGGTTTCGTCGATCTTAAATGCCGCTAATAAATCGAGCTCATCGATTTCTGCCATGACTTCATCAATACGAGCAATTTCTTTTTCGAAGGCGCCTTCTGCAGAAAGATAGGCTTGTAACGCCTCGCCATTACCTCGTAGTTTTTCATAAGTGTAGGGAACGGCAATGATGGCTTCTTGAGTCGTTGCGAACACCAGGGAACGACGACTTAATTCTTGCCAAGGTTTCAGGGCTATCGTGTAGTCTTCCATATCGAACGCAGCCCAACCGTAACCTAATAATGCGCGATCGGAAAACGGGCTGTCTAAGCGCACTTGAAGAAACTGTTCGATGGCTTTTTCTGGTTGACCTTGAAGTACGTAAGCATAACCTGCCGCGGTTAACGCTCGGTCATATAAAACCAATTGTTCTTCGCGAACAGCGAGGTTAACGCTAAAAGGAAATTCGATAAGTTTGTTGTAGTACTCGATGGCTTTATCGTACTGCTGTTGACGACTATAAGCATTGCCCAAGTTGTAATAGAGATAGGGCAACATGTCATCGACGTATCGGGCACGAGCTAAATCACCCTCAGCTTTTTCAAGTTGGTTTTGACGAATAGACAAATTAATCGCCAAGGATTCTAATTCGGACAACAAAGCCGGATCAAAACGACCACCAATATTTTTGAAACTCTCGTCAGTGCCATCCCAATCGCCACGAAGATAACGCAGCTTTCCCAAATAGAACCATGCGGCATTGCGCACTTCTAATGGTCGGCTAAACTCACCATTTTCATCAGCAACTAATAACTCTGAAAAAATATCGCCTGCCTTTTGTTCCATACCAAAAGAAAGACTGATCCCGCCTTCTATTAATTTGGGATTATCACCGTGGCCTTTAATACCACCGCGTTGTTCTGCAATCATGAGTTCAGTTAAGGCGTCAAGATAGTTGCCCTGATAATATTCATAAAGTGCAGCGCCATAGCGAAGATCGGCCACACTCGAAAGCGGCTTCTCTGCAAATGCCGAGCAACTAAGGAATAACAGCGGAAGTATGCACCACCGGCACAAATGAAGTTTTACAGTTCCCATTCTTTTATATCAAATACCGGCTGCAATTTAGTGGTGGAGTCGACTATGCGAAGTTCAAGCATTTTTGGATCAAGTTCTTTTTCCAAACTGATCGTCGCGGCTCGTTTGTACTCTCGGCCTTCTGGCCCTTTGCCGGTAAAAAATGCGGTGATCTCATGCGTACCGGATCGCAAATTGCCAATGTATACACGTTGAACGCCGCCACGAAATAATGCGTCAGCTTGCTGAGGAGTGTAGAGATGACTGGCTACCAGTTTGTTATCGACATTTATTTTTACTGCGTCAAGCTGAAAAAATTCGCCGACATCCATTGATAAAAATATCGCGATCTGTGTGTTGGCGGGAAATAATAATTCTTCTTCAAGAATTAATAAGTCGCGATTCAAATCAAGCACGGCTTGCTTTAAATCTTCCACTTGATTGGTGAGCGGTTTTGCTGGCTCTGCATCGCTTTCATCCTGGCCGAACGACAATTGAGTAAATGGCAAAGCTATTACCAAGCCAAGCATTGACACAATCTTAAGCCATGAAAATTTCTGCGCTCGCGGTCTTTGCTGTGATCGCATTAAATGTTTCTCCTCTCGCCACTCGTAGTGCAAGCTAGTTTGTAAATATTCTGTTGTTGTTTTTCTAAGTAGTCTTTCTACGTTTTGTAGTCAGTGTTTCAAAGCAGCCTTCGGCTTTTGGCACTTAGTGTCCATCACCAAGCTGATTTACAGCATCATTTTTTGTGAAAGGGTTCACATTCCATCATTCGCCGAACATCAATTGTTTAATTCGTGCGCATCCTGAAACTATTTGATGAATGTTATCTCCGTGGATATGTGGCGGCTTTCAAGCTTAACAGTTTACTGATTTGTCTAAATCCGTTGTGCGCATTAGCACACAAGTTATTGGCAACTTTTTAGCTTCTTGGTCCAACTCATTGAATTTTAGCGCTTCTTTGCCATTAATTTTGCTTAGATGTGACCGGCGGCATTAGCCCATCGCTGTAATGCACATCGCCGCGGGAATCGATAATCACACAGTCAAATTCCGCCAACTGGTTCACGATATGCAAGCCCTTTGCCACCCCTAATACAAATACTGTAGTCGACAACGGATCGGTATCAAAGCCTCGGGGACCCAGAATACTGACACTGGCTATGCCGGTGGTTGATTTACCAGTCTTTGGATTTAGGATGTGGTGAACTCGCTCACCACTATCTTCATCGATGAAAAAACGCTCATAATCCCCCGAGGTTGAAATGGCAACATTTTCTAAGGGCAGCAAGATCGCGGCCTTGTCGATCTTCTCTTGTTTGCCGATTTCAGCAGGCTCTAGCGCCTGCCCCCGAGGGTTTTTGATGCCGATAATCCACGGTTGACCTCTGCGATCCCCCAAAACTTGGCTATCACCACCAGCGCTAACGGTCGCGTGTTCAACGCCAAATTGCCTTAGCAAGGCGATGCTGCGATCAACCGCATAGCCTTTGGCAATACCGCCGAGATCAATTTTCAATTGTGGGTGCTTAAAGTGAACAGTAGATTTACTTTTATCGAGTTCAATTAATTGATAATTAATTGCGGCAAGTAGGTCTTCACGCTGCTTGTCCTGAGGTTGCTGGCGGTTCCGGTAATCGTAATATTGGCCAACGCTGGCGAAGCTAATATCAAATGCGCCTTCACTTAAACGACTAAAGTAGAGGGCTTTATCGATAATGTTTACGAGCTCCGGGGAGATTGAAATCGGTTTGCCCGCCGCCTCTCGGTTGACGCGAGATAATTCACTTTCCGATTTATAAGGGCTAAGGGTATTGTCGATGCGGTGCATTTCCGCCATTACTGCGGCGATAGCTCGTTTAGCAGTATTCTCATCTTCATGCCATAAGGTCACGCTGATAGCGGTTCCCATTATTGCTCGTTCTTCGCTATACCATTCGGCAAAGACATTAGGTGAGCTAGCAAAAAAAATTAGAGCGCAGACAACGCGTTTGATTCGCTGTATCGATAAAGTTTTTAAAATTCGCCGCGAATCATTTCGTCTCATGGAAAACCTATCGATTAAAAAATTTCACTTTTTAACTAATAATTGATTTTATATCAATTAACTGCCGTTCCATTCAACAGAAAAACTATTTTGCCCTTTTTGATTGGCAATAACCTGTAACAACTGTCCAATTTCTACTGGCGCTTCTTGGCGAAGATCAATATTACCGCGGATATCATATGCACCGGACATTGAAAACTGCGTGTTTAAATCTAATTTTAACGGGCCCTCGATATCAAATATTTTCGCTTTTAAACCACCACTACCGTCTTCAGATAAATCGAAGGCTATTGTTCCTAAACCTAACCAGCTCTCGCTGTTGTGATAACGGGCTTGCGTCCAACTGCCTTTACCTTGTAATTGAGTCACGGCTGCTTGATTAAACTCAGCGGATTCTAGCTGAACAGAAATATCACCTTCAACTTTTACCAAGGCCCATAAATCTGCTACCGCTGCAGCTGGGACCGTTAGCTGCATATCTTCAAGTGTGAAATCTCCACCGATTCCAGCACAAGCAAGACCGGAAATTGTTTGGATATCTAAGCGGGTTTCAACTTCTGCACAAGGTGACAAAGTTAATAACGACAAGGGTTTGAGCTTCCATTTCAAACTGCCTAAAGAATAACTACCGCCTTGAATCGGCACAACAACACTTGCGGCGCTACCCGACCAAAGCGTGCCTGACACACCATCCATTTGTAGTGGCGGATCGGCAAACCAAACCCCCCACTGCGCAGGGGTTGCTCTAACAACCAACGCCAACCAAAACGCGGCAAATAACAAAATCCAAGGAAGTTTTTTCATAATGCTCGTTTCATAACAGGAGAATAAATAATACCTTTGAAAAACTTGGCGTGTTATACAAAGGTTCTTTTAATTTCTACAAAATTTATTTTTTTCGCAATCTAATATTGACGCTTACTTGACCCGGCTGAATACCAGCGGTCAAATTTAAACTCGCAATTTGAATATCATAGATCGATTCGAGGGAATGTAGCCATTGAATAATATTTTTGTAATTTGCGCTTTCAAAGCGCACAGAAGCCTCTTCGCCATTTGCACTTGGTACCAAACTGGTAAATGACAAGCCCGCGGATTGCACCGATGTATTAACGGCGCCTTGAATACTAATTTGTTGCGCGCGAGGACGTGTCGCCGCACTGGTTTGATAATATTTTAAACTGGCAGCAAGTGTTTTTACTCGCGCTAACGATTCGGCAGTTAATTGATAACTTTCATTTGCTCTATCAGCGGCGACAGATAAAGGTTTGATGAGGACAATCCACAATAAAAATACGCCAACCAATACGCTGCAAATAATAATTGCTATTTGATCTCGGCGTGTTTGCTCTTGAAACCATTTCATATTCTTAACTCCGCACTCATATACCAGCCCTCGATACGACCATGCGCGCCTGCTGTTCATCACCGGCTCTACTGGTATTTAACAATTTCGCTTCTAGACCACTCTTTTTAATTGCGCTTTCGAGTTTAGAAATCGTGTCATAGTTTTTTGCTTGCAAAGTTAATTGCATTTCGCCGCTCTGATCGACGTAGCGTAAATCACGTAAGTTAACGTCATCGTTTTCAGCAATGATCGGAGCAATTTTCGCGAGTAAAGCAACTACGCTACCGCCGCCACCCGAACCCTCAAATTGGGCGATTTTTTGTTTTAACTGTTGTTCAGCGTTCGCAACAGCCCCTTGGGGAACAACCTGACGATAGGTATCGTTTATTTGTTGTCGTAATTCTTTTTGTTGCGAGTTAGCAATTTGAATTTGACCAATGCTGACACCAAGATATGCCACTAGGGAAACCAGAGCGACTGCGGCGACTGATCGCCACTGCTGCCACCATTTCATATAAGGAAATTGCCGTGCGTAGCGGCCTTGGCGTAAATCTAATAAGGGAGCATTTTGGAACGAAATGCTTTGCCAATAATCGGCGAGTCTAGATTCGATTTGTTCTGCGATAATATTTTGTTCTAAATGCGGCGGGATCAGACCATAGAGTGTGTTGAGTTGTTCTTCGTTTGGCGCAAGCAGTAACAAATTCTCTGGTGTCGCGGCTGACTGACTTAAGGCCTCTATACTTACTGCTGCTAAACTTTCTTCGACAGTAAAACCAAGATTCTCGTCTTGTCGCATCATTAACTGTTGGTTGGATAGATGAAGCGTCCAGCTCCCCGCAGTGTGAGGCAACAACAAAGGCTCAGGAATACAGTGGCTAACTTCAAAATTTACCGCTTCTAGCTCAGTAATTTGTTGCGCGAGCCAATCATTGTCGACATAAGCCGTTGTTACCGCATCGTCACTGGGTGCCGCTAGCGCGAAATGTAATTCATCTATTTCACTGGTTAATTCATCTTCTAATTCAAAAGGTATCATTCGCGCCAAATGACGACGTTCTTTAGTATTAAAAGGAACATCTTGTAATACGACGTCTGTACCAGAAAGCACCAAACACACTTCTACGTGATTTCCAGGTAATAAGGTTTGCAATAATTCAATATCGCCTTGTTGCGCCTCACCCAACCAACGACCTTGATCGTCGCAACGTCGCCACATGTAATGTGCTACACCTTCATCGTCACGCGATAAAAGTTTTATCATCACTTGTGTTGTAATTTTTTTGTTAGCCATTCTGGCGTTACACCCTCATTCACTTTTTTATATTCAATTTTTTCTTCACTAACGACAATCGAAGCAATCTATATTAATAACTTGTGTATCGTCTTCGCAGTGTTCGTAGCTTCTTATCGTCTCGAAATAAATAGCTTTGCAAAAATCGTTCTTGATCGCCTACGGATGCTTTTGCATGCAAAATAAAATAATTACTTTCGACACCAAAACCCGCGGGATCTAAGTCTGGTGCTAAAGTTTGTACCAGCGGATTATTAAAAAAATCATTCACGGTTTCGTACTGCTGCAACTCGCGATCTTCAAGCAAACTTTCAATTTCTTCTTCCTCTAAAGGTAGAAGGCTGGTCGGATTATTTAGTGTGCGCAATAAAGCCGGCAAGGCTGTATTGACATTTAAATCGGTATTCTCTGGTAATGCCACCAATAACGGTTCGAGCTGTTGGTAGAGCTCCGGAGTCATATGCCGTACCAATCGCAATTCACTAACACTACTAAATAGTGTGTTCGCTGCCTGATAGGGCGGTTCTTCGCCACTGTAAAATAAAGATTCGGCGCCGCCAAAACCACTGGCATCATCATCCTTATCTATCCAATCAATTACTGCTTCAGTAATTTCAATCGCTTCATCTTCTGTTAATGCTGGCTCTTCAAAAATTTGTAGCAAGCGAATGAATCGACGCTGTTGCGGTGTAAATCGTAAGGCCGGGATATTATTCGGATTACTGTTCGCACCAACACTGCCATCCAAACTATTTAAGTTAAGTCGCCCCAAAGCATCTTCTAGCTTCGCTTCTAACAGTCCATCATCCGTTGGAAAGGGCGGCGCGTCTTGTGCCCATACTTCACTTAGATTATCGGTTGCTGATTCCTCAGCGTCCTGTTCCAGGATCACACCTGCTAAAATTTCCGCGCCTAATAAATAAGATTGTGCCTGCGATCCATACAGGCGGTTTTCCGCTCGCGTCGAGTTAAGAATAAAACTCAAGGAAAACTTCACCGCTAAAGCCGTAACAATACCGACAATTAAAATCGCGAGTACTAGAGCTGCGCCGTGTTCATTTTTCCTCTTCGCTTTTAGTATCAACATATCTTTTAAACACCGGGTAATGCAAAGATACGTTGCACATCGCCTAACTCTTCAATACTTAGTGTCACCTCAAGCGCTAAAGGTAGGCGACCTTTGCGCTGGATATTCGATGCGACATTTAGATTTTGCCGTTGCGGTGGCCACACAATTTGCCAAGGGCCGTTGATAGCATTACTTGCGGTATTCGGTAAAAAACGTACCTGAATCGCGGTTACTTTATCTAGCAACAATCTGCTGCCTGTTGGCTCGTCTTCTAACGGCTGATTGCGTTCAGTCCAATAATCTCGCCACAATTGCCCATCTAGCCAACGATAGCCTATGCGCTGCAAATCCGAACGTTGTTGCTGTAAGGCATTCGCCCAACCATCGCGGGAAAATCTCAGTAAATATTGGCCTTGTAAATAATTCGCGCCGCTATTTTGGTTGTCCCCACCCATAAAAGAAGGCGTGGCTTGTCCACTCGCAACACCCGCTGCTGCCTGCGGTAAATCTCTATCAATCACATGATTCAAATCAGCGTTTAATACTTGCCACACTGTTTCAACACTATTGACCTGTTGCAGTACCGCTTCACTATCTGCCGTTGCTTGGGTTGCGCTATCAAAAAATCCATAGGCCAAAGTCGCTACAATCAATGTGATTGAAATAGCGACCAATAGTTCGACGAGAGTAAAGCCGTTCCAATTTTTTGTGCGACTTTTCATAAACATTCAGCAACAGTTATTTCAAACAACGAATAAAAACCTTTAGTTGGTCGGCGCTACTCGTGTTCTTTCTCGTAAAAACCCTACCACGGAGACCAAAGTATTATCTTCTGTTAAATCTTTTTCGTCTAAACCAACGATTACGCTTTGCCGCCACATACTGGGCACGGCGGTTTGTTCGGATTTTATTTGCCAATACCAAGTCCGCCCTGCCAATTCCGATTGCCCTATGGCAGTGCCACGTAATAATTTTTCAGTTAATTCATATTCAACGCGCTGAATCTCGATTTGATTTTGCGCAACCCAGTTTGCATAGGTCTTATCTCTAATATAAGCCGTTGCATCAACTTGCGTGACCACTTGCGACATTAATGCGGGCAAAGCAATAGCCACCACGAACAAAGCCACCATAACTTCAATCAAGGTGAAGCCTTTTTGATATGTTAAAATTTTTCTCACTTGAAAAATCTCATTACTTTATATTTTCGCTTTTAGTTTTTGAAAACTTTAGATAGCCGAGCTAGGGCCAATTTTCTAAATCTTCTTCATCGAGCCATTCAACACGGCCATTGCGTTGGCTACTTAATACTTGTTTTACATCTATTTCAGTACGATCAAATAAAGTCAAAAAAAACGGTGTTACTTCACCACCGGGATAAAAAACAACTGTTGGCAGGCGTACTTCGTCTTCTTCTAGGGGTTCGAAATTAACTTCCTCGCCTTCAACATCAATTGCTAACTCCACTCCCTCTGACAAACCCTGTATTACAAAAGGCGCTTCTAAGTCGCGCCATGCGCCACCGCGGTAATGTTGCCAGGTATATCGCCAGGTCGTTTCACTACCGGGTGGAATTAATACCAAACCAATAGGATCGCCGCTTAGCACTGCCTGATCTTCAGCAAGAATCGAAAACTCTAAAAGTTTTTCCGCTTGCTGCTGTAATTCTTCGTTAACACTATCTGTTCCACCAAGATCAACGGTTAATGAAACAACTGTTGCCATGATGCCGATGATAAAAACAACGACTAGCAACTCTATTAAACTGAAACCTGAATTACTTCTCATGAAAAACTATGCGGCTTGCGCAAGCTTAAGCTACTGGTCTTGTTCAAGTTGATCTGGGTCTTGCCAGTTTCCATAATCCGGAGAACCACCTTCAACCCCATCGGCGCCGTAGGTAAAAATATCGACAGGGCCATTTTGACCCGGACTAAGATAAAGATAGGGGTTACCCCACGGATCATTGGGGAGGTCTTGAATGTAGCCGCTTTCTTTCCAGCGACGGGGTACGGGATCTAGTACGGGCTTCTCAACCAAGGCTTGTAGGCCTTGCTCACTTGAGGGATAAACGTAGTTATCAAGCTTGTAAAGACTTAAAGCAGTTTCAAAGTTTTTGAAATCTGCAAATGATTTTTGAATTCGGGCTTTATCCGCGGAGTCCAAAACATTCGGCGCAACAATCGCGACTAACAAACCGATAATTACTAGGACAACGAGAATTTCGATTAAACTAAAACCTTTTTGATTTCTATTTTTCATGATCATTACTCTATTACTTTTTAAACTAATTTATTGATATCGAAGATTGGCAATAGGATCGCCAACACAATCATAACTACCATGCCACCCATCAACACGATGGTCAGTGGCTCTAACAAACCCATCGTGGTTCCTAAAACCATTTCTAACTCGCGCTCTTGATTGCGAGCTGCATAGCCCAATTGTTCGGGCAAGGTTCCGTTCGCTTCACCACTGGCGACCATTTGCGTTAACAGTGGAGGAAAAAACTTTGCTTTATCTAAAGCGCGATTCAAACTACTCCCTTCTTGTACCGATACAGCTACTTGCTCACTAGCAACGCGCAATACACGATTATTTAATACTTGCCCGGCGATACGTAACGCCTCTAACAGTGGCACACCACTGGACAATAAGATGGCTAATGTTGCAGAAAAACGTGCACTATCGACTTGTATTAATATATCGCCAATAAAAGGCAGCTTTAATAAAAAGCGGTGCCAGGACATCAGATGTTTTTCGTCTCGCAACCACAACTTAAATAAAACAAAGCCAAGAATAATAATTGCCAGGGTTAACAAGCCCCAATAAGAGCCGACAAAATGGCTAGTTGCTACCAATATCTTGGTAAGCATGGGTAGTTCGCGCGTTGAATTTTCAAAAATGCCAATTAATTTCGGCACCACAAAAACCATTAACAAACTAATAACGGTAATGCTCACTCCTAATAACACCATCGGGTAGATCATCGCCATTTGTAGTTTTTGTTTAGTGTGCTGGCTCGATTCCGTATATTCCGCCAAGCGCTCTAACACTTGACCTAAGAAACCAGCACTTTCGCCAGCTCGTACCATGGCGCGATACATATGATCAAAAGCACGAGGACTTTCGGCCAAGGCCTGGGCGAGACTTCTACCTTCTAGCACTCGCGAACGTACTTGCAGCAAAATACCCTTAATACTTTCTTTACGTGCTTGCTTTGCGGCAACTTGCAATGTTTCATCGAGTGGTAACCCAGACTGCACCAGAGATGCCAGCTGCCTTGTTACCAAGGATAGATCTCGAACGCTTAACTTTTTTCCACGCTGAAAAAAAGAATTTTTTTGCGGGCCATTCGCCGCCTCCTTTTGCGAAACACTTTGTACCTCTAGCGGTTTTAATTGCTGAGTACGGAGCTGGCTACGAATCTGCCTTTCTGAATCGCCTTCCAGAACACCTTTCACTGTTTTACCAGTGGGGTTCAGTGCGCGATAACTAAATGCAGGCATAACAGTTCCACAAAAATTTTATTGTTTGGCTTAGACACATTTCTAACATACTGAATCAGGCTGTAGCCGTAACGCGCAAGACTTCTTCTAAACTTGTGTCGCCGGCTAATACACGTTCGCGACCATCCTGATCTATTGCGGCACTTTGTTTTCTCGCGTGATTTAACATGACTTGCTCGCCAGTAGACTCGTGAATCATCTGCCGCAAGGTGTCGTCTATTTCAATTAGTTCGTAAATACCGGTACGCCCGCGATAGCCGCTGTTATTGCATTTCTCACAGCCACCTGGATGAAAAAGTTTTGCATCAGCGGGGAAATTAAATCGTTCTTGTTCGGCGGGTGTTGGTGCATAAGGCTGTTTGCATGCACCGCATAAGAGTCTGACCAATCGTTGCGCCATCACAACTTCGAGACTGGATGATAATAAAAACGGTTCTACGCCCATGTCATGCAATCGTGTAATCGCGCCAATTGCCGTATTGGTGTGTAAAGTCGATAACACCAAATGTCCTGTTAAACTTGCCTGCACCGCGATCGCTGCGGTTTCGCTATCGCGAATTTCACCGATCATTACGACGTCGGGATCTTGCCGTAAGATCGCGCGTAATCCTCGCGCAAAGCTCATATCTACTTTGGTATTAACCTGTGTTTGACCGATGCCCGGTAACAAATACTCGACAGGATCTTCGATTGTTAAAATATTTCGGCTGCGATCATTTATATGGCTGAGGCCAGCATAAAGTGTGGTGGTTTTACCGGAACCCGTTGGACCGGTTACTAATATAATACCGTGTGGTTTTTTAAGCGCCCCTTGAAAACGATCTTTAACAAAAGCAGGCATCGCTAACTGATCCAAACCTAACTGACCCGAGGCTTGATCTAACAAGCGCAGAACAACACGCTCACCATGGGCGGAAGGAATTGTTGACACCCGTATATCAACACCGTGACCCGCTAACTTAACGGTAATACGACCATCTTGCGGCAATCTTTTTTCTGCAATATCTAAACGCGCCATAACTTTTAAACGAGAAACCAAAACGGGACCTAATTCTGGTTTAGGCGCTAAGACTTCTGTGAGTACGCCATCAACACGAAAGCGCACGGCGATGCGATCTTCAAAAGGTTCTAAATGAATATCTGAGGCTTTATCGCGAACCGCTTGAGATAAAATTGCATTGATTAAGCGAATTACTGGGGCGTCATCTTCTCCCGATAACAATTCACTATTTTGCGGAATTTCGTCGGCGATGCTGGTTAAATCTAAATCCGCGCCGATCTCATCAACCGCGCGCTGTGCTGCGCCATCACCACTTTGATAAAGTAAAGTTAATTTTTTTTGGAATTCTTGTTCGCTAATTTCCGCAAGATCAAACGCTTTACCCAGATAACGACGCATTTCTAAAATAATTGGCAACGTTAGACCAGGTCTATGTAATACCCGGCCATCTTCTACTAACACACCGTGCCCAGAAGCAAAATCGAAGGGCAGACGTTTTATTTCGCTCACTGAACTGCACCTGTATCGTTTTGCGTGTCCGAATTTTCTAATTCTAGTAGGCGTTGATTTTCAGCTTGCTGTTTTTGTAATGCCTGAAGCTGCTCCTGAACGGAATCCCAATCTGGCAACAATGGTAAATTACTGTCGTCCGTCAGCAGCGGAGCAACGCCACGCTGATCAATTTGTCGTTCACGAATGTAATTATATTTTTCCGCCGTCGCGCCACGCATTTCCTCATCATTACGAATAATGGTAGGGCGAATAAAAACTAACAAATTAGTTTTTTGAACTGAAGTTGATTGTGATCGAAACAAATGTCCAAGTACTGGAATACTCCCTAATAAGGGCACGCGTGTTTCACGTTGAATAACATTATCTCGAATCAGGCCACCTAAAATAATGGTTTCACCATTGCCTGCTATTACGCTGGTTTCAATTCGGCGCTCATTGGTAATTAAGTCTGCTGCGCCAGTCTTCGGAGAAATACTTGAAACTTCTTGAACAATATCGAGCGCAACTTTATTTCCACCATTTACGTGCGGCGTCACCTCTAAGGTTGTGCCCACGTTATTGCGATCAATTGTTTGAAATGGATTTTGGGCTCCGCTACCACCGGTGCCAGTATTGGTAAACGATCCGGTAACAAAAGGAACCGCTTCACCAACAGAAATTGTCGCCGTATTATTGTCGGTAGTAATAATATTTGGTGTAGATAAAATATTTGCGCCCGATGTTACGTAAAGCATATCGATTAAGGCGAGTAAATCAGCGCCGTCTTTTAAACGCCCAACACCGATAGACTGGCCGCCCAGCTGCACTAATGCCCCAGCCAAATCCGTTAATCCTTGCTCTCTGTCATCATCAAGAGCGCCGCCAACAATGTCCCCTAGTACCGCGTTAGCGGGATCGTTGGGTTTGAAATTTCCTGCAAAACCACCATCATCATTTCGAAACAACCATTGCACACCAAGATTTTTTCCAACCTCGTCGCTTATCTCGACGATAATTGCCTCAACCAAAACTTGTGCACGTTGCACATCCAAACCTTTAGCAAGCGCGACTAAGTTATTTGCAGATTCTACATCGGAGGTAATGATTAATGCGTTGGTATCAGGGTCCGCAACGATTGCAGCGGTCGTATCGCCGCGTGCTCCGCCAGGCGCTGCCGCTGCATCAGGATTTTGTTTTGCTTCATTTTGCGCGACAGAGTTTAGTAACTGCGCAATATTTGCAGCATCAGCGAATTCTAGATAAACAATTCGCGACCCGCCATTTTGTAATTGAGGCCGATCTAATTCCTGAATTAATTCTTTAACTCGAGCACGCTGTCGCCCTTCACCAGTTACCAACACGGCATTGCTGCGCTTGTCGGCAACAATTTGTAATTTTGTTGCTGCCGCTTGATTATTTGCCGCCTCACTTCGTTCCAATTGCGTCAAGGTTCGTACCAGCTCTTCTGCGTTAGCGTAATCCAAACGTATCACTTCAGTTTCGGGAGTGGCGGCTTTATCCAATTGTTCAACAAGCTCACGAATCCTCGCGACATTTGCTGCAGTGTCAACCATGATCAATACGTTACTACCTTGATATGGCGCTAGCTGTGCATTCTGTCCAACTAAAGGACGGATTGAAGCAATTACTTGGTTGGCCGCAACGTTATTAAGTGAAATAACCGCGGTGACATAACGATCAGCTTCTGAAGAACTTTGTTGAAAGGGTAGGGCCGAGGATCGAACTTCACGATCAGGCAGGACGCGAACAATGCCATTTACTTCTACTGCAGTAAAACCATGAACGCTTAGAGAGGCCAAAAATAAATCATATAATTTTTCTTCGTTTACCGGTTGGGCCGTCATAACGGTGATTGTGCCTTTAACTCGCGGATCAATTACCATTGATTGTCCGGTCGCTTGCTGCACAAAATTTATGACTTCGAGTATGTCTGCGTCTTTAAAATTTGGTGTCCACGTCTTAGCAGCATCATTCGTTTGACTCACTGCTGAACTACAAATCAAAATCAAACACGTATACGCGAGAAATTTATGTGCTTTCTGAATACCTTGCCAACTACCCATTTTTTTTGCCTAAGTAAAAATTAATTTTTTGCTGAAGCTTTAATTAACGATCAACTGCTACGTCGATCGTTAGCGTGGCTCCGTCTCTTAAAATTTCTAAAGTCGCCTGATTTTCACTACCCAAGGAACGATAAATTTCCATCGCTTTATTGGTATCAGTTAAACCAACATTATTTACCGCCGTAACAATATCCCCAGGCTGTAATCCCAGTTCGTCAAATAATTTTCTGTCATTTTTTGGACGGATACGAAAACCAATGACTTGGCCATTTTCACGATGAATTCCAATATTCATTACATCAGTAACAGCGTTGATCTGTGCTTGAGTTGGTTCATCTTGATCTTCATCGGGCCGAATAGATTCAACAAATGAACTGGCATCGATACCGTCAGACTCCGTTCGATTCTGAGACGATGTGCTAATTGGGATGGATCCAGCCGGTCGGCGAGTTGGTGTTTGTTGGCTTACTGATCGTGCGGGTTGCGGCAAACGTTTGTAATCATCTTTGCTTTGATACAGCGGTAAATTTTCATAACGACCATTGTTATCCAGGATTACACGGTCAGCAAAAACTCTGGATAATTTTACGCCTCGCGGACCAACCGACAATTCTTCGCCGATCGAAAAAGTTTTTTGTTTCGGCCCATCACCTATCACTGCACGCGCGAGCGACTCATCATTACTTGGCATCGTGCCACGCAAAATAAGTTTTAAACGTGTATCTACTGCTTGATCGATCTCAGGGATTTGAATTGCTACTGGTGCAGCTGACAGACCACTGGACTTACCAAACAAATCAAAATTTTGTAGTGCGGCAACATCGACACTACTTGAATCAGTACTGCTGGAATTTGAAAATGCGGAATTGCTGGGCAGGACTAAAGATGGCTCTGCGATGTCAGGCTTAGGCATGACAATCCAAAACAACTGAGCGAGGCTGTAACACAACCAAAGCAGAAGTAGAACCACACAGATACGACGCCATACGGCCAACGGCACTTGCCTTATTGTGTTGGCAAGGGGTTCCAGTTGTCCGCCAATGCTACGTGCATTGTTACTGTCGATTCCGCCGTCGGTCGACACTGTGTCGTCTCCTATTTGAGTTTAAGGTTCTTCGATTTTTAGGGTGCTGTTATTGAACGAGATACGATGACAAGGAATTGCTAGTCGCTCGATATTTGTCATTCACTCAGATACATCATATTTTTGTCGTTTAGCAGAATTTTAGGGCTTCAATTGCCGAATAGCCAGACTATTCGCGGGTCTGTTCGGGTTCTGCTGAGATCACAGCCGCCATCCTTAGTTCACTTTGTGCTGATTTTTTGCCCAGCAAAGACACAAACAGTCGATTCTTCCACAAAAATATGACGCTCTTGTGATCAAAACGTCACAGCATGTACAAAGAACCCTAAGAAACTGGCAACTGCTGTCATACCGATACTACCGATGGCCAGCATTTAGCGTTAAACTCCTGCCCCACTAATATTTAGTCGTTTTTTGGTGATTTGCTTTCGGTGTATTGCAAATTCGCCTTAGTTTCGAGCAATGTTCCAAGTAATCCAGTACATGAATTAAATATTTATGAGTGAAAATCAGGTTTATATTTTACAAAATCAAGATAAGTTGTTTTTAAGCAAACAGCGTGAATGGGTAGACGGTCGAGATTTACAGGTAATTTTTAAGACGAAACACAAAGATGAAGCCTTGAATCAATCTTTTGAAGCGACCAGCAAAGATTACAGTCTTCGTATTCAGCTTGTTAGTTGCCCTTCCAAGCCCAATGGTTTGCCGGAAATCGATCCAGACATTTTACCGCCGCCACTACCAAAAATAGCTGCAGAAGATAGCCCTGATCATGATCAATCCGAATCAGAGGACAATGAAGTCACTACAGGCAGTGCCGAATCGATAGCTGAAATCGCCGATAATTAGTTCTCAATAATCGAACTAAGCATCGATAAAGTAGTCGAACACTTTCAATTTTGATTTCCAGAACTCTCCGGTCTGCATCGACACTAATTTGGGTCTTATTTTCTCCTTTAAATAAGCTCTAACGATGAACCTACAGTAGCGATCAGTCATTACGCTCTGTTGCGGCAATTTAAAGACATGCTGGCCAATATTGTTATTAAATTCTGATTCGGCAACACAAGGTATTCGCCGTCTTTACAATGCCAAAGAGCGAGCCAAGAGGTATACACATTGTCACGACTTCATCAACACTTGGCATCTTTGGCAAATCAAGAAAATAAAAAACACATACAGGGCATCTTGCGAGGCTTAGAAAAAGAAAGCCTCCGCGTCACGGCAAACGGTTCTTTAGCATCAACGCCTCATCCTATTACGCTTGGTTCTACTTTAACTCACCCCGAAATAACCACCGATTTTAGCGAAGCACTCCTGGAATTTATTACACCGCCTTTTAGCAGCGCTGCCGAAGCATTAGACCGGCTCGATAGAATCCATCGCTTTACTTATGCGAATCTAAAAGACGAATATCTTTGGGCAAACAGCATGCCTTGCATTCTTGGGGATGATAATGCTATCCCAGTTGCGCTGTATGGCAACTCCAACGTCGCCAAAATGAAGACCATTTATCGCGTTGGACTAGGCCATCGTTACGGTCGACTTATGCAAACAATCTCGGGGATTCATTACAACTTTTCTTTACCCGATAGCTTTTGGTCTTCACTAAAAGAAATAGAGAAAAGTTCGCTCACATTGCAAGATTTTAAAACTCAGCGTTACTTTGATTTGATTCGAAATTTCCGTCGTTATTTTTGGCTTGCGCTTTATTTATTTGGCGCAGCACCAGCTGTTTGTCCGACTTTTGTGAAAGGCCGGAAACATTCGCTAATTCCTCTCAATAACGAAAAAGTTTCATCGTTATACGCTCCTTACGGTACGTCACTGCGGATGGGCGATTTAGGCTATCAGAGCACCGCCCAACAATCTTTACTGGTGAATTACAATAATTTGCCTGATTACCTATCAACTCTATGCAAGGCAATAACGCAGCCCCATCCGGACTATGAAAAAATTGCGATACTCGATGAGAATGGTGAATATAAGCAATTAAACACGGGTATTTTGCAAATCGAAAATGAGTTTTACAGTGTCATTCGACCCAAGCAAATATCTCGAAGCGGTGAAACCGCATTAAGCGCTCTTCACGATAGAGGAGTTGAGTATGTCGAGGTCCGTTGTATCGATCTAAACCCGTATCAACCGCTCGGCTTAGACGAGGAACAACTTCATTTCTTCGATACGTTTTTAATGTATTGCTTATTAAAAGACAGCCCTCCAGCCGATAAAAACGAAAGTCAGTGCGTGCAAGAAAACCAACAGCGCATTGTTTATCACGGCCGTGATCCAAACTTAAAATTATTGTGTGGTAACAAAGAGTTGAACTTCTCGGAATGTTCCCGTGAGGTCATGGAGGAACTGACAACCGTTGCGGAGTTAATGGATAGTACATTTAGTACCAACGATTATTCACAAACGATTAATCGACAACGAGAAAAATTGTCAGACCCAGAATTAACGCCATCAGCAAATATCATTGCTGATATGAAAAAAGATAATCTTTCTTATTTCGAATTTAATATGCGGCGAACCTTAGCGAACGAAAAATATTTTCGTTCCAACCCGCTATCTGAGGAATTAATTCAGCATTATAAAAATTTGTCGGCCCAATCCTTAGCCGAACACGAAAGTCTTGAAGTTGATCAAGATATAAGTTTCGAAGAATACCGAAAAAAATTTTACCAACAATATAATCTTTGTTCTAAATGATTATTTTTTTGCTTTAACGTTGAACGACAAAATTTTCGAAATACAAATCGACAATCCCTGTTTCACCATCCTCGGTTTCGACGATCGATAAGATCTCTGCCAAGGCTTGCTGCCTTAAAGCCTCTTTACCTTCCTGACTATCAAGATCGACATCGCTTTGTTTGCTAAAAAGTAAAACTAAATTGTTACGAATGTAAGGTAGATGGTGACGCACAGAATTTGCGGCATCGGAGCTATTTACTCTTACCGATATTTCGGCTTTTAAATATTTTAAACGACCAACACCTCCGTAATTAACAACGAATGGTGGCTTCAAGGGAATGTATATCGCTTTTTCATCTTTAACTTCTTCTTGTGCCAAAGCCACAACTGAGAGTAATAGCACAAAAAGTGCAGTCATTATTTTTAATGTTCGCGAGACCAATCTCATAATCCATCCTATCTAATCTATCACTACCTTAAATAAGCATAGCTCATAATTCGATGTGGTCTAGGGTTGCGCATTGCCCTATATTTGCGCTGTTAGCCTATTGTTTTTTAAGGCAATTTCTCCTAAGGTAGAGGGTATTTTTTAGCGCCTAACAAATACCCTAGGAGTTCAGCTTGCCAAGTATTCGCTTAATTAATTTGGCTATCTTCGTCGCTTGCGTCATTGTCATGTTGACGGTTTATTTTTATTTTCAACGGGCCCTTGGCCTGGCTCCTTGTGCTCTCTGCCTCACCCAGCGGGCCTTTGTCATTGCCGTCGGCATTTTTGCTTTAATAAGTTTTATTGTTAACCCAAAGACTCTTGGCCGCAAAATTTTCGCCGGCTTATGTTTAGTTGCTTCCATAGCAGGCGCTTACTTTGCCGGACACCATCTTTGGCTACAAAGTCTACCTCCAGATAGAGCGCCACCTTGTGGCCCAGGTTTAGCTTACATATTAGAGGCTTATCCTTTGCAAAAAGGCTTAGAAGTTTTATTGCGAGGCGATGGAAACTGCGCAGAAACGCTTTGGCAGATGCCGATTTTAGGCTTAAGTATCCCCGGTATTTCTTTAGTTGGTTTCATCGTGTTAATACTTCTTAGTCTTTGGCAATTATTGCGCCGCAAATAATTTTCGTTCTCATTTGAGCGCCAAAAAAGTGAGTTAATGAGGCTGGGTTTTTAATTATCAGTAGTTAACCGGCTTTTATGTTGTTATACCGAAAAATTGTTTTACAAATGTAAATTCATCTTAGCGGAGCAATTTTTCTTGCTGAATTTTGTTGTATCGCCTATCTTGGCAATACACCTTTTATTTGTGAGTCGTATCACAACAATAAAAAGACGAGATATTGGGCGACTAATAACAAACGAATATTTGCATTGGATTATCATTAACACTTGGTGTCACTTAGCTCAGCACCGGAAAGTACTCGCTACAGTGGTATTATAAATTTCTATTTCTTTAGAGTGGTTGGAGTAAGATCGATATGTTAGAAAATTGTGAATCTGCAAAAGAACGATGGGGCGGCGTTAGTGAGATTATTGATCGCTGGCTTCAGGAACGCCAAGACTTGCTGGTTCAATATTGCACACTTTCAGAAAATAAAAGCTTCGACGAAAAAGATCAAAACCAAACCGATTTAGTAAGGCGTATGTGTCAAATAATGATGGATTATGTGTCAGCTGGCCACTTTGAAGTGTATGAGCAACTCGCTCGAGAAGGTAAGGAATTTAACGACACTGAGGCACTTGAGGAAGCTAAAACTCTCTATCAACAAGCCGAAGGCACCACCGATCCTCTATTGGATTTTAATGATAAGTACCAAGAAACTGACGACCTCTCAACCTTACAAAAAGATTTATCACACGTCGGCGAATTACTCGCGAACCGATTTGAAGCCGAAGACAAAATGATCGCCGTACTTCATATGGCTCACAAGGATTTAGTTGCCTAAGCCATAAATTTCCGAATCCCGGAAAACTCTGTAAGACTCAACTAAGCTAATAGTAAAGCGCCCTAAATAATTTAGCGGACTTTACTATTTTTTTTGGTTGAATTTTATGTCCACACCTCGCCATTTACCCGTTCTGCTTTGTTGCCTAAGTCTACTGGCTATTCTCGGCTGCAATAAAGCAGCGGAGCCTAGCGATAGCCTAGAAGTTGCCTCGGTTGGTATTCAAAGCGGCGCTTTTACTACTGACGGCCATTTTGCGATTGTCGGATCAGTACACCAGGGCGGAAGCTTGTGGGGAACAGAAAAGAACGAGCGGCTATTCAATTGGAATCATCAAGCGGGTCAACTCTCATCACTTATCGCTGTTGATTTTTCGCCAGACGGAAAGTGGGCCCTAACTGCAGAAGTCCATACTTTAGTTCTCTGGAATCGAGAAGATGGCAGTGCACCTCGCTATTGGACTGCACCTGGTGAAGTCTTGGATGTGGCACTAAGTGCCAACGGGAATTTCGCACTGTTGGGAATGAGCGACCATACGGCCGTCATTTTTGATATTCGACGCGGTGGCATCCTTCAAAAGTTCCAACACAACGGCCGGGTTCGCAGTGTCGACCTGAGTAGCGATAATCAAATTGCGATTACAGGATCTGAAGATGGCTCAGCAGTGCTTTGGGACACGAGTACGGGTAAGAGGTTATTTGAGTTATCTCACGATGAAGAGGTCACGCAGGTGTTGATTAGTGCGGACGGCAAGCGCGCGCTTTCAGCAGCTAAATATGACAAAACTATCGTCTGGGATACGACAAATGGCCAAGTGCTTGGCGAGATTCCAATCCCTAAGGAGCGTCTTAAGCGGGGTGTAAAATTTAGTGCTGCGCAATTCAATCCCGACGGCAGTTTGTTGTTAACAGGCTTGCCTGACAGAGAAGTGCAGCTCTGGAATCTAACCACCTTTCAAGAAATCGATCGCTGGCTTGTCCCAAAACGCGATCCTTGGAAGCCTACAAGCGCCGCAATCATTGCTGTTTCATTTACAACAGATCCCAAACGATTCAAAGCAATGGCTTCAAATGGCTTTATTCACCAATTGGATCGGTCCGAGTGATATTGATTTTTATCGAGTTGGATTACAGCAAATAACGCTTTGCCCAAAAGAATGACGGCGAAAATTGGTGCAACAATGGTGGGAAGTGAAGACGACAAAACTACAATAAATTAAGCTTTGCCGCCTTCAAATAAAAACTACTCAGCAGCTGCCGCTTGCAGTAACTCAACTTCGAAAATCAGCGTTGAATTCGGTCCGATTGTTGGAGGACTCCCTCTTTCACCGTAGGCTAGCTCAGCCGGAACATATAGTTCATAGGTGGACCCTTCAGACATCAACTGGAGACCCTCAGTCCAACCAGCAATAACACCTTGCAAAGGAAAGCTAGCAGGTTGATTGCGGCTATAAGAGCTATCGAATTCAGTGCCATCAATTAAGCGGCCTCGGTAATGTACGGTAACGGTTGCATCAGCCGCCGGCTTTGCGCCTTCTCCTGGCTTTATTTCCTTGTACTGTAAACCGCTATCTAAGGTAACCACGCCTTCTTTTTCTGCATTGGCAGCGAGGAATTCTGCACCAATTTTTGCATTCTCCTCAGCGACCTTGGCATTTTCTTCTTCTTGCACTTGTTGACGAGCCATAAACTTCTCTTGTTGCTCTTTCTGGAATTCCTCAACCGCAGCCTGAATCTCTTCTTCGCTCAATCTGAACTCTACCTCAGCGTAGGTATCACGAATTGCCAAAGCTAACGCGTCCACATCAAGATTGATCTCTTCCTGTTTGAATTGGCGCCCGATATTGAGTCCGAAAGCGTAGCTAAAACGCTGCTCAACGGTTTCTAATGTTACGACTTCCTCTTCAGCTTGCTTGTCACAGCCGAGCACCAATATAGAGGCGGCAATTACCACCAAGGACATAGTTTGTTTACCTATCATGCTTAATTACCACGCTTTGTTTATTTGTTCGAATAGTGTGTTGAAAAATTCAGGAGGAATTCGTAATAGCTTGGCCGCTAAGCCAATACTTATGTTTGCGACTACAGTTAATCCCGATTTTGATTTCCAGTGATTCGCTTTGCCCAGCCTAGACTTTTTATAGTTTTCTATCGCTTTATATTATCGACTGGCTTCAGCACCGGCGGCAATAATAACGCAAATGTCCTCATATGCGCAGCATGTTTCTTAAGGTTTTATGGACCTCACCGGTGATAAATATCCCCGCACCAAGCCAGAAATTGCGAACTAGTGCCTATTTTAAGGAAATTCCTTAAGTTTTAGGCTCTCAATCACTCAATCTAAGCACTTCTTCGGTATCGCAAATAGGCAGTGATTATTTTTAGCCTTTGGCTACCTAGATTCGATAAGTTTCCCAGCTTTCACTTTGCTCCACTCGCTTCTCGTATTGATAAGAAAATAATTACTTGTGATCTTAGATCTGAAGAGCAAAAAAAATTTTCTGAGAACTTTTTAACATAAACCACTCGTCATTTTCTCAAAAAACTTTATTCCTTTTCTAGAAATATTTTTTAAACGAGTTACACTGCCTTTTTGTATCTACAAATTTTACTTGTTGATCTTGAAATTAAAAATAAAAACCATATTTGATCTATCTAAATATTTATTGAATATGATTTTTTGATTGTAAATCATAAAAATTCTTTAACCGACATCTTACAAGGGTTTAATATCATGGCCGCAAAAAAATCTATTTCCTCACCCGCATCTAAACTCGTTGCCTCCTTAGAAGCGAAGGTCAAAAAATTACAAACTCAAATTGACCAAGCTCGTGCAAAACGGATAAGTGATGCAAAAAAATCGCTCGCCAACATCACCAAGGCTAGCCAAAAAGGTAAAAAAGGCATCGTGAGTTTGAATGCCAAATTAAAAGCGAGCAGCGCAAGCCTCAAAAAAGCTAAAACCAAGGCAGCAAAAACCAGTGCTAAAAAACGTGTTAGTGCCGACAAATCTGCACTTGCAAAACAAAAAGCCTTGGTTGCTAAGCTTGCTACAGATCTTACTTCAGCTAAAAACATTTTGATTCAGGCGACAAAATCCAAGAAAGATGCGGATACTTTGGCAAAGGTAATGACAAAAGCTATAAAGAATTTGGAAAAAGGACCCAAGAAAAAGCCAGTAAAAAAGACTAGCACTTCAAAAGCGAAAACCGCCACGGTTAAAGGCCCCACGAAGAAAGCCAAGGTCGCCGCCAAGCCGACGCAAAAAAAATCTCAAGGAAAAAAGCCACAGGAAAAAACACCAAGTATGGAATCAGCGCCACCGGCGGCAAAAGTCGAACCAGTGATAAAGGAAGTTGTCGAGTCAACACCTCCTGGACAAACAGTAGGGCAGCCAAGCTTTTCGCAATCGAGCACGATAGAAGAAACGAAGCCGCAAGAAGCAAATCCATTCTCGAGAAATGACAATTCTTTGTTTGGTTCGGAAGATTAAAGGACATTTACAGTGACCCTCGATATCAGCTGAGGGTCACTGTACTTAGGTTTGCACAGCCTATTTGCTGTTTGTCGGTGCTAAAGCGTGATCGCATATCGAAATAAAGGAAGTTCCTGCTTCGCGATCGCCAAGCGAACTTAAATAAAACTTAACGTTGGCTCCTTGTTCAAGCGAGCCAGTCTTATTCACATACTTTTCTGACAAATTCCACAGAGACTCGATCACCCGCATTTCGGCGAGGAGTTCCAAGCGCTTTATTAATTGATAAAATCTTTGATTTTTGCTGGTATCGATTTGCCTAGCTTTAATTTCTCTACGAATTTGGCGTAGCTTTGCAATGATGTTTTTTTCCAGAGGGAAAATCGTTTGTTCTGCTTGATTAAGTACTTCACTCGATAGTACGACACTCATTGATTCCAACCAAACACACCAAAGCAGCAGGTTTACGTTCGCTCCTAAGCTATCCTGTAAGGCTATTGAGGTTTCTTCAACACCAGGACTACTGTAAAGTGCCAGCGCAAATTTACTCAAAGGATTGCTTTTAATCGAGTCCAGACTTTTAGTTGGTGCTCTGTATATCACTCCGTACTTCTCTTTATTCATGATTAAACTTCAAACCCTAAGTCTACACCGCGGTAGTAGGCAGCTACTAACTGATACCAGCCTAACAATCCATCCTGGCGAAAAAATAGGCCTGGTTGGCGCCAATGGCAGCGGTAAATCTACCTTGTTTCAGTTGTTATTAGGAAATTTACAGCCCGATAACGGAAGTTTGCATATACCTAAGCAGTGGCGGATCGGCCATATGCTGCAAGAAATCAGTAGCGCCACTCGATCTGCCCTAGATTTTGTCATTGATGGTGATAAAGCACTGCGACAAATCGAAGCTGAGATTGAACAGCACGCCGGTGATGACACTTTTTTAGCGGCCTTATATTCCCGACTTGAAGAGGCTGACGGTTATACGGCAAAAGCTCGTGCGGCCTCACTATTAGGTGGCTTAGGTTTCAAGAATGACGAAATAGAAAACCCAATAGATAGCTTTTCTGGTGGTTGGCGAGTTCGCCTCGCGCTCGCGCAGGCACTGATGTGCCCCGCTGATCTTTTGCTATTAGATGAACCCACCAATCACTTAGATTTAGAAGCGACAATTTGGCTGGAGAATTGGCTTAATACTTTTCAAGGTACCCTGATTATTGTTTCTCATGACCGAGACTTCCTCGACCATGTTGTAAAATCCACTGTTCACCTTGAAGCACAGCAGCTGAATTACTATCGTGGAGGCTATAGTGACTTTGAAATTCAACGCAGTGAGCGTTTAAGCCAACAACAAGCTCTATTTGAAAAACAACAAACACGTGTTAAAGAAATAAATGCCTTTGTCAGTCGCTTTCGTGCGAAAGCATCTAAAGCAAAGCAAGCCCAAAGCCGAGTAAAAGAATTGCAGCGTATGGAGCTGGTTGCCCCCGCACACAGCGATTCACCTTTTAGCTTTCGAATCCCCTGCGCAGAAAAATGCCCGCAAACGCTGGTCAATTTCTCGCAAGCGACGATTGGCTATGACGACGAACACTGTGTAAAAAATATCAATCTCTCTATCCACAACTCAACTCGAATTGCCTTACTCGGCGCCAATGGCGCTGGCAAATCTACCTTACTCAAGTCGATCGCTGGAGAGCTTGCATTATTAAGCGGCGAAAAACATGACAATGATGCCCTGCGTATAGGCTATTTTGCACAACACCAACTACAAAGTTTAGATCTTAATGCTTCACCAGCTTTGCATATTCAGCGTGTGAGTCCAAAGGCAAGCGAACAACAAATTCGAACTTTTTTAGGTAGCTTCGATTTTCAAAGTGATCGCGTGTTTGAACCAATAGTGCATTTTTCCGGGGGCGAAAAAGCACGCTTATCCCTAGCGCTAATTGCTTGGTCACGTCCGAATTTACTGGTTCTGGATGAACCAACAAACCATCTTGATCTAGAGATGCGTCACGCTTTAACCGTGGCTCTACAAGGCTTTGAAGGTGCAATAATTTTAGTTTCCCACGATCGTCATTTAATTCGAAATACCGTCGAAGAACTAATGTTAGTAGCAGATCAAAAAATTCAGGATTTTGATGACGATCTCGAAGCCTACGAACACTGGCTTGCTAAACAAGCTAACGAAGAAAGCGTTGCCAAGAAATCTGCAGCAGACACAAATAGCGTAACACCGAGTAAGAAAGATCAGCGCCAAGCGGCGGCGAATACCCGTGCGCTTCTAAAACCGCTAACGAATAAAATTAAAAAATTAGAAAGTTTAATGGAGACTAAGCATCAGCGTATCGACGAAATTGAAACGTCCTTAGCTGATACAGAATTGTATCTCGCTGACAACAAATTGAGATTACAAGAGCTCTTAAAAGAGCAGGGTGATATCAAACAAACTTTAGCAAGTACCGAGGAAGAATGGCTAATGTTACAAGAAGAGTTGGAAGCATTAACGAAAGATTTGAATTAAATTCAGTTTGATTCTATGAATCGACAGATTCCTTAGAAAACATTAAGTCCCAAACGCCATGACCCAATCGATTACCACGTTTTTCAAACTTGGTTATCGGTCTAAAAGCAGGGCGATCAACACTCAAATTTAAGGGGCTCAAATTCTTAAGGCCTGGAAAATCATTGAGAAGTTCTAACATCTGCTCGGCGTAATTTTCCCAATCTGTCGCCAAATGAAATACACCACCGGGTTTTAATTTCGCTTTCACCAAGTCAATAAATTCTGTTTGTACAATACGTCTTTTATGGTGCTTTTTTTTGTGCCAGGGGTCAGGAAAATACAGCTGTAGACGATCAATCGAGGAATCTTGAAAGCAATCTTGTAATACATCGGTTGCATCGGCCATAAAAACACGTAGATTTTTTAAACCGAGTTTATCCGCGCTATTAATTAATCTGCCCACACCCGGCGGGTGAACTTCGATACCAACAAAATTTTTTTCTGGCTCTGCTTCCATCATCTCTAAAAGCGAGTCCCCCATGCCAAAGCCAACTTCAACAACTAAGGGGGCCTCGCGAGAAAAAATTGTGCTTGGATCAATTAAGCCATCATACAAACTCAAACCGTAATTCGGCCAAGACCTATCGAAAGCAGCTTTCTGGCCATCCGTAATTCGACCGCCGCGAATTACAAAGCTTCTGATTGATTTTTTCTTCGATTCTATCTTTCCATCTAATGAGTTAGTCATGAATATGTCTGTTTATAATTCGTGTTTTTAATTTCGAACAACGGCAACCAACATTAATATCCAGGCGGTTAAAAATGCTAAACCGCCAAGTGGTGTAATTGGCCCGAGCCACCGAGGGCCTCCTAAAGCCAAACCATACAAACTGCCACAGAATAATAAGATGCCAATTAAAAAAGCATATCCACTTAACAGCAATAATACTTTTTCGCCGAACTCTCTAATCAGCAAAGCAACAGCAAGAATCGCAAAGGTATGGTAGAAGTGATACTGAATGCCGGTTTCGTATGCAGACATCAGCGATTGATCCAACTTATTTCTAAGTCCATGCGCTCCGAAGGCACCGAGTACTACTGCTATAAAACCACTGCTAGCGGCAATCGCTAGAAATATTTTTGTATGCATAATTTAAAAGAATGGCGTAATGAATTTTGAAATAAAAAAACCGCGCTTTATAGGCGCGGTTTTAGCAAAGTAATGGTATTTTAAACTAAACCTTATGCTTCCATAGTCGCGCGAACTTTTTGCATTGCGTTCTTTTCAAGTTGGCGTATGCGTTCGGCAGAAACATTGTACTCGGCTGCTAATTCATGCAAGGTTTCTTTACTTTCGTTGAGCCAACGACGCTGTAAAATATCGCGGCTTCGATCGTCTAATTCGCTCATTGCAGACTCTAAATTACTGACGCTATTTTCACGCCAATCAGTTTGCTCTAGTTGTGCGGCAGGATCATAACGCTTATCTTCCAAATAATTAGCTGGTGCTTGGTAAGCAGTATCGTCCTCATCATCGGCGCCAGCGTCAAATGCAGTATCGTGAGAAGATAAACGACCTTCCATTTGTTGAACGTTTTTAATATCAACGTTTAAGTCTTTCGCAATTGCTTCAGCTTCGTTATGAGACAACCATGCTAAATTTTTCTTCGCGCCACGCAAATTAAAAAACAATTTTCTCTGCGCTTTAGTTGTCGCAACCTTTACGATGCGCCAATTTTTTAGAATAAATTCATGCATCTCTGCCTTAATCCAATGCACAGCAAAGGACACGAGGCGTACGCCTTTTTCTGGATTAAAACGTTTTACCGCCTTCATTAATCCAACATTACCTTCTTGAATTAAATCGGATTGCGACAAACCATAACCAGAATAGGATTTAGCGATATGAATAACAAAACGTAAATGTGCAAGTACCAATTGGCGAGCTGCATCTAAGTTTTCGTTGTAATACAGTTCTTCCGCCAGGCGCTTTTCTTCCTCGGCGGAAAGAATCGCAAAACCGTTGGCCACCTGCATGTAGGCATTAAGATTGCCACCAGGTGAAAGACTGTCTACTCGAAGTAGGCCTGTGCCCATATTTAGAAAACCTCCACAAAATGATTTAGCAAGTTTAGCACTTCCACAGTTCGATCGCTATTTGAGAAAAAAGTTCTTCTTCGCTCAGAAAGCATTTGGATATCGCTGATTTTACAACCAAAACCATGCCATCTATTTTGTTAAGTGGGCTCTATGGTATGCAACTGCTTACTTACAGTTAGCGCCGCTCCCATCAGTCCAAGAACCCCTGAACCCAATAAAATAGCCAAACTTTCTACGAAATTTAAGCCCTTTAGCTCTACCTCGCTTTGATATAAAGAAGCTAGGTTTTCGATTGGACCTGATAGCCAATTCACTCCAGCGAACAACAAGAGCCAAGCTATTAACCCGCCTCCCAATCCATACCAAAATCCAGTGTATAAAAACGGCCTTCGAACAAATGCATTCGTCCCCCCTACTAACTTGACGATAACAATCTCATCACGGCGACTTTCAATAGCCAGTCCTATGGTATTACCAATGACTAATAAAACACCCAAGGCCAACAATAAGCCCAACGCAGCCACTAAGCGTTGCCCTAAGATCATTATTTGCTGTAGGCGTCGAACCCACTCCATGTCGATTTGTACGTCGTCAACGATAGTTATGGTCAGCAATTCATTTTTCAAGGATTCGAGCTGCTCAGGAGAACTGTTCGCTCCCGATGGCTGAATTAACAAAACGGCAGGCAAAGGATTGTCGTCAAGGGTTTGCAACACGTTGCCCAAACCAGAATATTCTTCAAATTCTAGTAATGCTTGTTTTGGGCTAATGTATTCGACGTTTTCGATTTCGGACTTACTTTGTAATTCATTTTGTAGTTTAACTACCGCATCTTCACTAGCTCTTATTTTTATATAAATTGAAAGTTGCGGTTTGGTTTCCCAGTCTTCTCCTAGCTGTTGAAATTGCGCCAAACCCAGATACAAAATAGCAGGCAAAGCCAGAGCAATTGCGACGACCAACCAAGTAAGCAAACTCTGCAGCGGGCTTTTTAGTAAACGCATTAAACTATCAATCGCGACTATACGATGGTGAAGCCAGTAGGCTCGCAATTTATCTTTTATTCGCGTTTTGCGTTGGCTTGCGCCGACTCGATAATCGGCACTACGATTTATTTTAGACATGAGTCAATTTCTGAATGATAAAATGACGGATTAATAAGGCCATCACGAATTAATTGTCCATCCGCTAAAGTCAGTACGCGACGCTGTAATTTTTCAATCAATGAAATATCGTGACTAGCAATAAGCACCGTTACGCCTACATCATTAAATTGTTTGAACAGAGCCATGATATCGGCTGATAAAGCAGGATCAAGATTTCCGGTGGGCTCGTCAGCTAGCAATAGCAACGGCTTATTCACCACTGCACGCGCAATACCGATACGTTGTTGCTCTCCGCCAGAAAGCACGATGGGATTTAATTTTTCTTTATTCAGCAAATCAACCTTATCTAATGCCGCTCTCACCCGTCGCGCTAATTCTCTTGGATCGTAACCAGCAATTTGCAAAGGTAATGCAACATTTTCGAAAACACTTCGATCGAATAATAACTGATGATTTTGAAAAACAACGCCGACATTGCGCCGATGAAACGCGATATTGGCGCCTTTTACTCGACTTAAATTTTGCTGACGAAAATATATTTGCCCTTCAGTTGGGCGTTCCATCATCATCAGTAATTTCAATAAGGTACTTTTTCCAGCGCCAGAATGGCCAGTTAAAAATACCATTTCGCCTTGTTCAACCTCTAAACTAAGTCTAGATAGCGCTTCATGGCCACTACTATAGCGTTTGCTCACATTATCAAAACGAATCATTAGCTAATTAATTACCGTGATGTTAATTCTGCTCATTTGAAAAAAGGGCATCGACGAAGTCTTCCGCAACAAACGTTTGTAAATCATCAACCGCTTCACCGACGCCAACAAAACGAATAGGCATTTTGAATTTTTCACTCAGCGCAAAAATTACCCCGCCTTTTGCCGTACCATCGAGCTTGGTTAACGCAAGTCCAGTTACGCCGACCGCATCGATAAAATGCTGCGCTTGACTCAATGCATTCTGCCCCGTTCCCGCATCAAGAACTAATAAGACTTCGTGAGGCGCGCTAGCGTCTAATTTTCCGATAACACGTTTTACTTTTGAAAGCTCATCCATTAAATGGCTTTTGTTATGCAGGCGGCCGGCGGTATCGGCAAGAATAACATCTATGCCGCGTGCCTTTGCAGATTCAACAGCATCGAAAACAACGGAAGCACTATCGGACCCTGTTGCTTGCGCTATGACAGGTACATTATTTCTTTCGCCCCAAACCTTTAATTGTTCAACTGCTGCCGCTCGAAATGTATCGCCCGCTGCAAGCATCACACTTTTACCTTCATTTTGAAGGCGCTTTGCGAGCTTACCTATTGTCGTGGTTTTGCCAACCCCGTTCACCCCCACAACAAGAATTACAAAAGGCTTATGATTTGCGTCTATGACTAATGACGCCTCGGCTGGCTCGATGAGTTGTTTCAAATTAGTGCGCAAAGCGTTGTAGAGCGCTTCGCCATCTGCTAACTGTTTTCGCTCAACTTGTCGGGCCAAGTCATCAATGATTTTTGCCGTCGCATCAATTCCGACATCTGCCATGAGTAATTTAGTTTCGATTTCTTCAAGCAGCTCCTCATCAATAACTTTTTTACCAAAAAGTAAGGTACCAAAACCTTGACCAAATTGTTGGCTAGTCTTAGATAAGCCTTGCTTAAAGCGTGCAAAGAAATTCGGTTTTTTTGATGACGATTGATCAGCTTCAATATCAGTGATTGGGAGATCTTGCTCTTGTTGATCGGAGGATTGTGATTTTATTTCCGCTTCAGCTTCTTTTGCTTTTTTTGATCTTTTAAAAAACATTGTCTTGTTACCTAAATTACAGATGGAAAAGCCTTGCCGAGCTAGGCACAATCCTTTCACGTTCAAACTATTTTATAAACCAAACTAAAGATGATGAGACTAGATGTCACCTTTCTCTAAACGGCGCTCTAGCCAGCGAGGGCCTTCGCAAGGCGATGGCCGAAATCAGTTGCGTATTATCGGGGGTAAATGGCGCGGGAGAAAGCTCGATTTCCCTAAAATTGAAGGTTTGCGCCCAACTGGTGACCGAATTCGCGAAACATTGTTCAATTGGCTTGCTGCTGAAATTCCTGGAGCTAATTGTCTAGACCTGTTTTCTGGGTCTGGTGCGCTGGGGTTTGAAGCCTTATCTAGAGGGGCGAGCAAAGCAGTAATGATCGAACACTCTGCCAAAGCTTATCAATTATTGTGTGCACATCGCGAGCGCCTCAACGCTGAGAATGCAGAAATTATCCATACAACCGCCGAACAATGGCTTTTACAGGCAAACCATGAGTTTCAAAATGGCCAAGATTACTTCGACCTTGTTTTTATCGACCCACCTTTCCAACTCAATTGGCTCGAAAGAAATTCCGCCTTACTAGCTGATAGCAAATTATTCCATCCAGGCTCTTTAATTTACCTAGAACAAGGCAGTGACCAAGGACTCAAACTGCCCCCAAAATGGCGGCCAATAAAACAGAAGCAAGCTGGGCAAGTAGCCTACGGTTTATATCAACAAGCGTAGCCGCCTTAATATGGCAGGCTAATTCACGCCGGCTTTGTGATTCCGATGTAAATTGTTTACCATCCGCGAACACGAGCTAGGCTCAATTTATAAATTTCTCAATGAGTGTTTTTATGTCAAAAACGAGCTCCGTTCGCAAAGTCGTTTATCCAGGAACCTTTGACCCAATCACTAATGGCCATATAGATTTAGTTGAAAGGGGTTGCCGCATGTTCGACCATGTGGTGGTTGCAATAGCGGCCAGCGAGAAAAAAGGTCCGCTATTTACACTTGAGGAGAGGGTCGAGATGACACGCACCATTCTCAGCCACATTGAGAATGTTGAGGTTTGCGGCTTTGATATCTTGCTCGCTCATCTCGTTCAAGAGAAAAAAGCGCATGGCGTTTTGCGTGGACTGCGTGCGGTGTCGGATTTTGAATACGAGTTTCAGTTGGCAAATATGAATCGGGCTTTACTGCCGGAGATGGAAAGTATTTTCTTAACGCCCTCAGAACACTTTTCGTATATTTCTTCTTCTTTAGTTCGGGAAATAGCGGCGTTAGGAGGAGATATTAGCAACTTCGTCCCACCCTTGGTTGAAAAGCGTTTGAAGTCGAAATTTAAGGAATTAAAAGACGAGCAAAAATAAAACCACTCTCTCAAATAGAGATGTGGTTTTAGTTGGTAAAAATATCGAGGCTTTTAGAATTAGACCAGCCTGCAAATAGTAAGTGCTTGCTTACTGCTCAGCGGTTCTGCGGTAACCTGGTCGAGTACAACCTAAACAGCGCACAAAAGTATTCTTCGCTGGGCCAACGACTAAGGTGTCGGTCGATTGTTTAACATTTCCACCCGCTGCCGCGAAAGGTAGGCTAATTAACCAGGCCACTGAACCAACAACGGTGATTCCGAACATGACAGGTCTTACAACCAGCAAGTCTCCAGTCATGGCTAAAGCAGAAGGGTTTTCGTCTGCTGCTCCACTTGGTGGCGCCGCGAAGCTCCATTGAGACAGAAATAGGGTTAAGACCAAAATCATCGCTTTCGCGCTAAATTGATTTTTCAAGGTCACGGTAGGACTCCTCTCTTGCTTCTTGGTTTCAAGTAATATTTATTCGTTAAAAAAACCGTTTATGGCACAGTAAACGGGGAATTACCACTAATCGCAGTGCAGCATAGTCGACTTTGTGCATCAACGAACCCACTTTAAGTATCAGCGGTAGATTCTTGATTCCAAAAGTGTAGCCAATCTTCGGGTTATCAGCACTGGCAAATTGAAACTTATCCTTGGCAATGTGAACAGTACACGGTTGATCGCTGGCTGATACGGATTTCTTTGAGGGTTTGCTCACAAATCACGCAGGCTTGGCCTGCACGCCCGTACACAAAAAGCTGCTGCTTGAAATATCCGGGTTTACCGTCACTACCAACAAAATCTTTTAAGGTTGTTCCTCCAGCAGAAATTGCCTTGCCTAGTACCTCTTTAATCTGTTCTGACAGTAGTGCATGTTTAGCTCGACTTACCTTACCCGCAGGCTTGCTTGGGCGAATTCCGCTTAAAAATAATGCTTCGTTCGCATAGATATTCCCCACACCAACAACGATATGACTATCCATGATAAAAGATTTGATACTTACTTTTCGTTTCCTTGATTGCTGAAACAACAATTCACCATTGAAGTCTTCGCTTAAGGGTTCTGGTCCCAACGTAGATAATAATTTATGGTTTTCCGCTGAATCCGTTGTCCATAGTACAGCCCCAAAACGACGAGGGTCGGTGAAGCGAAGTATTTGACCGGAGTTCAGCTCCCAATCTACATGATCGTGCTTTTTCGCCGCCGATCGCTTGCTCACAATTCTAAGATTCCCTGACATCCCGAGATGCAATATCAAGGCGCCATGGTTAAACTTGATGATTAAATATTTGCCTCGACGCTCAACCGCAAGCACTTTTCTCTTGCGAAGAATTTCGGGAAGGTCTTGCGGAATAGGCCAGCGTAACTTCTCACAACGTACGACAGCGTTTTTAATCGATTTGCCAACAATATGCGGCGCGATTCCTCTTAACGTGGTTTCAACTTCCGGAAGCTCAGGCACTGGGGACTCTTTTAAATGGTAGTTATAAACAGTGCCGGTAAGTGTAACCTAAACGTACTTTGATTTAGTTTTTTAAGGTCTGAATATATTGGAAATACTATGTTGTTAGGAGTCGATACTGGCGGAACCTTCACTGATTTTGTTTTATTACGCGATGGAATCATTCGCGTTCATAAAGTTTTATCTACACCCGACGCACCGGAGCGGGCCATCCTCACAGGTATTGAGCAGCTACAACTATTGGCTGCAGCAAAGAACAATCAACTCTGCATCATTCACGGCAGCACCGTCGCAACAAATGCTGCGCTTGAAGGAAAGGGCGTGCGCACGGCTTTTGTCAGCAATGCTGGTTTTAAAGACATGCTAACGATAGGACGGCAGACTCGAGAAGAACTTTATAATTTACAACCAGGCGTTCAAAAAGCCGCTGTAGCTAGAGAATTGTGTTTTGAAATTGATTGCAGGGTCGATGCAAACGGTAAGGTTGTTAAAGCACTATCGACAGAAGCGCTAGAAAAGCTTGCGGCAGAAATTAAAAGTGCTGCGCCTCAAGCGATCGCAATAAATTTATTGTTTTCTTATTTGCGGTCTGAAGAAGAAGAAAAAATAGCAGAATTACTTTCACTTCGCTTTTCTGACACACTTTTTATTTCGTTATCTTCCACAGTATTACCAGAATATAAAGAATACGAACGTGGTATCGCGACCTGGTTGAACGCATACTTGGGGCCGCTGATAGAAAAATATTTAGCGAATTTAGAGTCTGCTGTGTCACCCGCGCCGCTAGCAATAATGCAATCAAGCGGAGGGACTATTTCAGCAAAACAAGCGAGTCAGCGTGCCGTAAACTTGTTGCTTTCCGGTCCTGCTGGCGGCTTAGCTGCGGCTAAATATTTTAAAAAATTTTGTGACACAGAAGGGCTGTTAACTTTTGATATGGGAGGTACCTCAACCGATGTCGCACTGGTTCAAGAAGAGCTTTCAATTACCAACGAGGGAAAAATTGGTCGCTATCCTGTCGCGACGCCGATGGTGGATATGCATACCATTGGCGCAGGCGGTGGTTCAATTGCTTACATCGATGAGGGAGGGCTATTACAGGTAGGCCCACAGTCAGCGGGCGCTCGCCCAGGGCCAGTGTGTTACGGACTTGGCGGAAAAGAAGCTACCGTAACAGATGCCAACGCGGTACTGGGAAGGCTACCAGAAAATCAATTTTTAGGCGGGACAATGTCCCTGAATATTTCGCTGGCTAAAACTGCCATCGCAGAGCTCGCCGAGAATTTAGAATTATCAATTTTCGAAACGGCACTTGGCATTATTCAAATCGCAAATGAACATATGGCGCGCGCTTTACGTGTGATGTCGGTGCAGCGGGGTCATAATCCTGCACATTTTCATTTATGTTGTTTCGGCGGAGCCGGCGGATTACATGTCTGTGAACTAGCTGAACTTCTCGGCATGAGAAAAATTTTAATCCCACAATTCGGTGGCGTGCTTTCCGCATTTGGTATGTTAGTTGCCCCGAGAGAACGACAGTATTCTAAAACTCGCCAAAGTCTATTAAATAAAGTACAGGACAAAGAACTCAAATTTTGGCTTCAGGACTTAGCCGAATTAGGTCAAAAAGAATTAGTCGCGGAAGGTAACACCAAAACGAGTATTTTAATCCAGCCAAGCTTGGATCTCCGCTATCAAGGTCAAAGCTATACCATAAACATTCCTTATGACAGCATTGAAAAAAGCGCTGAAAAATTTCATCAGGAACATTTAAAGTTATATGGCCATCAATTAAAACGAGACCTCGAATTGGTAAATATACGGCAACGAGTTTATTGTTTGCCAGAATCAATAGAGCTTCCTGAGATACCGCTCATTAAAAATGGTGGTACCGCGCCTTCTCCGGATGATTCCCTTGCTTTGTTTGGGATCGGCGATACCGCAATCTATAAACGCTCAAATTTACAAGCTGGAACCCTGATCATCGGCCCAGCGCTAATTTGCGAAACCATTTCGACAACCTTGTTGCAAAGCGGATGGAAACTCGAAGTTGATAGGGTTGGTAATTTACTACTGGAAAAACTCTAGCCTTACTCTTCATACACAAACAAAAAACCCGGCATGTTGGCCGGGTTTTTTAAACTTTGTCAAAAAGAAAAACAAACTAGCGTATCGCTATTTGATCTTGCCTTCTTTATACATCACATGCTTTCGCGCAACAGGATCAAATTTTTTGATCTCCATTTTATCGGGCATATTACGTTTGTTTTTAGTCGTTGTATAAAAATGCCCTGTTCCGGCACTAGAGTTTAGGCGAATCTTCTCTCGCATTGTTGTTTCCTCTTGATGGTATCGCTTTGGTTCTAAACTTTTAGTTAATTGCTGCTAAAAGCAAGTCGCTTGCGATACAAAACCGTAAATAAAATTAAACTTTTTCGCCGCGAGCGCGCAAAGTCGCTAACACTTGATCGATACCCTGCTTATCAATAATACGCATACCTTTGGTAGAAACGCGCAATTTAATGTGGCGTTTTTCCGACTCAACCCAAAAGCGATGGGATTGTAGATTAGGTAAAAAACGGCGACGGGTATGATTTTTCGCGTGAGAAACGTTGTTTCCAGTCATCGGTGCTTTCCCGGTAACCTGACATACTCTGGACATGGATTTATCTGCCTTTAATCTTCAAATAAGGATTACGTTTTTGGACTGGAGCGAGCCTACACCTAGGACAGCTCCACCAACCCTAAAATTCTGAATACCACCTCACTTACATAATTCGGTTCAATTATTACCAAATTCTTAAGATGTCTGGGGTATTTACCTGCTTGTCCGAATGAGAAGCCATCTACTGGCTTGAAATGCGGCGCGCGAGGAGCCGGGCTTTATACCAAAACACCTTCCCAATAGCAACCAAAACGAAATTTTAGCCCGCCAATGATAGCTAATTGGGGGGCGATCAAACCAATAACCCATGTTGGGCAAAGGACAGCACTTCGGCATTTCCAACAACGAAATGATCTAATACCCTGACGTCGATGAGCTCCAAGGCCGCTTGTAGGCGTTCTGTTATTCTCATATCAGCTTGGCTTGGCTCGGTGACACCAGATGGATGGTTATGAGCAAGAATCACGGCCGCTGCATTGTGACTAAGTGCTTTTTTAACGATCTCTCTGGGATAAACACTGGCGCCATCAATCGTGCCAAAAAACATTTCTTCAAAAGCCAATAACTGATGCTGGCTATCTAGAAACATCACCGCGAATACTTCTTGACGCCTGTGTCGTAAGTGTGCGCTCACATACTGCTTGGCTGACTCTGCTGAAGACATGGCGTCCCCAAATTGTAATTGTTCTGATAAATGCCGGCGGGCTAGCTCCATAACAGCTTGGAGCTGTGCGTATTTAGCGGAACCTATTCCTCGAGACTCGCAAAATTCCTTTTCCCCTGCATCGATTAGCGGCCTTAAACCGCCAAATTTTGACAAAAGCTCACGGGCAATATCGACAGCGGATTTTCCAGCGCAGCCTGTGCGCAGGAAAATAGCGAGAAGCTCTGCATCAGAAAGAACACCAGAACCAAAAGCGAGTAGTTTTTCACGGGGACGCTCCCCTGCGGGCCAATCAGAAATCGCCATGTATTACACTCCTTGTAATAGCGTGGATAATATATCGGTGTTTTCAAACCGAGTAGGTTGTCAGTCGTGAAGCCTAAACTTAAATGCTTACTAACCGCGAGTAGAAATAATCACGAAAGCTGCTATCTTATCCCATTCTTTAGTTTGGAACATTGGAGTCATAGATCTCCCAGCTTGAATAAAGACGAATAGGAAGATTTAAAAACCTGCCATTGATCAATACAGTCGTTTAAAATTTCATTTTTATTATTCTGCTGCTAATTGAACAAATTCGAAACGCGATACTTGCATCTATACTTTTTCTCTCTGGACAATTTGTTCCTCGACCTAAATATGCCCCCAACAATGAGCTCACTGAACAACAAACGCATAATCATCGGAGTTACTGGCGGAATCGCTGCCTATAAAAGTGCCGAGTTGGTACGACGCCTACAAGACCGTGGGGCTAGCATTCGAGTAGTGATGACCAAAGCCGCACAAGAATTTATCACGCCTTTGACGATGCAGGCACTCTCCGGAAACCCCGTACACCTAGACCTACTCGATACTGAAGCAGAAGCCGCTATGGGGCATATCGAGCTTGCACGCTGGGCTGACTTAATCCTCATTGCACCCGCAAGCGCCGATTTCATTGCTCGCTTAAGCACGGGACAAGGGAACGATTTGCTGACAACTCTATGCCTAGCAACAAAAGCGCCCATCGCTTTTGCACCAGCCATGAATCAAGCAATGTGGCACAACCAAAGCACACAGAAAAACTTAGATACACTCATTGAGCGCAATATTTCTCAATTTGGCCCAGCAGCTGGGGAGCAAGCCTGCGGCGATATCGGCTTAGGAAGAATGCTGGAAGTCGAACAAATCATCGATAAAGCCGAGAAACTTTTCCAAACTGGGAGCCTCAGCGGTAAAAAAGTTGTTATCACCGCCGGTCCAACGCGAGAAGCTATCGATCCCGTACGCTATATTAGTAACCATAGCTCTGGAAAAATGGGTTACGCCTTAGCAATGGCCGCTGTAGATGCTGGCGCTGAAACCATATTAATATCAGGCCCAACAAATCTCGCCGACCCTGATCGCGTGAAAGTAAGGCATATCAATACTGCCGAGGAAATGTATCAAGCAAGCCTGGAGGAAATTACCGGGTGCGACATTTTTATTGCATCAGCAGCCGTCGCAGATTTTCGGCCACAAAGCTTTACCGATCAAAAAATTAAGAAAACTAAGGACGATACGATGTCTTTAGAGTTAGTAAAAAACCCCGACATTATCGCGAGTATTTCAGCAAAATCGCCAGAATTATTTACAGTTGGGTTTGCTGCTGAGACAGAGGATTTAATTGCAAACGCAAGGAGTAAGTTGGCGCGCAAAAATCTTGATTTGGTTATTGCCAATGATGTTTCAGATACCAATATAGGCTTTAATAGCGATGACAATGCCGTGATTTTAGTATGGCCTGATAAACAAGAAAACATCGAGCAGTGCAGTAAAACTCAATTGGCAAAAATTTTAATTGCACGAATTGCTAAGCAATTTTCTGTCAAAACCAAATAAAAAACTATTTTAAATTTGCCTATTTAAATTTTTAGAAGGAATTGTGGCGTGTCGAAAGTAAAAATAAAACCCAGCCCCAAATCTCAAGAGATTGCTTCCCCTTTCATTAACATTTTTTCTGGTTTAATAGCATTTGTTTTAGTTGTTAATCTTTTGGTTGGCTATGTCGTGTATACACGGTGGGTAGCAGATGCGACACGAAACAATCTAAATCAATTATCACAAACCTATGCGAACCAACAAGTATCCATCATCGATGCATATATCGAAAAAACCCGTGGCGACATTCGTCGTTTTACACAAAGAAGCACCTTCGTTGACGCCATTGCGCAAGACAACCAAGCAGTTTTAACACGAACTCTCACCAGTATCCGTGAAGAAATTTCCGGCGTTGAGGACTTATTTGTATTTAAAGTTGGAACCGCTCAAGCAAGCAATTCGTTAAGTTTTTCGCAAAAAGATATGATTAATCGCGTTGAAAAGCGTGAAAATGTTGCTCCTGAAGCTGTTAAGCTAGAGGACAAATGGCAAAGCTTCAATCTAGTTGAAGCGTTGCCATTCGCAGCCGCAAATTCGGATGAGGTTCAGCCCCCCGTCATAGGTACGATTCTAGTAAATTTTAATTTCACTGAATTACAGGCCTTACTAAACCGATTTGATAGCACGCTAGGTCAATTACAACTATTCCAGCAATATCCGAACGGCCAAGCACAATTGCTTTTAGGAACTGGGGAATTGTCTTCTCTTGAAGGACAGGAAGTTCAAATTCCAAATAGTTTTTGGCATCTTCGCTTTATACCGTCGGCAATGGTAGTGAAACAAGCTTCCGTTTCTCCGATTTGGATATTAATATTTTTAACGGTATCGATCGGCTTGTGTGTCACCGCAAGTTATTTCGCGGCACAATCTTATAGTCGTCGCTCGATCAATAAACAAATGCAAGCGGCCACTATTAGTCATGCTAGTGAAGCTCCTAAAACCGGCGACAAAGGTCGTAATGCACTTGATGTCGATGTCAGCGAAGAAGATACGAGCTTGCTGGGACTAAAAGATCAGATTGTCGATGATCCTCTCGATATCAAGCAAAGCAAAAGCCAGGCAAAGGAAACTGTTGCAGCTTCCTCATCAAAGGCGCCCGATTCTTCTGACGATATTCCCGCAGAGATTTTCCGCTCTTACGACATTAGAGGCTTGGTAGATTCACAACTGACCCCGAGCAACGTAGTTTTAATTGGCCAGGCTATTGGCTCGCAAGCAATCGAAAGTGGCGAAAAAACCTTAATAATTGGTCGCGATGGCAGAACACATAGCAATGAAATTTCTGAACAATTAATCGAGGGCATATTAACAACTGGCTGCAATGTAATAAATATAGGCATGGTGCCAACGCCTCTTGTTTACTATTCCATATACGAATCTGAAACTTCAAATAGCGGCGTAATGGTAACCGCAAGCCATAACCCCGCGGAGTACAATGGCTTCAAAATTGTAATTAATAATGAAACTTTCTTTGATCAAGATATTCAACAATTACGCTCACGAATTTTGCAAAAGAACTTTGCGAAGGGCTCAGGTAAAGAAGACTTTAGTGATTTTTCGTTTCAATATATAGAGAGGATTTTTTCTGACGTTGCATTAGCCGGCGAATTATCAGTTGTCGTCGATGCGGGTAATGGTGTCGCGGGAGATATCGCACCGCGTTTACTAGCCGAGCTTGGCTGTAATGTCACACCTTTATACTGTGATGTTGATGGCGAGTTCCCAAATCACGAGCCCGATCCTTCCGTCACTAAGAATCTGCAAGACCTAATTAGTAAGGTGCAAGAGATAGGTGCGGATATAGGTATAGCTTTCGATGGCGACGGTGATCGTTTAGGGGTCGTTACCGCTACGGGGCAAATTATTCTTCCAGATCGTTTGCTCATGTTGTTAGCAAAAGATATCGTGTCTCGAAACCCCGGTGCTGACATAATCTTTGATGTAAAATCCAGCCGCGATCTTAATAAAGTGGTTAGTTCTTACGGCGGCCGTCCAATCATGTGGAAAACTGGGCATTCTCATATGAAAGCCAAAATGAGGGAAACTGGCGCACTTCTAGGTGGAGAATTATCGGGTCATATATTTATCAAAGATCGCTGGTATGGTTTTGACGATGGGCTTTATGCGGCAGCGCGAATATTAGAAATAATGAGCTTAAGAGATCAAGATCTCGATAGTATTTTTGAGAGTTTCCCCTCTTTACCTTGCACACCGGAAATTAAAGTGCCAATAGCTGAAGATAGGAAGTTCGACTTAATTAAAAAACTAATCACCTCAAATAAATTCGATGATGGCAGAATCACCACGATTGACGGTTTACGAGTTGATTATCCTGAAGGCTGGGGCTTGGTAAGAGCTTCCAATACTTCTGCCGCGATAACACTTAGATTTGAAGCTGATATGCCTGCAATGCTCATTCATATACAAGATCGATTCAAACAAGCCATCCTTGAAATTGATCCGGAATTAAAATTAGATTTTTAAAAAATCTCAACATTAAAAATAATTTTCTACACACTTAGCTATTACTTGACTAAGGAATTAATTAATTAGGAATTCCCTATGCCCCTAGGACGTAATGACGCCCTGAATGTCGCTAAAGTTTTAACTGAAGCACTACCTTATATACAACGTTTTATTGGCAAAACCATTGTTATCAAATACGGTGGTAACGCGATGGTCGACGTTGAGCTGCAAAAAAGTTTTGCGCGTGATGTTGTATTAATGAAACTTGTGGGCATGAATCCGATTGTCGTTCATGGCGGCGGCCCTCAAATCGGACAGCTTTTAGAACGTTTGAATATTAAATCAAGCTTTGTTGATGGTATGCGCGTTACCGATAGCGAAACCATGGACGTTGTGGAAATGGTTTTAGGCGCTACGGTTAACAAACAAATAGTGAATTTAATTAACCGTAGCGGCGGACAAGCAATTGGTATAACCGGTAAAGATGGACAGTTAATCAAGGCCAAAAAACTTAGCGTTACTCGTAGTTCACCGCAAGTACAGGCGCCGGAGATAATTGACATCGGACATGTCGGAGAAGTTGTTACGATTAATCGACAAGTAATTGATACGCTTATCAATGGCGATTTTATACCGGTTATCGCGCCTATCGGAGTTGGTACCGAGGGAGAGTCTTATAACATCAATGCTGATCTAGTTGCTGGCAAAATTGCGGAAGTATTACAAGCAGAAAAGCTAATGTTGCTAACCAATGTCGAAGGCTTGCAGGGCAAGGACGGCAACGTACTCACCGGTCTAACGCCACAGCAGGTCGATGAATTAATCATTGATGGAACAATCTATGGTGGCATGCTACCAAAAATTACCTGTGCTCTAGATGCAGTCAAAATGGGCGTTAATAGTGCGCATATCATTGACGGCCGTGTCACTCACGCGGTTTTGCTAGAAATCTTTACCGATACAGGGGTTGGAACCTTGATCAGCCGTAAACCTTGAGATCAAACTACGAATTTGTCTCCGGGGTGTATTGAAGCTGACACCATATCCGGCTAGGATAGGGCGAGGTTTGAGTCTGAAACTGGAGCTTACCCGAGAAGTTTAGCCAGGTGAGATTTTAGTGGGGCCTCACCCAGCGAAGCGCGAAGTATGATAATAACAATAGATTTATAACAATAGATTTGAATTCAGCGCCACATTCAAATTCTCATTCAAGAACGCTAACCTGCAAATTATTAGAATTATGAATAAAACTAATCAAAAATCTTCTCGTCGTCAGCAAATTCTTGAGAGCCTAGCTTTCATGCTATCAAGCTGCCCAGGCTCTCGTATTACAACGGCGGCATTGGCAAAAGAAGTCGGTGTTTCAGAAGCGGCTCTTTATCGTCACTTCCCAAGCAAGTCAAAAATGTTTGAAGGTTTGATTGAATTTATCGAAGATACAATTTTTTCTAGGATTACGTTAATTGTCTCTGAGGAGGCATCGGCAATAAAACGATGTGAAAGAATTTTATTATTGCTGTTAACTTTTTCTGAACGAAATCCAGGAATATCTCGTATCTTAACCGGCGATGCCTTGGCTGGAGAAACCGATCGCTTACGAGTCAGAATTGTTCAATTTTTTGATCGACTCGAAACTCAAATTAAGCAAACGCTACGCGAAGCAGAAGTTCGTGAAAATTTACGGTTAAACTTATCAGTTACAGCTGCAGCTAACTTGATGATGGCAACCGCCGAAGGCAGAATAGCGCAATTTGTTCGTAGTGAATTTAAAAGATCACCAACAGAGAATTGGCCAGCACAATGGCCGGTGTTGATTCATGGGTTTGCACGTGAAGAGTTACAGCAAGTTGCTGGTGGTTAAATTTTTTATTTGCGGCACAAAAAATTTTAGCTAAGTTATAAAGGTTTTATTTACCGCTGATTATTTTGAATCTCGCGATGTCCTCATCATATTCCATCGCAATTTTATTTCGTTCTTCGTTTCTTAATTCTATTTGTTGTTGAATTTCTTTTAGCTCTCCATTGAGTGCTTCTATTTCATCAATCATTCTTTGTGGTACGGCTCTACCAGAGCGCTCAACATTTGCCGCGCGCCCCTGTGATTGGGTAATCTTACCTCTTACCGTATCTGCGTTACTTTGCAGTATCAGTATGTTGGCATCAAAGCTTTCTAATTTTCGGTTCTTTGCGGACTCTACTTCAGCAACGCTGCTATAGCGCAAGCGAAGCGATTTGTCCCATTCGGCTAATTCTGCTTCTCGCATTCGATTAGCAGTCGCCAGCTCGGCTTGCTCTTCTGTCATTGCTGGCGGAACCACTTCAATCACTTTGCCAGTAAGCGTAACAATCTCATAGCCGCGTTTGACGTATTCCGGGGGGATCGAACTGTTCATAACCAATACGCCTTTCTCATCGGTGTAACGATAGAACTGGGTCTCCGCCGCGAACGCGGTACTAAAGCCACAGAACAATAGAATGGCGAGTAAAATTGAAGCGGTGTGTTTTAGGGTCAAACGCAATCTCATAACGCTTAAGCTCTTGTATTTTAATGACTTAAATTTAACGCGGTTATTCAACGCCATAACGATTTCGATAGGCACGAATGTCTTCCATCGTCTCCAGGTCTTGGTCAACTTCATTAAGATAGGCGATTATATGGTCTACCGCCGCAATACTGATCACAGGAAGTGAAAAATCTCGCTCAATTTCTTGTAAAGCCGACAAAAGGCCCTGTCCACGCTCTTGGCGGTTTAGACCAATCAACACTCCTGCAGGTTCAGCGCCGTTTGCTTTTATTAACGCAATAACTTCCCTGATCGCCGTTCCCGCCGTAATCACGTCATCTACAATTAAGACTTTGCCAACCATTGGGGCGCCGACTAAAGATCCACCTTCACCGTGATCTTTCGCCTCTTTACGATTAAAACCATATGGTTTATCAATGCCAAATTTATCGGAAAGTGCTACTGCGGTCGTTGAAACTAAAGGGATACCTTTGTACGCAGGCCCAAATAGCATGTCGTATTCGAGCCCAGAATCTACCAAAGCAGCAGCATAGTGACGTCCCAGCTCGGCCAAGGCCGCACCAGAATTAAATAATCCCGCATTAAAAAAATATGGGCTAGTGCGGCCTGACTTTAAGGTATACGAACCAAACTTTAGTGCGCTGTGATTAATGGCTAAGCGAAGAAAGTCGCGCTGATAGTCTTGCATGACAATGTTCCTACTTTGATCTAACTTTAAATACGGGGCAAGATCCAATAATGATGGTTAAAGGATCTGTTTTAAAACCCCAAAGCTTGGGTTCCGCCGCGATAGAATTAAAACCACCAGCCGAATAAATTGCAGCCGATGAATAATTAATCAAACCATCGCCAATGAAAACGACAATATGAAAAGCCAACTGAAGCGTCAACGTGGCTTAATTTTATCGGGCTGTTTCTGACTGTAAGGAACATTCATTGCAATACAAATCGGGCGGGAGTACTAACAAAAAGCCGTAAAGTGGGTATCATACACACTCTGTAATTAAGGGGCGAACATGAGAATAATTAATCTCAGTGTCGATGGCGTTAAGCAAGCGACTGAGCGAGGGTTTTATAAATGGCTAGATTCACAAGATGCTGACATTATTTGTGTTCAAGACTTGCGCCTGCCCGCGTATAAATTGGAAGAGCCCCCTTTTCAAATTGAAGGCTATAACAGTTATTTTTTCGACTCTGGAATCGATGACGCCTATGGTGTCGGTATTTATACTCGCGAGCAGCCTAAGGCTCTCATATACGGTTTAGGTTTTTCTAGCGGCGTCGATATGGAAGGCCGATACATACAAGCAGACTTCGATCGCTTAAGTGTCGGCTCTTTGTTAGCGCCACAAATTACCGACGAGCCTGACTCAGCAGACATCAAAATGAAATTTTTTGATGACCTCCAAGCGCACCTACACAAAATTAGTCGCAAGCGTAGAAACTTTATTTTTTGCGGAAATTGGGCGATAGCGCCCTCATCTATCGATGTACAAAACTCACATCAAAATGAAAATCGACCGGGATTTCTCGATAACGAAAGGTTGTGGATGAATCAGCTGTTCAGTGAACTGGGATACGTCGACGCATTTCGTCAAGTGAATAAAGATAAAGATGAATTTACTTGGTGGCCAAGCGGCACTGTTGGTGATCAAGATGGGTGGCGAACCGATTTCCAAGTGGTGTCCAACGAGCTAAAGAATCGTGTCGAATACGCCGCAATTTATAAAACCCAATCTTTCTCTAGTCATTTGCCGGTTATTATTGATTACGACATCGAGCCCCCTGGAGTTTTTTAATTCCAGACGACTCAGTGCAGATTAGTAATTTATTTTTCTAGTTATTCAAAGCTTGAGCTTGTAAAAGATATAACTCGCCAATACCTTTCTTAGCCAGCGCTAACATTTTATCAAATTGCTCCTGAGAAAATGGCTCACCTTCAGCCGTTCCTTGAATTTCAATTATTCCACCATCGTTTCCCAGTACCACATTCATGTCGGTATCTGCAGTTGAGTCTTCTGCGTAATCGAGATCAAGTACCGGCTCGCCCTTATACAAACCAACAGAGACTGACGCTATCATACGCTTGATCGGGTCAACCGTTATTTTTTTATCTCGCTCGCGGATCACTTGAATCGCTTCGGCGAGCGCAACACAAGCGCCGGTTATAGATGCTGTGCGAGTACCACCATCGGCTTGAATAACATCACAATCCAAAGTGATGGTGTTTTCTCCCAAGGCGGAAAGATCGATTGCGGCACGCAAAGACCGACCAATTAGGCGCTGAATTTCTACCGTACGACCACCCTGTTTGCCTCTGGCAGCTTCTCTACCCATGCGTGTTCCCGTCGATCTTGGCAGCATGCCGTATTCCGCCGTTATCCAGCCGCGGCCTTCGCCTCTCAAAAAGCGTGGAACGCTGGCTTCAACACTCGCCGTACAGATGACTTTAGTATCACCAAACTCAACCAAAACCGAGCCTTCGGCATGTTTGGTGTAGTTTCGAGTCAATTTAATATCGCGCAATTGGTCAGCTTTTCTTCCGCTCGGTCGTTGCATTGTGAGTCCTTAATCGTTAGGGATAAGTGAATAATTCAGCATTCTAGTGTTGAAATCTGCGGGGGATTATAGCCGATGCGAATGTCTTGCTGTGTTACTATTGCTAGAAGTATCGAATTTAATTTGTATAGTAAATTCGCAGTAGTAAACTGCCAAGCCATCACCAAGTGACGCATGTTTTCGATTTGCGAATTTTTAGAAATAGCTATTTGAAATAACCTAAGGGGAAGATCTTTATGGTATGCAGTATGACGGGCTTCGCGCGCCAAGAAGCTACAGAGACTTGGGGCACCATCAGTTGGGAGTTGCGAAGCGTTAATCATCGCTATCTTGAGCCTCATTTCAAATTACCTGAATTATTGCGACCACTTGAAACGGAATTAAGAAATGCATTAAGAAAAAAAATACAACGCGGAAAGATTGAAATTGTCGCCAATATAAATTTGGATGCAGACGAAAAGATATCCACCAACATTGATGAAAATCTCGTCGAGCAATTGAGTATTTGTATAAAACAAATAAACAGTAAGCTTTATGATGCGGCACCGGTAAGCGCAGTTGATATTTTACGTTGGCCCGGTGTGCTAAGCGGACAAAAAGTTGATAGCGCTCAGTTGCAACAAGTTGCTTTGCCTTTGTTTGAAGAAGCGCTGAATCAGTTAATTGAACATCGTGCACGTGAAGGGAAAGAACTATCATCCTTGATAGAGCAACGCTTGGCGGCAATTGAAGTTGAAGTCGCGGCGACCAAAAAGAACTTGCCAGCAATTATGGACGCACAAAGAAACAAATTAATTGCGCGAATTGAAGCGGTAAAAGAGGAGCTAAATCAAGATAGGCTGGAACAAGAATTAGTATTCTACGCACAGAAAGCCGATGTCGATGAGGAAATCGATCGCTTGCTCACACATGTCACTGAAGTACGTCACACCTTACAACGATCAGGTCCAATTGGCAGACGATTAGATTTTTTAATGCAGGAACTAAACCGCGAAGCAAATACACTATCATCCAAATCAATAGCAACCGATACCACGCAATCAGCTGTCGAATTGAAAATTTTAGTTGAGCAAATGCGCGAACAGATCCAAAATATTGAATAACTTAAAGTAAAAGCCAATTGTTATGTCGACTTCTCAAACTAAAACCCCGGTCCGCCCTGGAATTTTATACACAGTTTCAGCACCGTCCGGCGCAGGAAAAACCAGCTTAGTGCGCGAGTTAATTAAATCAACTCCCGATATTTGCGTCTCAATTTCTCACACCACCCGTCCTAGTCGCCCGCGCGAAGAAGATGGTGTGAATTATCATTTTGTATCAAAGAGTGTTTTCGACGATATGCTACAAAAGACGGCATTTCTTGAACACGCTCTGGTGTTTGGCAATTTTTACGGCACGTCTAAAGAATGGGTAGACTGCGCGTTGAAGTCAGGTAAAGATGTGATTTTGGAAATCGACTGGCAAGGAGCGCAACAAGTGCGCAAGCAATTGCCCAATACCATCAGTATCTTCATTCTTCCGCCCTCACAAACCTCGCTTCGGAATCGGCTTACCGAAAGGGGACAAGATGATCAGAGCATCATTGATGCGCGTATGGCGGAGGCAACTGAAGAAATGACTCACTATGTCGAGAGCGATTTCATCGTAATAAACGACGATTTTGAAACCGCACTCAACGAGTTTAGGTCCATCATCCTCGCTAATAGGCTAAGCTTGAATCAGCAGCAAATTACTCAGCAGGATCTTCTTAAAGATTTGTTGTCCTAGTCAAAGGTTTTGCGTAAACTGGCCGGCCCCAAATTTCTGGTGCATAATTGGCCAAAATATTCTCCTCGGCGCCTTTAACCGTCCTTACCCGGGCCTTCTCTTGCAAATGAAAGTGCAAAAACGGGAAATTTATTAAGGGTTTTAGGCTGGTTCAGGAAGAATTAAATACGACATAACATTGATCTGTTTTGGAATTTAACTCCAAATACTGAAAGCAAAAGCAACTATTGGAAAGTAACTATGGCACGCATTACCGTTGAAGATTGTTTAGAGCATGTTGATAACCGATTTGACTTAGTTATCGTGGGCAGCAAAAGAGCACGTCAAATCGCTACTGGCGGTAAGGAACCCATGGTTCCTCGTGAAAACGACAAACCAACCGTTATCGCTTTGCGTGAAATAAGTGCTGGTTTGATTGATGACGAGGTTCTCAATCAACCTGACGAAGTTGAAGAAATTGAACCGAGCCCACATCACGACTTCGAAGCTGAATAAGCAGTAAGCAGCTTCGCGAATCATTGAATGCGACGTCGTGATCGCATTCACCCCCTTTGGAGGGAACGTTGCAAACCATCGACGCACTCGGTCATCGACTGTCGTCCTACCTAGAGCCCTCACAGATTGATCAGGTGCGACGGGCCTACTATTACGCCGAACAAGCTCACGATGGCCAATTCCGCCGCAGCGGCGAACCCTACGTTACCCATCCTCTTGCTGTCGCTAATATTCTTTCGGCAATTCATATGGATCATCAAAGCCTCATGGCAGCGATGCTCCATGATGTTATTGAAGATACTGGCATCAGTAAAAAAGCCCTGGCCGAACAATTTGGCGCCACCGTTGCCAATCTCGTCGATGGGGTCAGCAAACTCACCCAGTTCGAAGCAGAGACTCAAGCCGAAAAGCAGGCAGAAAACTTTCAAAAGATGGCGATGGCGATGGCGAAAGACATCCGTGTCATCCTCGTCAAGCTCGCCGATCGCCTGCACAATATGCGCACGTTGGGTTCCTTAAACTCAGACAAAAAGCGACGCATCGCCAAAGAAACTATCGAGATTTACGCCCCCATAGCGCATCGACTCGGTATGAACGATATGCGTATCGAATATGAGAATAGGGGCTTCACAGCCCTGTATCCTTTGCGCGCACAACGTTTGCAAGCAGCCCTCAATACAGTTCGAGGTAATCGCAAAGAATTAGTTGAGAAAATTCAACGGGCAATAGAATTGCGTATGGATAGAGACGGCATTACCGCTCTCGTCATTGGTCGTGAAAAACATTTGTTTAGCATTTACCAAAAAATGCGCGCGAAGAAAAAATCTTTTAAAGAAATTATGGATGTCTACGCCTTCAGGATTATTGTTGATTCTGTCGATACCTGTTATCGCGTGCTTGGGGCGATCCACAATTTATACAAACCAGTCATTAGTGAATTTAAAGATTATATTGCCATTCCGAAATCCAATGGTTATCAATCCTTGCACACTGTATTAGTCGGCATGCATGGTGTGCCTATCGAAGTGCAAATTCGCACCAAAGAAATGGATGAGATGGCTAACAGTGGTATCGCTGCGCATTGGCTATATAAATCAGACACCAATGATGCCGTAACGGGTAGCCAAGCGAGAGCGCGGCAATGGGTTCAAGGTTTGTTGGAAATGCAACAACGTGCAGGAAATTCTTTAGAGTTTATTGAAAATGTAAAAATCGATTTATTTCCTGATGAGGTTTATGTGTTTACACCGAAGGGGAGAATCGTTGAATTACCTGCAGGGGCAACGCCGGTCGATTTTGCTTATGCAGTACATACCGATGTTGGTAACAGCTGTGTAGCCTGTCGAATAAACGATAGACTGGCGCCTTTATCGCAAGCACTAGAAAGCGGGCAGCGTGTAAAAATAATTACTTCTCCGAGTGCACAACCTAATCATAATTGGTTGAACTTTGTTACCACTGGTAAAGCACGTAGTGGCATTCGCCATTTCTTAAAAAATCAATTGCACACTCAGTCGATTGAGCTCGGTCATCGCATATTGAACCGAGCACTATCTAACGATGGCAGCAGTATCGAAAAATTAACTGAAGAACAAGTAGCAGGATTATTAAAAGAAACAAATGCCGAATCCCTGGATGAAATCCTTGAAGATATTGGCCTCGGTAATCGTATTGCTTATGCTATCGCAAAATTATTACTACCTAAAACCAGCGACGAAAATGAAAATTCTGCAAATATTTACTCACCTCTTACGATAGATTCCACGGAAGGAATGATTGTCAGCTTCGCACGTTGCTGCCGGCCAATTCCAGGCGATCCTATATTAGGTCATATTAGTGCCGGGAAAGGCTTAGTAATTCATCAAGACAATTGCCACAACATATCTGAAATTCGCAATAATCCGGAAAAAATAAGTCATGTAAACTGGGCGCCATCGGTTAGTGGGGAATTTTTAGTAGACGTTCGTGTAGAAGTTGAATCAGAACGAGGCATCATTGCATCTTTAGCAACACGTATTAGCGAACAAGGTGCAAGCATCGAGCAGATTAATGTCGATGAACGCGATGCTCACAACACTGTCATTAATCTCTGCCTCGGTGTTACTAGCCGTATTCATCTTGCCAATATTATGCGACGCATTCGTATAATGGGCTCCGTCATTCGCATTACCCGCGCAAAAAATTAACCTCTATTATTATTTTTATTTATTCTTGAATGGAATTTGTTATGACTAATAAAGCTATTATTCACACCGACGATGCGCCTGCAGCCATCGGCACTTATTCACAAGCGGTTAAAGTTAATAATACCGTATATTTGTCTGGTCAAATTCCCTTGGACCCTAAGTCTATGACTATCGTTGATGGCGGATTTAAAGCACAAGCCCATCAAGTATTTAAAAATTTAAGTGCAGTTTGTGAAGCAGCAAATGGCTCATTAAAAGACATAGTAAAATTAAATATATTTTTGACAGATCTGAGTAATTTCCCAGTTGTAAACGAAGTTATGGCTGAATATTTTCAGGAACCTTACCCAGCGCGTGCAGCAATCGGGGTTAATGAATTGCCCAAAGCTGCAGAGGTTGAGGCCGACGCGATTATGGTTATTTGACTTTCAGAAGGCCATCTTCTTTCAGTAACTCGGTGTAGCCTTCTCTAAAAGTCGGATAGCGGAATTGATACCCAGAATTTAGCAGCTGTTTATTACTACAACGCTTGTTGTTTCTGTAGCTGTTATCAAAGTTGTTTTTATTTTGCGGATAGCTTTTCTGATCACTTGCTAACTTGCTTTTCGAATTAACGGGGGGTGAATTTAACCCCATAACGTTTGCTAACCATTGCTTTACTTCTTTTAGCTTTACCGGTTCGCTATCCGTTGCTAAATATAATTTTTCTAAAGGTTCGCACTTAGTGTGCCTTTTAATTAAATGGGCAAGAACGCCCGCACAGTCGTCAGCATGAATTCGATTGCTGTATCCAAGATCCTTTTCACCGCGATCGCCGTCTATCACTTGCTGAATCAAACGGCAGCGGCCCGGCCCATAAATCCCAGAAAATCTCACAACACAACTAGGCAAAGTGCTACGGGAAATTCTCGCCTCTGCAGATGCTATTGCTTGCCCACTATAACGCGTTGGCTCTGTGGGCGATTGTTCAGAAACCCACTCACCATGGTTCTGTGCATAGACGCTCGTGCTCGACACGAATATTACCAATTTTGGCAAGTACGTTGCTTCTTCCATGGCGGTCATGATGCGCTCTAAACCATCAACATAGATTTGGTGATAAGCGCTTTCACTTCGATCTGCAGGAACCAGCGTCATGACGACAATATCAAAACCTTGATTGATTTGCGTCGTTAAACCCTGCGGCGACGAAAAATCTTGCTCAATTCCTGTGATATGTTCGGGTAGTTTGGTAATGTCTCGACGCATTCCAAAACACTGAATATCTTCGCTTGATAGGGCCTTAGATAAACGAATTGCAATATCACCGCAGCCAAGTAGCAAAAGCTTTGTTATCATCACGCTAATTTCACATTTTAGTTTTAGAAGAGTTTACTTAGTAACGGATAAGCAATCGACAGCGCCTTGATAAACTAAGGCCTTCGCACTTAACAGTAATTGGATTTAATCATGACTCTGACAGAATTACGTTATATTGTCACTCTCGCGCGCGAGCAGCATTTCGGCCGAGCCGCAGAAAGATGTTTCGTTTCTCAGCCCACGTTGAGCATCGCGGTTAAAAAGTTGGAAGATGAGTTAGGTGTAGCAATTTTTGAAAGAACCAAGTCACGAGTTCACCCTACGCCTCTTGGCGAACAAATTATCAAACAAGCACAGCTCGTTCTTGAACAAACTTCAGCGATTAAAGACATTGCCAGCTCCGGCAAAGATCAGCTAAACAGTCCATTGCAGGTCGGTGCAATTTTTACCATTGGCCCATATTTATTTCCAAAATTTATTCCTGAACTGCAAAAACTCGCAACCGATATGCCTTTATATGTGGAGGAAAGCTATACCGCGACCCTACGAACTCGGCTGCGCAACGGCGAATTGGACGCGATCATTATTTCTCTACCGTTTACCGAGGCCGATGTCGTTACTCAAGCGCTCTATGATGAACCTTTCGTCGTCTTGATGCCTCACAATCACGCCTTAGCAGAAAAAAAATGTGTCAAGCCTGAAGATATTAATCAACATAATGTGTTGCTACTGGGTGAGGGCCATTGTTTTCGAGATCAGGTACTTGAAACCTGTCCGAATTTAGAACCGTCGCTAGAATCAAAGAAACATGTTCGTACGGCTTCAGAAGGCAGCTCTTTGGAAACGTTAAAACACATGGTAGTGTCCGGGTTAGGTATTACGGTATTACCCAAAAGTGCTGCACTCACTAGCCAGTACGCTGAGAATTTATTAACCACGAGACCTTTTTGCGAACCAGTACCAAAACGTACCGTCGCGTTGGCTTGGCGAGCCAGTTATCCGCGTTTAAAAGCCATCGACATGTTGAGAAAAGCGATTCAGCAGTGCCAATTAAGTCTACATATATAGTTCTCGTGCTCGTCGAAATTCTACGCCTATCAGATTTACGTAGACGTTATGTCCGCTTCTAACGCAACCCTCCTGCAAGATATTCCCATCACCGTATTAAAAGGTGTTGGCGCAAGCCTGTCAGAAAAATTAAAGAAACTAAATTTATTAAATCTACAAGATTTGGTTTTTCACCTGCCACTGCGTTATCAAGATCGCACCAAAGTCACTGCCCTCGGCGCTTTAAAGCCACATATGGAAGCGGTAATTGAAGGAGAAATTCGCGGCTGTGAAATCGTCTTTGGAAAACGTAGAAGCATGGTCTGCGTATTACAAGACTCTACTGGTATCATCACTTTACGTTTTTATTATTTTTCCAATGCTCAAAAGCAACAGCTCACTACCGGAAGTAAATTACGTTGTTACGGCGAAGTTCGCCGTGGTGCATCGGGTTTAGAAATTTATCATCCCGAATATAAATTGCTTTCAGGTGACAGCGATCTATTACTCGAGGAAACCTTAACGCCAATTTATCCGGCGACAGAAGGTCTTACACAAGCACGCCTACGAAGTCTCGTTCAACAAAGCTTAAAAAAAGCATCGGCAGAAAATTTACCTGAGCTTTTGCCTGCAGAAATTTTACAAGCACTGGATCATCACGACTTATTAACGACCTTATGTTTTTTGCATTCTCCGCCGAAAACAGTGCGTGTAGATTTATTGCTTGCCGGCGAACATCCGTACCAACAACGCTTAGCCTTCGAAGAGTTACTCGCACATCATCTCAGTCTGTTAAAAAACCGATCTCGTGTGCAAAGTGCGCGGGCCTTGGCAATTGGCAGAAACAAAGAAATAGAACATCGATTTCTTAGCGCTTTACCCTTCAAGCTTACCAATGCACAAAACCACGTAATCAACGAAATTTACCAAGACTTGCATAAGGATCACCCCATGTTGCGTCTGGTACAAGGTGACGTCGGTTCAGGAAAAACGCTTGTCGCTGCAATGGCAGCCTTACAAACCGTAAATAGTGGTGGCCAAGTTGCCATCATGGCGCCGACAGAAATTTTGGCTGAACAACATCGGATTAATTTTAACGCTTGGTTTTCGCATCTCGACATCAACGTGGCTTTGCTCACCGGTAAACAAAAAGCGGCAGAAAAACGGGAACAACTCAAAGCCATTCAATCTGGCGAAGCGAACATTGTTATCGGTACCCATGCGTTGATTCAAACAGACGTGGAATTCGCTCGCTTGGCCTTGGTCGTGATCGATGAGCAACATCGCTTTGGTGTCCACCAACGTTTAACACTGCGCCAGAAAGGTATCGACACTGATCAAATCCACCCCCATCAACTCATTATGACGGCGACTCCTATCCCAAGAACCTTAGCGATGAGCGCTTATGCTGACCTCGATTGTTCCGTGATCGACGAATTACCCCCGGGTCGAACGCCTGTCGAGACAGTATTGATTAACCAAAGCCGACGCGAGCAAATTATTGAACGAGTCAATCAGGCCTGCTTATCAGGCCGGCAGGCCTATTGGGTCTGCACGTTGATTGAGGAATCCGATGTACTTGAAGCTCAAGCTGCTGAAGTCACCGCGGCCGCACTTAGTGAAGCCTTACCCGCAGTATCAGTAGCGCTACTGCATGGACGAATTAAAAGCCAAGAAAAAGAGGCTATTATGGCTGACTTCAAGTCGGGCAAAATCGATTTGCTGGTGGCAACCACGGTGATCGAAGTAGGGGTGGATGTTCCTAATGCCAGCTTAATGATTATCGAAAATCCAGAAAGGTTGGGCTTGGCTCAATTACATCAATTACGTGGCCGAGTGGGGCGGGGCCGCACCGAGAGTCACTGCGTGCTCCTCTATGGTGGGCCATTGTCACAAACAGCCAAAGCCCGATTGCGGGTAATGAGAGAAAGCACTGACGGCTTTGTCATCGCCGAGAAAGACCTGGAAATTCGAGGTCCCGGTGAAGTTTTAGGTACCCGTCAAACCGGCGAAATGCGCTTTCGAATCGCTGATCTGCAAAGAGATGCCAGCCTACTAACACCGGTTCGGCGCAGCGCCCAAACCATCATCAAGCTACCCAAAATATCCACGCAAATTATCAATCGATGGATCGGCTCGAATACTGAGTACGGCGACGTTTAAGCAAAGTTTAAAAACCTAGCTAGATGGTCGAAGTCAATCGCTGAAAATTCTTTGACCTCTCCTTTTCTCAACTACACTTAATACAGCACTCATCTAACGACTTCGTAAGTGATTGCTTATTAACCGGCTGTATCAGTTATTGTAAGGCAAAGGAGATTTTCATGCCGCTACCGACAAGCGTTAAGAATATATTGGATCTACAAAATGTCCGCTACAACATTGCCGAACTTACCGTGCAAAATCTTGATCTTGATTCCCACCCAATAACAGATCCGAAAACAACCGTGCGTTCGGTGTTGTTGCGTGATGGCTTAGGCAAAGTCCAGGTACTATACCCTTCAAACTGCCTTTTGGACTTAGCCAGCTTAAATCAGCAATTGGTTCGCCAACTGCGTGCGGCTACGGCTGAAGATTTGCAGTCTTTCTACAAACAACACCAACTTGAAACCGTCCCTGCATTACCTAGCCTCGGTGGTTTTCCGACAGTCGTAGATGAACATCTGTTTAACGCTCAATCACTACTTCTCGATTCCGGTATCAACGGCCAATTGTTGGAAATAGATCAAAGTGATTTCCAACAGGTGGTGAGTAGTTCTACGCCCTTAAATTTTTGTATCCCAATCGACGATTTGGTTGGACCTTTGTCCTCCGATGATGAATCAGAAATTTTTAGCGCAGTAAAATCATTCACCAGTTTACGAATCCAACAACGGCTCGAAGAAACGCTGGAGTTGCCGCCACTACCTGCGACGGCACAGCGTATTATTCAATTACGCGCCGACCCTAACGCTGACATCAGTGATCTATCAAATATCGTTGAAACCGATCCCAGCCTTGCCGCGCAAGTCGTTAGTTGGGCGGCATCACCCTATTATTCTGCGCCCGGTAAAATTAAATCCATTCACGATGCCATCGTTCGCGTATTGGGCTTTGATATGGTGTTGAATTTAGCCTTGGGTTTAGCTTTAGGAAAAACGCTCAAATTTCCCAAAGATTATCCCAACGGCGTAAATACCTATTGGCAGGACGCGGTTTTTACCGCCGCAACGATAGAGAGTTTAGTAACTGCCATTCCGAAAGAAAGACGTCCGAGTTTTGGAATGTCCTATTTGTCTGGACTGTTAAATAATTTTGGCTTTTTGATTCTTGCGGAAATTTTCCCGCCACAGTTTGAATTATTAAATCGCTATATAGAAGTTAATCCTCATGTGCCCGTCAATGCTATTGAGCAACACATCATGAATGTGACTCGTGAACAATTGGCTGGATGGCTGATGATGACTTGGCAGATGCCTAGCGAAGTATCAACAGCGTTACGCTATCAAAGTATTCCTCAATTTAAAGGCGAACATAATGAATATGCAAAGTTGCTTTTTATTGCAAAAGCTAAATTGCGTGATTATGGAATTGGATCCGGGCCAAAAGTAGAAATTCCAGAAGCTATTTACACAAGCTTGGGGCTTGATCCTGAACTAGCAGAAAATGCTGTTGTTGAAGTAATGAAAGCGAAAGATGATCTGAGCCTGATTACACAACAATTAAATACTTAGCACTCCCCTTGATTGGAAATAAGATTCTAGAGCCAAACTACTTAGTTTGGCTCTTCAAATTAAAGCCCCTTTATTTAGACTGAAGCTGGCGCTGCCGTTAACACATTTTCTTCGCCTTCAGACTTTGCAATAACTACAGCGCAGCAACTATCGCTAAATACGTTGACCGCCGTTCGCATCATGTCTAAAAGGCGATCCGTTACCATTAACAAGCCAACAAGCTCCAAAGGCAATTCCAACACTGTCATGATGACCATGATGGCAACTAAACTCGCGGCGGGAATTCCCGCAACGCCTATTGATGTTAACAACGCAACAAGCACGACCGTAAACTGCGTCGCCAGCGATAAATCACCCCCATAAGCTTGCGCAATAAAAATTACCGCGACGCATTCATAAAGCGCCGTGCCATCCATATTGATCGTTGCGCCTAAGGGCAAAACAAAAGAAGTGGTGCGATTGGATACTCCTGCATTTTTCTCAACACACTCCATTGTTAGCGGTAAAGTGCCTGACGAACTTGCCGTAGAAAATGCGGTAAGCAAGGCCGGCGCCATTGCGCGGTAATGTTTTAAAGGACTAACCTTCGCTACGTATTTTAAAACTAAGGGCAAGGCTACAAACGCATGTAGTGTTAGCGCAATTACAACGGTAATAAAAAACATAAACATTATTTTTAATGCTTCTAGCCCGGTAATTGAAATAGTTTTTGCGACTAAACCAAAAACCCCAATCGGTGCAAATTTCATGATGAACATGGTGATGGACATCATGGTTTCAAATACCGCTTGCCAAAAATCGTAAAGCGTTTGTTTATGGTTGCCTTTAATTCGCATCATATAAAAACCAAACAACATGCCGAAAAATATTAAACCTAACATTTGGCCGTCTGCAGCTGCTTGAACAATATTCGGCGGAACCATACGCAAAAATACTTGGACGATATCACCAACACCTCGGCCATCAGCGCGAGCAATTTCTGCGGCAACTTCTTCAGCTGGTACTAGCTCTAAACGATCACCCGCTGGTTCTCCATCAATAACACCAGGCTGTAAAATATTTACGACGAATAGTCCGATCATGATCGCAACAAAACTCGACGCCAAATAAAAGCCCAGCGTTTTACCACCAATGCGGCCAATACCTTCGCCGCTGCCCATCCCAGCGACGCCACAAATAATCGACGACAAAACTAAGGGAACGATGATCATTTTCAAACCATTGAGAAATAACTTACCGATAAAATCAAACACGCTAAAGGTAGAAACACCAAGCACCATGGTTTCTTCCGTGGTAATACCGCCAATAATAAAGGCCAAAACAATCGCCGAGAGAATTTGCCAGTGCAGGGGGAATTTCTTCATGTCAGGCTCCGATGGTTCAACTTATTGAATCGATTATTATTGTGGATTCGATCATTCTAATCTTATGCGCCGACCTTAGGTCAAAATGGTAGATAAGTACAAGCGATGCTGGAAATTAACTCGAGTTTTTGGTGAATTTACCTAAAGTGCTATAGTGCCTCCCAAATTAATTCCCGCCATTTAATCCAATTCTTTTTTCATGGGGACAAACGCTACTAATGACTACTGCAAAGACCTCAAAGTTTGTTGCCTATCTGCAACTAATGCGCCTTGATAAGCCCATCGGTACATTGTTGCTTTTGTGGCCTACCTTATGGGGTTTATGGATTGCGAGCAGTGGCAAACCCAACATCAAAGTACTAGTCATTTTTGTGCTCGGCACTTTTTTTATGCGAGCTGCGGGCTGTGTGATTAATGATTTTGCTGATAGAAAATTAGACGGTCATGTCGAAAGAACCCGTAATCGCCCCTTGGTGACCGGACGGGTATCGAGCGTAGAAGCAATTTGTTTGTTCGCGCTGTTAACTGCGGTGGCATTTGCCTTGGTATTAATGACCAATGAACTCACTATCAAGTTGTCCTTTGGTGCGATCGCCTTGGCGGTTTGCTATCCCTTCATGAAACGCCATACCCATCTACCGCAGGTAGTGCTTGGCGCCGCTTTTTCATTTGGTATTCCAATGGCTTACGCTGCACAAACTGGGGAATTACCAAACGAGATCTGGCTGATTTACATCGCTAACCTGCTTTGGACTGTTGCTTATGACACCTTTTATGCGATGGTTGATCGAAAAGATGATCTTAAAGTGGGAATAAAATCCACGGCAATCTTATTTGGCAGCAACGACCGCCTCATAACTGGCCTTTTACAGGCCATCACCCTATTAGCGCTAGTGATGGCCGGTGTCCGCTTCGAGTTAGGGCTCTATTACTTCCTAGGCCTTGTGGTTGCTGGGCTTTTCTTTGCTTACCAGCAATATCTCATTAAATTTCGCCATCCAAAAGATTGTTTCCGGGCATTTCTCAATAACAATTGGGTAGGATTAGTCATCTTTTTGGGGCTGGTGGCAAATTTCTATTTTTCTTAATCAATGAAGATCGCGCACGATTTTGAAATTGTCATAAACTTGTAACAGTCTCTTTATTAAATGGAAACCATTCAGTAACCAAGTGAAGCTCTGTATCAACCTTGGTTAATCTAGGGCTTTCAGGAAATTTCCTAATATGGCAGATAAAACAATACTCATTGTTGACGATGAAACCGCTATTCGAGATATGCTGCGAATAGCCTTAGAGATGGCAGACTACAACTGTCTCGAAGCTAGCAACGCACAAGATGCGCACAGCATTATCGTCGATAGCCTACCGGACCTAATCCTTCTCGATTGGATGTTGCCCCACACAAGCGGAATAGAATTGGCTCGTCGTCTCAAACGCGAAGAAGTCACCGCCAAGATCCCCATCATCATGCTCACCGCAAAGGGCGAAGAAGATAATAAGATTCAAGGCCTTGAGGTCGGAGCAGACGATTACATCACCAAACCTTTCTCACCCCGCGAACTAGTCGCCCGATTAAAGGCCGTGCTAAGACGAGCTGGGGGCCAGGAAGAGAGTGAGCCCTTACAGGTAAACGGCCTCTGCTTGGACCCTGCAAGCCATCGCGTCAGTATTCATAGTCACCCGATTCAGATCGGGCCGACAGAATATCGCCTGCTAGAGTTCTTTCTCACTCACCAAGAACGGGTTTATACACGTTCTCAACTCCTCGACCACGTATGGGGGGGGAATGTGTATGTTGAAGAACGCACGGTCGACGTGCATATTCGCCGCCTGCGTAAAGCCTTAGCCCTTGATGGACACGAACGATACATTCAAACTGTCCGCGGCGCGGGCTATCGGTTTTCCACCAAGATGCCTCTTTCTGCATAGCAGGGATAAATTTGCTTTAATGCGCACCGCTTACTAAACCCGAGTTTAGTGTCTTACCTATTCTTTCGGGTGGTCAATTTTTACAATTTTTAAAGGCGCAATGTTTTGCATAGAGGGTTTGCGACCGAGATTCGGCGAGTCATCATATTAACCGGTCTCTGTATTGGCTTTGGCCTAATCAACGGTTATTTGGCCTGGACGCTCATTGCCGGCGGCGCCATTTACATGGGCTGGACCCTATGGCAAATCTTTCGCTTAGATCGCTGGATTATCGCTCGCGAACCAGGTCTACCACCTGACGCCAGCGGGATATGGGGTGATATTTTTGACCGAATCTATCATCTACAAAGACGCCGAGAACGAGAAGCCTTGAGGCTACAAGCGGTCTTAACGCGGGTTCAAGAAACGGTGGCGGCACTTCCTGACGGCGTAATACTTTTAGACTCCCGCGGTTGTATGACTTGGTGGAATGACAATGCCAGTGAACTACTCGCCTTCCAGTCCGGTGATTTACAAACCCCTTTGGTGAATTTTATTCGCGATCCACAATTTATTGAGTATTACGAAAATCAAGATTACCGCTTACCATTTGAAATTCCCTCGCCTCAACACAAAGCCAAGCGTTTACAGATTCAGATAACCCACTATGGTCACGGTGAACGCCTTGTCTTACTGCGCGACATCACCCGTATTTATCGTTTAGAAAAAATGCGCAAAGACTTTGTCGCCAATGTTTCTCATGAAATGCGTACACCACTTACGGTCATAAAAGGCTATGTAGAAACCTTAGCGGACCATGCCGGCGAGGTAGCTCCAACTTGGGAAAAACCAATTGTACAAATTCAACAACAAACCGATCGTATGAATTTACTGGTTAACGATTTGATTACCTTGTCTCGCTTAGAAACTGAAGATACTCAAGGCAATCAGACGACGGTAAATTTAGCCCAATTAGTTAATGCTGTTAAGAGCGAAGCAGAAGTCGTCGGTAAACATAAATATCAAGTCAGCGCAGACTGTGACCCAAAAATTTTGATGAAAGGAAATCAAAAGGAATTGCATAGCGCTGTTTCAAACTTGGTTATCAATGCTATTAAATATTCTCCCCCCGGTACCGATATCCAAATCAATGTGCGTGTCGGTGAAGAGGGAATAGAGGTAGAGGTTGTCGACAATGGTATTGGCATCGATGATATTCATTTATCTCGACTCACCGAACGCTTTTACCGGGTCGACGCAAGCCGTTCGATTAATACTGGCGGAACAGGGCTTGGTTTGGCTATTGTTAAGCATGTGCTGCTGCGTCACGATGGCACCCTTCATATCGATAGCGAGCCAGGAAAAGGCAGCTGCTTTACCTGTTTGTTTCCTTTAAGTCGTTTAGTTTCTGATTAGTCTCTTATACAATTCAAAACCTCTTAATTTTAAAAACCATAGGAAGCTCATTGTCTAACGCAGGCTTGGTGATTAAATTTGTCGATTCTATCGACGATATCGATAAAGCCTCATGGGATATTTTGCGCGATAATGACTATCCTTTTTTGCGTTATGAATTTATTTGGGCACTTGAACATTCTGGTGCAACCAGTAAGGCAACGGGATGGACGCCACATCATATTGTTATCGAACAAACGGCTGAAAACCCGGCAAAAATTATTGCGATTATTCCGCTATATATAAAAGCCCATTCCTACGGCGAATATGTTTTCGATTGGTCTTGGGCTGACGCCTATCATCAGCACGGCATAGATTACTATCCAAAGCTAATTTCTTGCATTCCTTTTACGCCCGCTACGGGCCCACGCGTACTTTTCGATAAAAGTTATGATCTCAACCATCTCGTCAGTATAGCAACCTCGGCTATTAAGTCCGAAGCATCTCGCCTAAATGCGTCCTCTTGGCATTGCTTATTTCCGGAACAAGAATTAAATGAATATTTGCGTGAGCATGAAATTAGCTCGCGCATTGGTTGTCAGTTTCATTGGCTAAATCAAAATTATGCGAGTTTTGAGGAGTTTCTCGCTAGTTTTAACTCAAGAAAACGAAAAAATCTCAATAAAGAACGCAAGCGAGTGGCAGATCAAGGACTTATGCTGCAAACAAAATGTGGTGAAGAAATCAGTGCTGATGAGTGGCAGCAATTTTACCAGTTCTATCATTTCACTTATTTTAAACGCAGCGGCAGACAAGGTTATTTAAACGAAAAGTTTTTTTCCCTATTAGCTAACACTATGCCATCGCAAATAATGATGGTTACCGCTTATCACCAGAACAGCTTGGTCGCCGCCTCTCTTTTTTTTATCGGTGGCGACACGCTGTACGGCCGTTATTGGGGCTGCCAACAGGAATTTGAATGTTTACACTTTGAGGCGTGTTATTACCAAGGAATCAACTTTGCAATTGAGAAAGGCTTGTCGCGATTCGATCCGGGGGCACAGGGCGAGCACAAAATTCAACGCGGCTTTACACCGACGATAACCTATTCAAATCACTGGATAGCCCACCCCGAATTTCGTTCTGCGATCAATCAGTTTCTAGTTCAGGAAAGAAAGGGAACGCTTAGTTATTTCGAAGATGCAAAGTCTTATTTACCATTTAAACACAAGGCTAACTAAGGGTTATGTTTTTGCCAAACGAGCAGCCTATTATTAGCTGGCATCGCATTATCTTCCTTTAACACTAAACCAATATTTTTGGCCAATCTATCGACGGCCTCAAAATCACGAATGCCTTGGTGTGATCCTCGCTGTTTTAACCAAGCATCAAACTGACGATTGCTATCGCTGGTAAATTCACCTTGATAATTAAAAGGCCCGTAAACGGCTAACTTACCCTTTACTCCGAGGGCCTGATCTAAGCCCATAAAGAAATGCTCTACGTTCTGCCAAGACATAATGTGTAAAGTATTTGCAGAAAAAACAGCATCTTTAGTTTCAATTGGCCAAGGTAGTTGTTCCACATTTAAGTCGAAGGGTGCTTTGAGGTTGGCTAAATTTTTCTCGGCTATCCATTGCTGAATGCCTGCGTGATTTTCCTGTAAGTCGCTCGTTTGCCAAATGAGGTGGGGCAAACGCTCCGCAAAAAACACAGCGTGTTGGCCCGTGCCGCTGCCAATCTCTAGTACCTGATTTCTATCTGCAAACACTCTCGACAAAATATCGAAGATTGCCTGTTTATTGTTTTCGCAGGCTTGTGAAAAGGGCTTGTTCATTTTATTCATCTACGAGAAAGTGTTTACATTTTTCGAATAAATACCGGCTTGTTATCCGATGAGTGTTTTTTACTTAGATGGTAGCCTTCTAAATCAAAAGACAAAATATCATCTGCATTTTTGATTTTATTGCGAATGATATAAGCGCTCATTAACCCCCGTGCTTTTTTAGCGAAGAAGCTTATTATTTTGTAATCGCCATTTTTCCAGTCCTTAAACACTGGACTAATGGCCTCTGCATCAAGAGCCGCGGGCTTAACGGCTTTGAAATATTCGTTTGAGGCTAAATTGATAAACGTCTTGCTTTTAGTGGCTTGCAAATCTTTGTTTAGTGCTTCGGTAAGCGTATCGCCCCAAAATTCATAAAGATTATTGCCGTGTTTGGTTTTGAATTTAGTACCCATTTCTAGTCGATAGGCTTGCATCAAATCTAAGGGTCGCAGTAAGCCATACAGACCAGAGAGAATACGCAAATGCTTTTGCGCAAAATTAAAATTTTCAGCGTTAAAACTCTCCGCTTCTAAGCCCGTATACACATCGCCTTTAAACGCTAAAATGGCTTGTTTTGCATTGTCTTCAGTAAAGTTTGGCGTCCAGGATTGAAATCGATCGTAGTTGAGCACTCCCAATTTATCGCTAATACCCATTAATGCAGACACCTTAGCGGGGCTCAGTTGCTTTAATTCTTTTATCAGTTGCTTAGATTGTGGAATAAATTCCGGTAATGTATGACGCTTGGTCTTCGCTTTGCTTTCAAAATCGAGGGTCTTTGCCGGAGAAATGACGATTAACATTCAGTATCCTTTATTTTGCGATGTGTATTGCTTTCATTTTATTAACAAGAATTTTTATTCCGGCGACAAAATTTCGTTCCACCAGTTTAAAGGTGTGGTTCCATCGCTTGGATCATAGACGTTACCGTATTGCCAAGCGCTTTGTGTATTCTCACCAACGTGTTTATTTAATATATCTTCAATCATCTTAAATCCACAGCTTACATGGATTGAATACACCAGCATCCGCTCCGTTTCCAAATCCAAATCACCACCGAGTTTTTCGAGCTGCGGTGTCAACTGCTCGCTCAAACTGAGCACATCACCGCGACAAAATATCCGAATAGAAAGATTGCCGCCACGCTGAATGATTTCAAATTTACCATCTTCTGGATCCAGCTTGATGACGTCACCGCTCGCTATACCTTTAATAAACGCGGGTGACTTTACCAGCTGACAAGCATCGTCATCGGTGATTTTTATTTGTAAACGTTCGATTACAGCTTGGCCTTGCGGATCGTAACCCGCGACTAACTCAATGACCTGTAGTGCCTGCATATTTTTATTACCGTGAAATGTTTCTTAAAAGTTCTATTCTGAGGTAGAGATCAACAGCCTGTTTACTTTAGAATCGCTGACACCAAGTAACTCTGTGATGTATTCAACAAGGCTATTTATGCCAACTGACTCTATACAAGAGCAAGAGGAGTAGATTTTGTTTAAATTCTTCCCCAGCACAACAACCAAATACCGCCAAGGTAACTCGCGTAGCCTTGTTACTTTTACAGTGATAATGCTGTCGGTGATTATTAGCAGCTGTTCGGTCAATCCGGTGACGGGAGAAAATGAATTTAGCCTTGTCTCGGCGGAACAAGAGGTTGCCATTGGTCGACAAAATTATCAACCCAGCCAGCAAGTTCAGGGCGGGCGGTATGTCGTAGACCCAGAATTATCCGTTTACGTTTCACAAATAGGACAGAAATTAGCAAAAGTCAGCGACCGCCCGCAATTACCTTACGAATTTGTGGTTTTGAATAATGACGTACCCAATGCTTGGGCTTTACCGGGGGGAAAAATTGCAATTAATCGTGGGCTGCTCTTATACCTAGAAGACGAATCACAACTAGCAGCGGTTTTAGGTCACGAGATTGTTCACGCTGCTGCACGCCATGGCGCATTGCAAATGACTCAGGCTTCAGTAATAGGCCTCGGCACTCAGGTTGTCACACAGTCTTCGCAACAGTCGCCCTACGGCGAGCTCATCGCATCCACTGTTGGAATTACTGCTGCTGCATGGCAAGCACGCTATGGGCGCCAGGATGAATTGGACTCAGACAGATACGGTATGAACTACATGGTTAATGCGGGTTACGATCCACAGGGTGCCGTTGAGTTGCAAGAGGTGTTTGTGCGCCTGAGTGAAGGCCGCCAAAGTGATTTTATTTCTGGATTATTCGCCAGTCACCCGCCTTCGCAAGAGCGTGTTAAATTAAATCGTGAGCGTGCAGAAAAACTCAAAGATCGCGGCGGCGTTCGCAATGTAAAAGCCTTTCAGAATGCTACAGCTAAAATTCGCAACGATCAGCCAGCCTATCAATTACACCAACAAGCCATCAGCGAAATAAAGAATAATAATTTTGATAAAGCGCTTACCCTAAACGAGCAGGCGATAAAAGCCCAACCGAAAGAAAATTTATTTTGGGAAACGAAAGCGCAAATTCTTGATTTACAAAATAAACCCAAAGAAGCACTAGCAGCGCTCAATCAAGCGGTTTCGATTTATCCCGAATACTTTAGTCCTCTGCTCGCCAGAGGTGTTATTCAGTTAAAGCTAAATGATTTTTCTAGTGCTGAAAAAGATCTGCTCGCCAGCCAAAAATTACTTGATACGCCCGTGACAAATTTTATGTTAGGGCACGCTAATCTCGGCTTGGGACAAAGGGCGAAGGCTATTCAATATTTTCAGATTGCTGTAGCAGCAGGGGGAGATATTGGTCAAGCAGCGACAAAGGAATTGGAACAGTTAGGCATAACTACACAAACTACTAATCAGTAGGTACGCAGCGATAAACATTCTGTAAAAAATCAGATCACTATTGAGGTCTTATTATCGAATCAATTTCTTGTGAGCCCATCACACAATTTCGCCCAGCTTCTTTCGCACGATAAAGAGCTGTGTCCGCGGCATTGAGTAGTTCTTTATAGGCGTTCTCAACGCTAGGAACCCAGGCGGCAACACCTGCACTTATGGTTAACGGAACTAGTTCATCACCGCAGGTGTAATGAATTTTTTCTACCGCTAAGCGCGCTGCATTCGCGAGCTTAAGTGCACTGGCTTCATCACTACCTGGAAGAACATAAACGAACTCTTCGCCGCCATAGCGAGCGAACATGTCGCCGGGCCGATGGACTAGGCCATCTAACACTTCTGCCACCAACTCAATACATTCATCGCCAACACTATGGCCGTAATGGTCATTGATATTTTTGAAATAATCTATATCGACTAAGATAACTGCCAGCGATTGATTTGCTCGATGTGCGCGTTTGTACTCTGATATTAAGGTATCGTCGAAGTGTCGTCGGTTATGAACTTTCGACAAGGAATCGGTAACACTGAGCTTAGTGAGCTCTGCATTCGCCAACTCTAAATTTGCCATCGCTTCTTTCAGCTGTTCTGTTCTCTCGTTAACGTGCACTTCTAGATCTTCATTGAGTTGTTGTTGAATATCCAATGTCTCCATTTGTGCGCGCAAACGTTCGCGACGTTCTTCACTAACCCGTTGTGCTAATCTTAATGCTTCAGTTTGTGCGTCATCCGCTTTCTTTTTTTCCTCATTAATTATATGGGCTAAAGCTAGCGACAGTAGAGTAAATTCAATAACCAAGCCAACCATCTGACTATAGAGAGTAAACACATTTAACGGTAAAGACCCGACGATCGCTAATACAAAAATTACCGTTCCAGCCGCAACTACTAATGAAGCATATGTATATATTCTCGCTCGGTACTTATCTCTGTTCCAAAGATACACACACATTACCAAGCCAACAAAGCAAGTAACTAAAGATCCCCAGGCAAGGGTAACGCGGGACCAAACTCCCGAATCAAATAAATTCACAACAAGAAAAACTGACCAAAAAATGAGAAGGGCATTGTTCGCCCTAATCAACCATCCTTTATAGGATTTAAGATTTAAAAATTGTCTAACAAAAAATACCACACATAAAAATGTAAGGTTTGCAAAAAATCCAAATGAATTTTGTTTGAGCCAAGTTGAATTTTCCCAGAGATAATATGATCCCAGTCCGGTCAAAGACAGCTGGTATAAGATAGCCGCACCAATATAGAACGAATAATAAAAATATGATTTGTCGCGAACGAAAAAATACAAACACATATTGTAAAAAAACATAATTATTAGACAGCCAAAAAAGACCCCTAATAAAACAAGATCTAATTGATTTTGCTCGATGTATTCAACTCGACTCCAAATACTAATCGGCACCGCAACTAAATTTTTAGAGCGTACGGAAATGTACACAGTTTTGTGCTGATCTTTTTCTAAATGCAGTGGAAAGATAAAATTTCTATTTTCTACGTAGCGTGCGGACAAAGGATAATCTTGGCCAGATGGTCGCAGAGTTCTCCAGGTATCGAATTCATGATCATAGGTATACATTTGGACATGATCGAGTAAGGGCCATGCAATCACGACCCAACGATCAATTGCCCCTTCGCCGTTATAAACGGCATCGAAACGAAACCAGTGTCTCGCTTCTTCATCCAGGGATCGCAGGCTCGGGCCAAGATTAGCATCCCACTTCTCACCGTATAAACTTTCGATTTCATCCGGCGTGTGATCTTTCGTTACTAATAGACGTTCGGGCTTATTGACTTTAACGGATGCTAAATTTGGATCAATAATTACCATGTTTTCTTGTGCATACCCTACTGTGGCCTGCAACAAGGCAAGCCAACAGAAAAAAACTAGGGTTAACAACTTCATAACGGAACTTCCGAACTAAGTTCTTAAGAGTCTAGCAGACCCAAAATAGATGCTTATAACTAAGAAAGTGACTAATTGGCGATTTACAGAGAAGGTCGTTCTGAGAAACACGATCCGTCAAATTGTTGTAAAAGACTCGATACAAACGTAATTTTATGGATATACGAAACTTAACAGTTTCATAATTACTGATCGTTCACTTGCTCCGAATACTACCGTGAATAAGTCGTTTGTTTTATCAACAAAGCTCTGTCCGGTTCTTATTCGGGTTGAATGGCGCGTCAATCCAACAATTCAATTGCGGCGCCTCACAGCTACCTTAGCCTGGTCAGTCATCAGTCCTCCAGCGCCTCAGTTACTACTTTTCTAACAAGACATAACTAACGATTTCTTTACCTAAGTATTCTCTGTTTTTTAATTTTCCTTATAAGGTTCAGTTCGTTCAGTGCAAAATTCCGACTCTACTAAACCATCAAATGTGTTTGTTCGGGAAAACACTCGCGACTTTGTTTGTTACAATGCCGCGATGGATGTATCTCAACTATTAGATTCTTTAAACGACGCTCAACGCGATGCCGTCGCCTGTGATCCCACCCACCAACTCGTACTTGCCGGAGCCGGTAGCGGAAAAACGCGCGTACTCGTTCATCGCATGGCCTGGTTGATCAAAGTCGAGGGCGTATCACCCTTCGGCATTATGGCGGTGACCTTCACTAATAAAGCCGCGCGGGAAATGCGCAGCCGTCTTGAAGAATTTCTCGGTAGTTCTGTACAAGGAATGTGGGTGGGGACCTTTCATGGTATTGCTCATCGTTTATTAAAGGCACACTGGCGTGAAGCAAAACTGCCACAAAATTTTCAAATCCTTGATAGCGATGATCAACTAAGGCTCGTAAAGCGAGTCAGCTTGGCCCTCAACCTCGACGAATCTAGCTGGCCTGCTAAACAATCTCAGTGGTTTATTAACGGACAAAAAGATGAGGGTTTAAGACCTCAACACATCCAAGAGACCGGCGATATCTTTGTTAGCACGATGCTAAAAGTTTATCGTGCTTATGAAGAGGCCTGTCAGCGTGGCGGAATGATCGATTTCGCAGAACTCTTGTTACGCGCTCATGAGTTATGGTTGAACAACCCCGAATTATTAGCCCACTATCAGCGACGTTTCCCGTTTGTATTGGTCGATGAATTTCAAGATACCAATACGATTCAGTATGCCTGGCTGAGAGTACTCGCCGGAGACAAATCCTACGTAACGGCGGTCGGTGATGACGACCAATCTATTTACGGATGGCGCGGCGCGAAGATCGAAAATATCCATCAATTTACGCGAGATTTTCCGAGTGCCGTTACCACACGACTCGAACAAAATTACCGATCAACCAATAGTATCTTGAAGGCTGCCAACGCGGTCATTGTTAACAACCATAGTCGCCTCGGCAAAGATCTTTGGTCAGATAGTGTTGATGGCGAACAAATTGATTTGTATGCGGCCTTTAACGAACAAGATGAAGCACGCTTTGTTGTCGAAAGAATTAAAAATTGGATGCAAAACGGTAATAGCTACAGTGACTGCGCCATACTTTATCGCTCTAACGCCCAGTCGCGGGTTTTGGAAGAGGCCTTATTAGTAGAAGGTCTTGCCTATCGCATTTACGGTGGCCAACGATTTTACGAACGCTTAGAAATTCGCAATGCCCTGGGCTATTTGCGCTTATTGGTAAATCGTAATGATGACGCTGCATTCGAACGTGTGATCAACACACCGCCAAGAGGCATCGGTAATAAAACTATTGAAATGTTGCGACTCAGTGCTCGCGAGCAAGGCAGCTCCTTGTGGGAAGCTACGACTAAACTGTTGCAACACAAAAGTTTTACGCCTCGCGCTGGCACCGCTGTTAATGGATTTATACAGCTTATCGAAAAACTAAGTCTCGATTCAGAAACCATGGCTTTACATGAAATCGCCGAGCACGCGATGCAACTCAGTGGGCTGTATGCCTATCACGAAAATGAAAAAGGCGAAAAGGGTCAGGCGCGCATTGAAAACTTAGATGAGCTTATTAATGCATGTCGAGTATTCACCCCAGAAACAGAGCAAGTTGAAGTCGACACTAGCGAAACCGAACAAATTGGTTTTACTCAACAAAGCTCACTGCCAAGCCCCTTGCAGCAATTTATCGATACCGTTGCACTCGACGCTGGCGATACCCAAGCCGATGAATTTGAGGATGCAGTTCAGATGATGACGCTTCACTCCGCCAAAGGTTTGGAATTTCCCTTGGTGTTTTTGGTCGGGATGGAGGAAAATCTATTTCCGCATCGCATGTCTGCTGAAGATCCCGCTCGACTCGAAGAAGAACGGCGCTTATGCTATGTCGGTATTACTCGAGCAATGAGTAAATTAGTGATTACCCATGCTGAGGCTAGACGTCTGCATGGTAATGAAAATTTCAACAAGATTTCCCGATTTGTTCGCGAAATCCCCCAAGAATTAATCAACGAGGTCAGAATCAAAAGTTCAATTTCACGTCCAGTCAGTTATCGGCAACCACGACAATCCGCTGATCTAGTCACCAAAACCGAAGCCGGTTTTCGCTTGGGGCAGCAAGTAGTGCACCCGAAGTTTGGTGAAGGTGTGGTGCTTCACTTTGAAGGCCAGGGTGGCAGCGCCCGAGTCCAAGTCAACTTCAATAGTGAAGGCAGCAAATGGCTAGTTCTTCAGTACGCAAAATTAGAAGCCGTTTAGACACACTGATTCAGACCGACTCGTCGACTCCAAACTACGTAAACTTCGATTATTTTTGGCTATAGTTTTTTACCTATAAGAACAATAATTACTACGGTCTCAGCATCATGAACAATAGAGTTAATTCTGTTTTGCCCGCCGTAACGCTCGTACTGGTTGCGGCACTGGTTGCTTTGTTTGCTTTATATGTACTAGAAAAAGCCAAAGACGATCGTACTTCAGTCACTTCGCATTCTAATCAAAGTCTCGATGAGCGTTTCAATGGTCAAGAATATTCTTGGACCATGGTTACGTCATGGCCGAAAAACCTTCCTGGTCTTGGTGTTGCCGCTGAAAATCTCGCTCGCTCTATCAATGAAATGAGTGGCGGTCGAATTCATGTCAGAGTGCACGGCGCTGATGAAATAGTCCCTGCTCTCGGCGTGTTTGATGCGGTTTCAAGTGGTAGCGTCGAAATGGGGCATACCAGTGCCTACTATTGGAAAGGTAAAATTCCCGCAGCTCAGTTTTTTACGTCGGTGCCTTTTGGGATGAACGCGCAAGAAATGAATGGCTGGCTTTTTTATGGTGGCGGCATTGATCTGTGGCGTGAACTTTATGACCCATTTAATTTAGTTCCTTTTCCTGCGGGTAACACCGGCGTTCAAATGGCAGGGTGGTTCAATCGTGAAGTTAATTCTGTCGCCGATCTTAAAGGCTTAAAAATGCGTATCCCCGGCCTCGGAGGAGAAGTTTTCAATCGCGCCGGAGGCACCGCAGTCACCATTCCCGGTGGCGAATTGTATACCGCAATGCAAACCGGGCTAATCGATGCGACAGAGTGGGTCGGCCCCTACAACGACGTTGCCTTCGGCTTACACAAGGTCGCAAAGTATTATTATTACCCAGGATGGCAGGAACCCGGCCCCACCTTGGAATTGATTATCAATAAAAAAGCCTACGAAAGTTTGCCTACGGATTTACAACTCATCGTTGAAAATGCAGCTCGCGCTGTAAATCAAGACATGCTCGATGAATATACCGCGCGAAATAATCGTGCCTTGCAACAACTTAAGCTCGATAACAATATTGAGATTCGTCGACTTCCCGACGACGTCATTGCAAGGTTGAGAGAGGTGTCTTTAGAAATTTATGCGGAAACCGCAGCTGCAGATCCGGCATTTAAAAAAGTATATGACGCTTATAGAAGTTTTTCTGAACAAGTAAGTGAATATCACGAAATATCTGAGCAGGCATATTACGATCTGAGGTAATGGAAATTTTTTGCGTATTCAACTATTCCTTAACATTACCCCATAACTAGCAACTAACTTTTTTCTTCAAACGATTATGTTTACAACTTACGTTTTAACGGGCGGGTTCGTCCGTTATCATCGATCGCCACGTAAACAAATTCACCCTCCGTCACTTTTTCTACACCACCATCACGATTCGATTTAATCCATACTTCAACCAACATTCGAACAGAAGAACGACCGGTTTCAATTGCGTGGGTATAACAACTCACTGTTGCACCCACAGGTACTGGTCTTAGAAAACTCATACCGCCAACTGCAACAGTGGTGACCCGACCCTCGGCATAATCGTGAGCCAAAATTGCGCCCGCTAAATCCATCTGTGACATTAACCAACCGCCAAAAATATCACCATTTGAATTAGTATCTGCGGGCATGGTTAGCGTTTGCAGGGTTAAAATTCCGCTGGGCTTCGGATCTTCATCGATATCTGACATTTTCGTATTACCTATAATTTTCTAGGGTTTAAATTTTGCACTTTTATTGGTCAAAATAAATTTGCTGCTTACTATCTGCTGGAAAGATTCCATTCACTGACCGACTATAGTTCACTAGGTTCAATATTTCCTTTATCAGTTCGTGGACAATATCTGTGGCAACCAAGTAATTATTTGCGGCCAAACGGCCATTGAAATCATAAGCAGCAATTGGATCACAATAAATGGAATGACGCCACGATAAATAACCGTTGTGGGTATGCTAGCGGGTGTCACACCGCGCAAATAAAATAGCGCGAAACCAAAAGGCGGGGTTAAAAAGGACGTCTGCAGGTTGACTGCAATCATAATGCCTAGCCAAATCGGATTAATATCCATAGCTAATAATATTGGGCCAATAATCGGCACAACGATAAAAGTAATTTCAATAAAATCGAGAATAAAACCGAGGAGAAATATTACGATCATAACGATTAATATTGCTGTGAAAGTACCACCGGGCAAAGTTTGAAAAAAGCCTTCTATTAAACTGTCGCCACCAAAGCCTCTAAAAACTAAAGAAAATAAAGAAGCCCCTAATAAAATGGTGAACACCATTGCAGAAATTTTTGTCGTCGACTGCGCAACTTCTCTTAATATCTTTACGTTGAATTGTTTGCGCACAAATGCCAATACACACGCACCTAGCGCGCCTAAGCCAGCTGCTTCGGTCGGTGTCGCTACACCGGCAATAATTGATCCCAAAACACAGACGATTAGAATGAGTGGTGGCAGTAAACTTAATAATAATCGCGGCACCGTAATATCGCCGTCAAAATCAGAACCCGCAGCGTTTTTTATAGTCGGTGCTGGTGGCATAGCTTTAGGGTTCAAAGTGGCGGTAATTATTAAATAACTTAAATAAAGCAATACCAAAACTAAGCCCGGAATTATTGCGCCAACAAATAAATCTCCCACGGAAATAGAAAGCGGATTATCAATACCCATATTTATTTGCGCTTGCTGATAAGCGCTGGACAATGCATCACCTAATAAGACTAGGGCGATTGAGGGTGGAATTATCTGTCCCAAAGTGCCCGTTGCGCAGATCGTACCGGTCGACAATGAAGGGCTATAACCGCGTTTTAACATGGTCGGTAAGGACATCAAGCCCATAGTAACGACGGTTGCCCCGACTACCCCTGTACTCGCTGCCAATAAGGCACCCACTAAAATAACCGCGATGCCCAGACCACCAGGAAAACGGCCAAAAACTTTTGTCATATTTTCTAACAACTCTTCCGAGATGCGAGATTTTTCTAACATCACGCCCATAAGTACAAAAAGGGGTACGGCAATTAAAATCTGATTATTCATAATGCCAAATATTCGATCGGGAAAAGCCAATAGAATTTTTGGATCGAAAACGCCAGCGATTATTCCTAAACCCGCGGCAAGTAAAGCGGTTCCCGCGAGCGTAAAGGCGACGGGAAAACCAAGTATGAGGAAGAGACAAACTGCCGCAAATAAAAACAGCGGGATAAGATCAATCATTTTCTACGCATCTTATTAATTATTATGTGGTTCGTTAAAAATACGGCTATAGCTTTTCATCTGATTGCAGAGTTAAAAGAAGGATTAAGCTTCGTAGTATCTCTGCAATACCTTGCAAAGCAAGACTAAACGCGGCAACAGGAATTAGCGTTTTGAGAACAAACACGGCGGGCAAACCGCCAGGCTCATTGGAAACTTCCAGTACTCGCCACGAGGTGCTTACCAAGTCCCAAGAAATAAAAAAAATAAATACACAAAAAGGCAGTAAAAAAACAATATGGCCTATGCTATTTACCCACGCTTTTGTCCGCAGGCTATAACGGCGATAAAAAATATCGACTCTCACGTGACCATCAGCCTTAAGGGTATAAGCCGCTCCCAGAAGGAAAACCGTGCTGTGGAGGTAGATGACGGCCTCTTTAAGACCATTTGAGTTCAGCTGGAGGCCATGAACAGCTACCACACTAACCATGAGTAGCAACATTAGAATGCAAAGCCAAGCGACCAAAGTGCCAGTACGCTCGGATATCCCATCGATTAGCGATACGACTGTTTTCATTTGTTCACACTTAAGACTCTTAAATCTGAAATACGATTTATTGCGTGGGCAAGGGCCGGTTTTTAGCCACTTTGCTTCCAACTCTCGATACAAGGCCTGATTTCAGGGCCTTTAATACTGCCCATAGGGCTTTGAGGTGTTTCGCCTTTAGCACCAATAATCAGGAACGTAACATAAGTGTCATATTACATTCATATAATTGTCATCTCAGCTGCCTAGGATTCCCAGAAATCCCCCACTTAGCGCAAGCTCCAGGAGAAATAGCGTGAAAAAATTGTTAATCACGGCCGCATTGGCCACATCGAGCATCGCCATCACCTCAAACGTGTTGGCCGAAGGCCGCGATTATATCAGCATTGTTGGCTCATCGACGGTCTACCCATTTTCAACGGTTGTTGCGGAGCGTTTTGGAAAAAGCTCAAACTTTAAGACCCCTAAGGTTGAATCTACTGGTTCAGGTGGCGGACTTAAGTTGTTTTGCCAAGGTGTTGGGGTAAATCATCCGGACATTACCAATTCCTCTCGACGTATTAAATCTTCAGAAGTTGAGCTTTGTGCCAGCAACGGTGTTAAGGAAGTGGTTGAAGTACTGATTGGTTATGACGGTATCGTCGTTGCCAATTCGAATTCAAGCCAGCAGATATCGCTAACCAGAAAGGATATTTTCTTAGCCTTGGCTAAAAATGTACCCAATCCAGATGGCTCGAAAACTCTCGTCGCCAACCCCTATGAAACCTGGAAAGACGTAAACCCCAGCTTGCCAGCGACAAAAATTGAAGTGTTGGGCCCACCGCCAACTTCCGGTACTCGTGATGCATTCGCAGAACTTGCTTTAGAAGGTGGATGTAAAAAAATTGATTGGATCGCCGATCTTAAGAATTCAAACTCGGACAAATACAAAACGACTTGTCATACCGTTCGCGAAGACAACAATCATTATGTTGAAGCCGGCGAGAATGATAACTTGATCGTCCAAAAGCTAGCAGCTAACCCAAACGCTTTAGGCGTGTTTGGTTTTAGTTTTCTCGATCAAAACTCCGACAAAGTTCAAGGTTCAATAATTGATGGCAAGCCACCGACGTTTGACTCAATTGCGGACGGCAGCTATCCCGTATCACGACCTTTATACTTCTATGTTAAAAAGGCTCACGTGAATGAAATTCCCGGCATTAAAGAGTACCTCGCTGAATTCACTAGCGAAAAAGCATGGGGTGAAGACGGCTATTTAGCAGAAAAAGGTATGATTCCTTTGAGTAACAAAGAACGTAAAGAAATTGGCACCGCAGTGAAAGAGTTGAAAAATCTCTCTCTTTAGATTCACATTGTCATAATTTCAACAATATCTTTATGTTACTAATAGCTCGGTAAGGTTTTCTTATCGGGCTATTGGTTTCTATGTCTTCAGGAATTTAGAACGCGTTATAAAAATTTTTCAAAATTAAGTGTTGTTTAAAACAACGAAACATTTAAGAAAGCTTGGAATAATTCAAAGGCTTTCTGCTTACAAACGTTTAATCAAAATTTTGGGCTTGCAGCATGGCATCGTCAACATTACTCGTTATTCTTTTTGCCTTTGTCGCTGCAGCTTATATTCTCGGTCGCGGTAGATCGATACAAAGGGGAGCGCAGATCGGTGGCGTTCGCTACTTGAATTCTCTGCCTTTTTATTACGGCACTCTAACCGCACTCTGGTGTGCTATTCCTAGCTTAGTGGTATTCACTTCCTGGCTTGCCTTCGACGACATCATTATCAACAAATTATTACTTAACGATCTCCCAGCACAATACAAAGACATGTCCAAATCGGAAATTGGCTTGGTGTTAAATTCACTGGAAAACATGAATGCTGGCAATCAAGTCGGTACTGAGATTAACGCTGAGCTACAAAAAGCCGCAAACCACCTGAAAACGCTTCGTTCGATCGGCGGTTGGAGCATGGCAGCGGTTGTCATTAGTTTTGCATTGACTGGGCTAATAATTGGGTGGATGAAAATATCTCCCACATTTAAAGCACGCTTTCATGTTGAAGCCGTTTTTAAAACGTTGTTGTTGTTGTGTTCATGTGTAGCGATTTTTACCACCATCGGCATCGTACTCTCGGTGTTATTCGAGTCAATTTTATTTTTTAAAGAAGTTCCCATTAGTGAATTTGTATTTGGAACAGAATGGAGTCCGCAGACGGCTATACGCGCTGACCAAGTAGGAAGTTCCGGCGCATTTGGTGCGGTACCTTTATTTACCGGTACCTTATTAATTTCCGCAATCGCACTGTTTGTAGCGGTTCCCGTCGGTTTAATGTCCGCGATCTATTTATCCGAATATGCTTCCAATCGAATTCGCTCAATCGTAAAACCTTTATTAGAAATACTCGCTGGCGTACCAACTGTTGTTTATGGTTTTTTCGCCGCCCTAACGGTAGCGCCGGTAATTCGAGATCTAGGGGTAAGCTTAGGCTTGTCAGTTTCTTCCGAAAGTGCGTTAGCTGCAGGCTTGGTAATGGGGGTAATGATTATTCCTTTCGTATCTTCATTGTCGGACGATGTTATCAATGCCGTTCCACAATCACTGCGCGACGGTTCTTTAGGATTAGGCTCCACCAAATCAGAAACTATTAAGCTCGTCGTCATTCCCGCCGCGTTACCCGGTATTGTCGGCGGTGTGTTGCTAGCAGCGTCTCGTGCCATTGGTGAAACCATGATTGTGGTAATGGCCGCTGGACTCGCTGCGAATTTAACAGCAAATCCTTTAGAAACGGTGACAACAGTAACTGTGCAAATTGCCACATTACTCGTAGGTGATCAGGAATTTGCAAGCGCGAAAACCCTATCTGCTTTTGCTTTAGGTCTAATGTTATTTATCGTAACCCTAGGCTTAAACTATGTTGCCCTACATGTAGTTAAAAAATATAGAGAACAGTATGAGTAAAACCCCGACGAGCACGATCGAAAAAGTAGAAAGAACTTTAGCGAAACGCCGACGATCTGAAAAACTATTTCAGGCTTACGGTATTTTGTCGATTTGTTTTGGCTTGCTGTGCTTAGTTGTTTTATTTAGCGACATTATCAGCAAAGGCATTCCCGCTTTTTTACAAACGGTTATTGAGATTGAGGTCGAATTCGATCCCGACATATTAGACATTAGTGATGCTAGAAATGAAGAACAGTTGCGCATTGGCAACTTTGACGGTATTGCTCGTCAAGCATTACGCAATCGCTTTCCAGATGTAACAAGCCGCAGTGACCGCCGTAGCTTGAACGCTTTGATCAGCAACAGTGCGGGCTATGATCTGCAGGATATGCTAAGAAGCGACCCCTCGTTACTCGGAAATACTCTCAGCCTTTGGGTTCTGGTAGACGATGATATCGACACCTATGTGAAGAGTCGAAAGTCTAATGGTGAAGCGTTCACAGGCAGATTGAACGAAAAACAAATTGAATGGGTAGAGGCCTTACTCGCCGAAGGCAAAATTAAAAAAGAATTTAATACCACTTTGTTTACCTCTAGCGACTCAAGAGAACCCGAACAAGCCGGTATTTTAGGCGCAGCTCTCGGCTCACTGTTCACGCTCTTAGTAACGCTCGCGCTGTCATTTCCAATTGGCGTTGCCGCTGCAATTTATCTAGAGGAATATGCACCAAAAAATAAGCTAACTGAGCTTATTGAAGTCAATATCAATAACCTAGCTGCGGTACCGTCAATCATTTTTGGTTTGTTAGGTCTCGCTATCTTTATTAATTGGTTTGGCCTTCCGCGATCCATCCCTTTAGTGGGAGGTCTGGTCCTCACTTTAATGACTTTGCCTACCATAATTATTTCTAGCCGCGCTGCAATTAAGGCGGTGCCAGGGTCAATTCGTGAAGCGGCTTTTGGTATTGGTGCTTCTAAAATGCAAATGATCCTGCATCACTTAATGCCTTTAGCCATGCCCGGTATGTTAACAGGAACCATTATTGGAATGGCGCAGGCATTGGGAGAAACCGCTCCCTTACTATTGATCGGAATGGTGGCTTTTATAGTCGATGTTCCTGGTGGAATTTCTGACCCTGCAACGGTTTTACCGGTTCAGATATTTCTTTGGGCAGACAGTCCCGAGCGCGCTTTCGTTGAGCGAACCTCCGCCGCAATCATGGTATTGATAGCGTTTTTAATTGTAATGAATACTTTCGCCATTTGGCTGCGGAAGAGACTTGAACGCCGCTGGTAAAAACGGCAACGAAATTACAGGTTATACTATATGACTTTAGATATCGCAGATGCGCAAAATACGTCAATCGGCCTGGCTAGTAAAAACAACGCTAAGGCTTCAGAATCTGACGCAATACAATTACGGAGTACTAAACAGTTGGATCCATCTACCAATGCAAAAAAAGGCGAAGAAAACTTCGATACCTCTGCCGAATTTTTTACCAAGCCAACTGTGGGCAAAGCTTATTCGGATTCCGCAAAAATGGGCGCCAGAGACGTCAATGTTTTTTATGATGACAAACAAGTCTTATTCGATGTCAGTTTAGATATTGGCGAAAATGAAGTGATCGCCATGATTGGCCCTTCAGGTTGCGGTAAATCAACTTTTCTTCGTTGCTTGAATCGTATGAATGACACTATCGTAAGTTGCCGAATTGAAGGCGATATAAATTTGGATGGTGAAAATATTTATGACCCTAAGCTGGATGTAGTGCCATTGCGCGCGCGGGTCGGTATGGTGTTCCAAAAACCTAATCCTTTTCCAAAATCGATTTACGACAACGTTGCTTACGGCCCTCGTATTCACGGTTTAGTAAACCATCGCGCGGAACTTGATGAAGCGGTCGAAAATAGCCTGAAGCGTGCAGGTTTATGGGAAGAAGTGAAAGATCGACTGGATCAACCGGGCACTGGACTTTCTGGCGGTCAACAACAACGTTTATGCATCGCGAGAACAATCGCCGTGAGCCCAGAAGTTATCTTGATGGATGAACCCTGCTCAGCACTCGATCCAATTGCTACGGCAAAAATTGAAGAGCTTATCGCAGAGCTCAGTGAAAATTTTACTATCGCTATTGTTACTCATTCGATGCAACAGGCCGCGCGTGTCTCTAGTCGCACCGCTTATTTTCATTTGGGTAAATTGATCGAAGTGAATAAAACCGAAAAAGTATTTACCACCCCAGAACATTCGCTAACCGAGGCCTACATTACTGGCCGATTTGGTTAAGCCTTATATACGTTAATTTCAATTTCACTCCCTGTCATCAGGATATCGCCATGGATAAATTAAATTTAGATAACCACATTTCTCAGCAATTTAACGCTGATTTAGAAGCACTTAAGTCTGAATTTCTAGAGATGGGTGGACTAGTTGAAAAACAAATCGCCGACGCCGTTAGAAGCATCGAAGATGTCGACAGTGAAATTGCACAACGAGTTATGGAGAACGAACCTAAAGTCGATGCAATGGAAATTTCTATCGACGAACAAAGTACAATTATTTTAGCTAAACGCCAACCTGCAGCATCAGATTTACGCATGGTATTAACTGTTACCAAAGCGGTTCGTGACTTAGAACGAATGGGTGACGAGGCACAGAAAGTTGCCAAAATGGCGATTAAATTATCGGAAGACGGCGCTAGCTCACATGGCTTCGTCGAACTTAGACACATCGGCTCAGGTGTTCAAAGTATGTTGCGACATAGCCTCGATGCTTTTGCGCGCTACGATGCCGAATTAGCTTTAAACGTTGTAAAGGAAGACCGAAGAATTGACCAAGAATATAAAACTGCTTTGCGCGAGCTAGTGACGTATATGATGGAAGATCCTCGTTCTATATCGCGGGCAATGAACGTACTGTGGGCTTTACGTTCTCTGGAAAGAATCGGCGATCACGCCCGCAATCTGGCGGAACATTTAATTTATATGGTGAAAGGGAAAGATGTCCGCCACGTTAGTGTTAAGGAAATGGAAGAACGGATGAATCAATGAATTTATTCGTTGTTGTTTACTTATTCACAAAGGTAACAATTTTTGCAGTAGCGGTGGCAGTCGCCACTAATTTATCTTCAGCATCAAATAGTTCGCCGCTCAAATAACAGATCGTTCTTCCTAAATTTATTACCTTGCCCTGACAAATAAATTTGCCTGCTTTACCTGGCCGAATGAAAGAAGTGTTTAGGTTTAAAGTGGGTACAAATTGATTCTCTTCTAAATGCAAACCTGCCGCTGGCCCCATAGTACCATCCAACATTGCGCTTAGAATACCGCCTTGAACATGGCCAATGGGATTAAGAAATTGATCGCCAATAAGAAAGGTTGAACGAAGAGTTTTCAGCTCTAAATCAAAATCTAAAAACTCTGCATTGAGTGTTTGTGCAATAGGCGGCCGCGCTATTTCACCACGCATCATTTTAGCCGCAAAATTATTACTATTCATGTTCCCCAATATTGTTTTTGTAAGTGCTTCGGTAAAAACTGTTTAATTATCTAGCTCGGGATCTTAATGATTTTTGCCGTTGCCGTCGCCGTTGCTAGTAACTCTCCCGTTTCGTTAAATAATTCTCCAGCTAAATAACAAACGCTTCGGCCTTTATTTACGACTCTACCTTTGCCCAAGAAATTGCCGGGTTTCCCTGCCTTAATAAATGAAACATTCAAATTAAGTGTTGGCGCAAACTCATCGTTTTCAAGCAGTATTGCGACCGAGGGCCCCATCGTGTCATCCAGCATAGCGGAGATAATTCCACCCTGAATATTGCCCATGGGATTGGTAAACTCTTTTCCAATAGTGAAATGTGCTTCTAAGGAGCCATTGACTGCATCACAGTTTTCAAATCGCGTGTTAAACCTTTTGCCAATACTAGGTGGCGGCAGCTCTCCACGTTGCATACGCCAAAAAAAATTATCTTTATTCATCATTATTGGTCTTATAAATTGGTGTTAAAGTATTCGGGCATTGAATAAGTACGGATGAAGAAAAAATAGAACAATAAAAACGCCGATACCCGCCCCGATAACAATTAAATCTTTACGTAGTGGAAGTATTTGTTGTTGCAACTGCGCCCCTCGTAAATTTGCCGAAAGCATATTTAACAAAGCGAAAACAAGAAAACCACCGAATAATACTAGAGAAGATAGATCCCCGTTTGCTAATAAATGCCCGATACTCCAAAGCACTACGCCCCACAGCATGGGATGGCGGGTATAGCGTTTTATATTACCGGGCATTTGTGCAGCGGGAAATAAAATGAAGCTTATAAAAACAAGAAGAATAGTAAGGTAACGTGTCCAGGCAGGAAGCAGCCAAAGGGCAACATAATCTGCTTGGATTTTTCCGATAACGATCAATACTAAAGCAGCCGCAGCAATGAGGGCGAATATACCTTTATAGGCTGAGAGACCGAGCTTATGAATCAGTGATTGACGAAATGAAACCAAACTTGGCAATAGATGAATTAGGAAAAAAACCGTCATACCTATTACCAAGAGAATCATGTTTCACCTCGATATTTTCACGCGTCCATGCGTTCAATAATTTAATCGCCTAATAAAAAGATTGGATTCCCGTTTGCGCCCGACCGAGAATAAGAGCGTGAACATCTTGCGTACCTTCGTATGTGTTCACGACTTCAAGATTTACCATGTGACGCATTACTGGATATTCATCAGAAATACCGTTGCCACCATGCATATCACGCGCTTCTCGGGCAACTTCTAAGGCTTTTACACAGTTGTTTCGTTTCATTAATGAAATCAGTTCAGGCGCTAATTTATCTTGATCTTTTAAGCGGGTCGCTTGTAAACAACCTTGCAAACCTAAGCTTATATCAGTTTGCATGATGGCGAGTTTTTTCTGAATTAATTGATTCGCTGCCAGAGGTCGTCCGAATTGTTTTCTTTCCATGGTGTAATCTCGCGCGGCATGCCAACAAGCTTCTGCTGCACCCAACGCGCCCCATGAAATACCTAAACGTGCGCTGTTCAAACAACCGAATGGGCCTTTAAGTCCTTCGACGCCTGGCATTAAATTTTCGTCCGGTACAAAAACATTTTCCATAACAATTTCACCGGTAATTGAAGCACGTAAAGCAAGTTTGCCTTCAATTTTTGGTGCGGATAAACCTTTCATGCCTTTATCTAAAATAAAACCACGAATCACATCGTCTTCTGTTTTAGCCCAGACAACAAATACATCGGCAATAGGTGAATTACTAATCCACATTTTGGCGCCATTCATTTGATAGCCGCCGTCTACTTTCTTAGCGCGGGTTATCATACCACCGGGGTCAGAACCGAAATCAGGTTCTGTTAAACCGAAACAGCCAATATATTCACCACTCGCAAGTTTCGGTAAATATTTTTGTTTTTGTTCTTCAGTGCCGTAATTATAAATTGGGTACATCACGAGACTGGATTGCACGCTCATCATTGAACGGTAACCGGAATCGACACGCTCTACTTCGCGAGCAATGAGTCCGTAACTCACATAATTAACACCCGGACAACCATATCCTTCGATGGGTGAACCTAACAAACCAAGCTCTCCCATTTCCCGAAATATTTCAGGATCTGTTGACTCATTTCGAAAGGCAGCTTGTACTCGAGGTTGCAATTTGCTCTGGCAATATTGATAAGCGGTATCTCTCACCATGCGCTCTTCTTCGCTGAGCTGTTCTTCAAATAAAAACGGATCTTCCCATTTAAACTTTGCCCATTTGGTCTTGCCGGACATATTGCACTCCTCTGGATTCGTGACTAAATAGTGGTGTTTGTAGCTAAATAAAAGGGTTCTAAAGGTATGGACGCTCTAACATCTGGCGCCTAATAAATAGCCGCACACTATAGCAGAATGCGGCTGTTGAGTCTTGTTAGCTGAGCTTGAAAATGGGGGCTTAACTGGCCGTAACGATCTTTTTTAGGGTGTCTATAAGCGTGTTGATTTCGTCATCACTACCGATGCTTATCCGCAAATACTGACTGATTCTGGGCATCTCAAAATGACGAACAATAATACTGTGTTCTCTCAGTGCAAGGGCGAGTGCTTTGGCTTCATATTTTGGGTGGCTGGCAAAAACAAAATTCGCCGCCGAGGGTAGGGCTTCAAAACCTAGCTTACTGAGTTCATCCTGTAATAAATCTCGGGTCGCTAAAACCGCCGCCCGAGTTTGTTGGAAGTACTCTTCATCCTCAATCGCTGCCACCGCGCCACTGATGGTCATACGGGCCAAGGGATATGAATTAAAGCTGTTTTTAACCCGCTCCAAACCCTCAATCAGTTGCTTATCACCGACGGCAAAGCCGACGCGCAAGCCAGCTAAGCTTCGTGATTTAGACAAGGTTTGTACAACCAATAAATTATCGTAGCGCTGAGTCAAAGGAATTGCCGTATTACCGCCAAAGTCGATATACGCTTCATCGATTACGACCACGGAATTCGGGTTGCTTTTGACCAAAGCTTCTATGGCTTTCAAGGGTAATAATAAGCCGGTAGGTGCATTTGGATTAGCAATGATAATTCCGCCATTAGGGCGCTTGTAATCTTCGACATCAATACTTAAATCGTCAGCCAAGGGAACCTGCTCGAACTCAATTTCATACAGCCTGCAATAAACTGGATAAAAGCTGTAGCTAATATCCGGAATCAAGATCGGTTTATCGTGTTTCAGTAAGGCATTAAAGGTGTGGGCCAATATTTCATCAGAGCCATTCCCGACGAAGACACAGTTTTCTTCAATATCATGGTATTGAGCGATGGCTTGTTTTAATTTTTCTGAGTTGGGATCAGGATACAAGCGCAGATCCATACCAATTTCATTTTTAATCGCCGCAACCACTTTTGGCGAAGGACCAAATGGGTTTTCGTTGGTGTTTATTTTTATGAGCTTTGATTGTTTTGGTTGCTCACCAGGGACATAAGGGGTGAGCTTATTAACAATATTGCTCCAGTACTTACTCATGACTAATACTCAATTCGATTTAGATGAAAAGCGGGTCGCAAGTATGATTTGCCAACAAAACTGAAGCAAGTACCGTGATAAAAATTGCCGTATTAGTCTTGAGAGTTATTAGTATTCGAGAATTAATTACTTTCAAGACATTAATCACTTGACGATGAGCGGAGTAGATGAGGACAATGGGCGCGTCTAAAAGCTCGTCGCTCTCAAAGTAATTCACCAAAGGTATTTGAATATGATCAAGGACGTAGAAGAATCTGATTTATTGGGAATCTCGTCTTTGTTAAAAGGCTTAGGTTACAGTACCTCCCTGAGCATGCTCGAATCGAGGCTTGATGCTTATAAAACCGGCAACGAGTACAAGGTCATGATCGACATGGAAGATGTCTCCATCAAGGGCATTATTGGTTTACATGTTTATTGCCCCTTTCATACCAAAGGTACAATTGGGCGAATTACAACTTTTATTGTCGAAGAAAGTTATCGCGGCAATCGCGCCGGAACAATGCTAGTTGAAGCCGCCGACGCCTTTTTCAAAGAGTCGGGCTGCTTAACAACTGAGGTTACCAGCTCAATCATGCGCTCTGTAGCGCGAAAGATTTTGCTCAATGCGGGTTATAAAGCAGGTGAAGCCCACTACGTTAAGAAAATTAGCTAATTTTTATATATTTCCTTTCAGTATTCTCTATCTCAACTTTTCATTCAGAGAAGGTTATTTCTCTTTCAGCTATCTAGACATACTTCCTGGCTTCTGTAATCCTTGCCAAATTTTGGTCAATTAATCAGATTGAATACCGCATGGAATTTGAACGTCGCATCTCCTTAAACGAAAAGGAAAAACAAGTCCTTGTCGATTGGGGAGAGGATATATATAACTCCGAAGCGCTCAATCTTGTCTGGCGACCAAAGCAATTACAAGTGGTGCTTTATGATCAGGGTGAAGCAAAAAGTAAGTGTGGTTTGATCAAACAAGAAATTGAAGTTAATGATCAACGTATTTTGCTTACCGGAATCGGTGGCGTGGTTACCGCACCACCGTTTCGCCATCATGGATATGCGCGTAACGTTTTGATAGAGGCCCTGCGAATTGCGAACGAAGAATGGAAGTCGGACGCGGCATTGCTATTCTGTCTACCGTCGATGGTGGCTTTTTATCAAGCTCTGAGCTGGAAGTTAATTGAATCTAAAGTAAAGGTTTATCAGCCACAAGGCATGGTTATATTTCCCGCCGCTACCATGATTCATCCGATCTCAAATTTTTTATGGCCTAAAAATGATATTTCAATTGATAGTTTGCCTTGGTAAGCATGTTGGTAGACAAAATTTACTAGCGAATATTATATGATCCGAAATGTTACCCTTGATGACGCCCAGCGATTAGCGGAAATTTATAATTATTACATCGAGAGCTCGGTTATTACTTTCGAAGAAGAACAAATTGCCGTAAGTGATATGCGCGAGCGCATTCAATATTACTCCACCGCGAATTTACCTTGGTTAGTATTTGAATCAGGTGAAAATGTTTTGGGCTTTGCCTATGCGAGCTTGTGGCGATCTCGTTCGGCATATCGACATTCCGTAGAATCAACAATTTATTTAGACAAGGATAGCTTGGGGCAGGGTGTTGGCTCTAAACTTTACGCGCAGTTATTTGAAGCGCTTTCAGCCCTCGAATTTCATATTGTCATTGGCGGTATTGCTCTACCCAACGAAGCCAGTGTCGCTTTACATGAAAAACTCGGTTTTGAGAAAGTAGCGCATTTTAAAGAAGTGGGATTTAAACATGATCGCTGGATAGATGTGGGGTATTGGCAAAAATCATTGTGATCATATTAATTTTTTCGAATAGGTTAGCTCGTGTATTCAATTAAAGAATTATGGGACTCTGTCTCTTCAAGCGGTGTGCCCGCGACAATTTTATTGCTGCTAATGTTATTTGTCATTCGCTGGTTGCTATTACGCTATATCAAGCGTAAAGCACCACTATCCCGTGCATTAAAAGCAAAATGGCAGGTGTTTTTAAAAAATACGATCTTGTTGATTGCCATCGTAGGTTTGTCTTTGATTTGGGCACCGCAACTTAGAACCTTCGCGCTTTCCTTAACAGCTGTTGCGGTCGCTATCGTTATCGCAACCAAAGAATTAATTCTTTGTGTCAGCGGCTCTTTGGTGCGGGCTAGTAGCAGTACTTTTACCATTGGCGATCTGATCGAATTTAGCGGGCATACGGGATTTGTTATCGACCAGAGTTTATTGACAACTGAACTTCAAGAAGTCGATGCCACTAGTTTGAAGCCCTCGGGGAACAAAGTTATTCTGCCGAACAGTCTGTTTTTAACCAATGCGGTTCGAAATATTTCTAATCTGAACCCCTATTCTGTTCATTCCTTTACATTGTTTATCGATGGAAATAACAGTAGTGCAGTAAGTAAACTATTGGCAAAGTTGAATGCTTTACTGGAAGACAAGTGGCAAGCAACACTGAATGAGCCTAACTTTAAAAGTCAGTCAAAGTCGAAACGTTTGTTGCTTGATTCTTACGAACCAAGCATTCGAATAGTTACCTCTAATACAGCGAAAATAGGTTTTGTATTTACAATTACTTCTCATAAAAATGACACCCTAGTGCTCGAAAGAGAAATTTCAGAAGCATTTTTCGATCTGTTAGGAGGCCTTAGCAGCGGTGAAATAGATCAAATAGAATAACCATTGGGTTTTCTAAACTGCGTGCAGCTTTTCTTTCAAGCAAAAAAAAGCACAGCAAAATAGCTGTGCTTTTTTATAGTCCGAAGTAAAAAAATAGACTACTGTTTTTTACCCGTAAAGGTGCCGCCACCCATTCCTGCTAGATCAAGCTTACCTTCCATTGAGTCACCAGAAGCTTTTCCAGAATAAGTCACTTCCAGTTTCTGTCCGCCCATATCCGCTGAATATACAATGCTGAAATTACCTTCTGCATCGACAGTTCCTTCAACATCGGCTTCACCCAATTGGCCTGTATATTTACCTGTCACTTTTTCGCCGTCTTGGACTAACTCAAAAGTCGGTGCGCCAGAACCCGCATCGGTCGTTACTTCCAATAACCAAGATCCGGTTAAATCTGCAAACGCCATTACACTGAAAAATAATCCAGTAACTAAAACGGCCATTTTCTTAAAAATATGTGATTGCTTCATTGTTGTAAAACCCCCCTGTTAGGTGAGGGAATATTCTATGTGCTTCATCTGCGCATCGCAATAATAGTTAAGGGAAGTCGGTAAAGAACTGTGTAGATGTCGGTTTTTATGGGCTTTGCGTCACTTAATTCGCGCCAAAAAAATATCAGTCTCGATGTAGACAATGTATTTAATTCAAAACGTTTAGTGTCTATGGAGTCAGCAAAGTTTAACCATGGTAGCAATTTTTATTTTAAATTTAGCTTGCCCCTAGAATTTGCCTATTCCAGCGTTGAGTTCAACGTTATCGTCATCAGTCAGCACTTCATCTATAAAAGCATCGACTTGTTTCTCGACGAGCTTGTCGGATTCTTCAAAGTACGCAAGATGAAATACCGCATCGCCTTCATTAACCAAGGGAATTGTTTGTTGGCCAATTACAATTCCCCCTCTTGGTGCCTTAATTTCACAAGCGCCTGTGCCAAGGGGCGCTCCAATAACGGCAAGAACCTGATCTTTTACAACCTTGTCACCCAAGTTTACTCGGGCTCTAACGATGCCGTCTTGTGGTGAGCGAATCCAATTTGTCGACCGTGCTATAACAGGTTGAGATTTTGATTTCTTTTTTGTGCGGCCGATCATTGCTAAATAATTCATTACCCCAAGTACGCCTCTTACACCGCCGGCAATCGCGATGGGATCAAAACGTAAGGCCTCTCCAGCTTCGTATGTAATAACGGGGATATTTACTTTCTCTGCTTCAGATCGCAAAGAACCTTCGCGTAGTGACGCATCGACAATGACTGGGGCACCAAATGCTTGCGCCATTTCAGAGACAGTTTCATTTTCTAAATTCGCGCGAATTTGCGGAAGGTTGGTTCGATGAATAGCACCAGTGTGAAGATCAACAACATGGGTACATTTTTTTACGACGTGATTAAAAAATTGATAAGCAATTCTACCGGCGATCGATCCTTTTTCCGTGCCTGGAAAAAAGCGATTTAAGTCACGTCGATCTGGGAGATACCGGCTTTGATGAATAAAGCCAAATATATTTACGATAGGTACGGCGATAAGTGTACCTTTGAGCGTTTTAGGTTTTATACGTTCTAATAATTCTCTAACGACCTCGACACCGTTTAACTCATCGCCATGAATTGCCGCATTCACTAATAATATTGGGCCGGGATATTTACCATTTACAATTTCGACAGGAATAGACAGAGGTGTATGAGTATAAAGCTGGGCAACCTCCAACTCCATTCGAACCCTTTGCCCAGGGTGTATTGTTTGCTCGCCAATTTTTATTTCATTGCCAACAATTTTTTTTATCATACTTTAATTTAATTTACCTCGAAAAAACTATTTTGCTTTGCCAAAGCCTGTTTATAAAAACGGCTTAACCTTTGCCTTTTAGCTTGTTCGGTCCTTTTAATGAATCTTTTTCAATATATTCAATAATATCCGTCGCGATATCTTTTCCCGTCGCCGTTTCAATTCCCTCTAATCCCGGTGATGAATTAACTTCCAAAACCAGTGGGCCATGACTAGAGCGAATGATATCGACGCCAGCAACATCTAGACCCATTACTTGTGCTGCTTTAACCGCTAAACGACGTTCATCAGGTCGTAACTTAACAACTTCTGCCGTTCCACCTCGGTGCAAGTTTGAACGAAATTCTCCTGGCTGAGCTGTTCGTTGCATCGCGGCAACAACTTTTTCGCCGATAACAAAACAACGTATATCGGCGCCGCCGGCTTCTTTAATAAATTCTTGGACAAGAAAATCTGCCTGCAAACCTCTAAAGGCATTGATTAAGCTCTCTGCTGCTTTTTTGGTTTCTGCAAGGACAACACCATCACCATGGGTGCTTTCAATTATTTTTACAATGAGCGGAGCACCATTTACGGACTCAATAATATCCCCGGTGGCATCTGCTGAATGCGCATAACTGGTAATCGGTTGTCCAACACCTTTGCGCGCTAATAACTGATGGGCTCGCAATTTATCTCTTGAACGCGTAATTGCTATTGATTCATTGATCGAGTAAACACCACCCACTTCAAACTGGCGCAGCACGGCACAACCATACATCGTTATACTTGAACCAATACGCGGAACAACGGCATCGACATTCACCTCTTCGGCAACGCCTTTTCCTCCGGGTTTATACATAACCGAGGGTTTGTTCGTCGTAATATTCATGTAGCACTTGAGTACGTCGATAACTCTTGCTTCATGGCCTCTGGCTTTCGCAGCTTCTACAAGCCTGCGCGTGGAGTACAACTTACTGTTTCGTGACAACACTGCGATTTTCACAAGCACCTCGGTTTAATTTTAAATGCTAAAAAGTTTGTGGGGTTGATATCAAGCCTGTGAACCGATACACCTAGTTTTAAGCTGGTCAAACTCAATGTGAATTTTGCGCTTAGAAACTCATTGTGTTTGATAGCGATAAGGCAAGGATTGTTATTTTTCTCAATCTTGATTCTGAGCGTAAGGAGCCATAGTACATAGTACTGCACTGTGGCTCCAGTAAATAAAGACTTAGATGCCTTATTGTGGGGGTGTTTTTTATTCGACGGTAACAGATTTCGCCAAATTTCGCGGCTGATCTACATCTGTACCTTTGAGAACCGCCACATGGTACGACAAAAGCTGTAAGGGCAGGGTATAGACTATTGGCGCGATGCTATCAGCGATATGAGTAAGGTTAATAACGGTGGTTTCATTATCGTTGGTAAAACCCGCATCAGCATCCGCGAAAACAAAAAGTTTACCGCCACGCGCTTGCACCACCTCTAAGTTTGATTTCAATTTTTCCAATAAATCATCATTGGGTGCCACTGCAACGACGGGCATGTCTGCATCAACTAATGCCAAAGGCCCGTGTTTCAATTCTCCTGCTGGATAAGCTTCGGCATGAATATAGGAAATTTCTTTGAGTTTTAGGGCGCCTTCCAAGGCAATGGGATATTGAACGCCACGGCCTAAAAATAAAGCATGGTGTTTATCTGCAAACGCTTCACTGGTTTTTTCAATGATTGGATCAAGTGCTAGCGCCTTTTCACAAAGTGCCGGCAATTGGTGTAACGCTGCGACCAATTCTTTTTCTTTATCCGGCGTTAAACCGTGGTAACGACCCAGCACAATAGCTAAAAGCTGTAGGGCGGTTAATTGTGTGGTGAATGCTTTCGTAGACGCAACACCAATTTCTGGCCCAGCTAAAGTCATTAAAGCTAAATCAGATTCTCTTACCAAAGAACTGTTCGCAACATTACATATAGCGAGGCCCGCTAAATAACCCGATGCTTTTGCACCACGTAATGCCGCCAAAGTATCTGCAGTTTCTCCCGATTGAGAAATCGTAACGAATAATGCGTTTTTAGGTACCACTGTCTTTCGATATCGGAATTCACTCGCTACTTCTACGGTACAAGGTAAGCCGCCCCAATCTTCGAGCCAATATTTTGCAACGAGGCCGGCATGATAACTGGTGCCGCATGCGACAATTTGTACATACTCCACTTTTTCAAAAATGGCTTTCGCATCGATACCAAATGCTTCTTCCAACACTCGTTGTTTACCGATGCGTCCAGTTAACGTATTTTTGATAACTTCAGGCTGTTCATAAATTTCTTTCAACATATAGTGTCGAAACTTTCCTCGTTCGGCGGCTTCGACACCTTCGGTGATTTGCAGAACTTCTCGCTCAACAGGTTTTAAGTTGCCATCAAATATTTTATAGCTATCTTTAGTAATCTCAGCGGTGTCGCCTTCTTCGAGATAGATAAAACGATCTGTTACTTGACGTAAGGCGAGCTGGTCAGACGCGATAAAATTTTCTTCTATGCCGACGCCAATGACCAACGGACTACCGCTACGCGCAACGACAATGGTATTTGGTTGATCAGCATGAATAACTGCGACGCCGTAAGCACCTTCACATTCTGCAGTGGTTTTCTGTACTGCATCGAGGAGCGTGCTACCTTGTTCAAGATAATTTTTTACCAAATGCGCGAGTACTTCTGTATCGGTTTCCGATTTAAACTGAATACCTTTCGCAATTAATTTATCTCGAAGCACATCAAAATTTTCAATAATCCCGTTATGTACTACAGCAACATCTTCAGCCATTGAATAATGCGGATGAGCGTTATTTTCACTGGGTTTACCATGGGTCGCCCAACGTGTATGCGCAATACCGATACCACCTTTAATGGGCGAGCTATTTATTTTTTCTTCGAGGCTGACGACTTTGCCAACGGCTTTACGAATCTGTAGATCTTTATCTTTGTTAAGTACAGCAACTCCGGCAGAGTCGTAACCGCGATATTCAAGACGCTTTAGACCTTCAACTAAAATCGCAGTAATGTTTCTTTGCGCCGCCGCTCCAACGATACCGCACATAACTTTCTCCTTTGACTGTTGCTGCTGTTTATGAAAAGGGGTTCGTTAACACAAATTTTTATATTGCGTTCTATACCGGCGCACAAATAACTTGTACGCCCTGTTGTTCAATTGTTTTTTTATCACCGTCGGAAATATTCGAGTCAGTCACTAATGTTGTAACGATTGACCATGGTAGTTCGAGGTTATGAATTTTGCGGCCAATTTTTTCTGACTCCGCCATCACCACGACATCGCGACAAACTTCCGCCATCACTCGACTCAAGCTATACAGCTCATTAAACGTTGTCGTTCCGCGCTCTAAATCTAAGCCATCCGCACCAATAAAAAATTGATCGAAGTTATAGGAGCGCAGCATTTGTTCTGCCAACTGACCCTGAAAACCTTCTGACTTTGGATCCCAGGTACCACCTGTCATTAAAATCGTCGGCTCGTTTTCCAACTCTCTTAAAGCGTAGGCAATGGTGATTGAGTTTGTCATCACAACAAGGCCCTGCTTATGGGATAGCTCGGGTAAGAGAGCGGCCGTTGTTGTGCTGCCACTATCAATGATGATTCTGTTGTGGTCGCGGATGAGTTCCGCCGCTGACTGGGCGATTGCCTGTTTGCGAATCGAAACTTTCTCATTGGAGGTGTCTGCAATCATCTCCTGTGGCACTGGCACCGCACCGCCATAGCGCCGCAGCAGTAATCCATTACTTTCGAGTGCCGCCAAATCCTTACGAATAGTGACCTCTGAAGTAAAGAACTGCTCCGCTAAGGACTCAACACTGACTTCACCAAGCTGGGTGAGGCAATCTAGAATCGCTCTTCTGCGTTGTTGGGTGTTTCGTTTGGTCATTATTTTTTCGTTTTTCTTTCGATTTGAAAGTTATTTTAGTCAATCGAAAGAAAAACGCAAGAAAATTATCAGAGAACTGATGAGCGGGGCGATATAGCGGTAACTGGACAGATAAAGAGAATCAGTTTATTTCTTCTTAGGTCTTTCCCAGCCTTCTATATTTTGTTGCTTGCCACGTGCGACTGACAACTGGTTGTCGGGGACCGATTTATTGATGGTTGATCCGGCGCCAATTGTTGCGCCTTTGCCAACAGAAACCGGCGCAACGAGTGCTGTGTTTGAACCAATAAATGCATCGTCACCGATTTCGGTAACAAACTTATTTACGCCGTCGTAGTTACAGGTTATTGTTCCTGCCCCTACATTAACGCGCTCTCCCAGGTTAGCGTCCCCTACATAACTGAGATGATTGACCTTGCTGCCGATGCCAATAACAGATTTTTTAATCTCTACGAAGTTACCAACTTTGGCGCCGAGACGGAGATCTGCCCCTGGACGTAAACGAGCAAAGGGGCCAACCTCACAATTTTCAGCGACGGAGGCGTTTTCAACGATGGTGTTAGCTTTAATAACGCAGTTGTCACCAATTTTGGCGTTCTTTAAACAACAATTCGGGCCTATTGAAACATTGTCGCCAAGTTCTACCTCGCCTTCGATGACGCAATTGATATCAACCGTAACATCGGTGCCAAACCTTAAAGAACCACGACAATCAAAGCGTTGAGGGTCGATTAGGGTTAGCCCCTCAGTCATAAATTCGGCAGCCAGTTGAGCCTGATAAACACGCTCAAGCTCAGCCTGCTGTAAGCGGTTATTAACCCCAAGGACTTCCCATTCATTGGTAGGTTGTGAAGTCTCTATGGTTAAACCGTCCTGTTTAGCTAGGGCGATAATATCCGTTAAGTAATACTCCCCTTGTGCATTTCTGTTTGAAAGCATCGGCAACCAACGATGAAGTTTGTCGCCACCAACGGCCAATATCCCCGTGTTTACCTCGTTAATTAGTAATTGTTCGGTGCTGGCATCTTTTTGTTCGACAATCGCTATTACTTGATTGTCTTGGTCTCTAACAATACGCCCGTAGCCACTTGGGTCGCCCAGACTCAGGGTTAGCAGTGATAGTGAGTTATCACTAACTTTGCTGACAAGGTGCTCCAAGGTATTTTGCTTTATCAGCGGTACATCACCAAAAAGAATTAATACGAGGTCTTCATGGTTGATGTTCGGGAGCGCTTGAGCAACCGCATGGCCCGTTCCAAGCTGCTCTTTCTGTTCAATAAACTTGATATCATCCGCCGCAAGTGACGCTATTATTTGGTCTGCGCCATGGCCAACAACGGTATTGATGGACTTACCTTTGCTAAGCGTGCGCGCCGTATCAATCACGTGACCCAACAATGATCGGCCTGCGACAGGGTGCAGAACCTTGGGTAAGCTGGACTTCATTCGAGTGCCTTTGCCGGCGGCGAGAATCACGATATTGAGCATAATCTGTTGGGCTTCCATGTTGATGCGTAAAGACTTTTGCGTTACGTAAAATCGGGCTGATAAATTTGAGCGCTATGCTAACTCTTTTCAATACTAAATTCTGCACGAGCGCGATTACAGGTAGTTGACACAATCCTACTGGTTACGTGTTTCTGCTGGAGGTTTTAGGTGCTGAAGTTTGTGTGACAGCCTAATAATCGTAAAAAATAAGAAGGCAGAAACAAAGAGATTAAAGCTAGAGAGGGGTTAAAAAAGTAAGTAGTGACGAAATAACTGTTACTACTTACCAGCTTTCTTTCTAATCGCTTGCAAGGTGCGCAATTGCGCAGCGGCTTCAGCTAATTGTGAGGCTGCTCGTGAGTAGTCGAACTCACCACTTTGGTTTTGAATGGCTTGTTCAGCTTCTTTCTTCGCTTCAAGTGCAGCGGCTTCATCCATGTCACCTGCTCGTAGAGCGGTATCTGCAAGAATAGAAACGAGGTGAGGCTGCACTTCCAGATGGCCACCGGATAGATAATAAATTTCTTCTTCACCACCTTGTTTAATAATTCTTACCGGGCCAGGATTTAACCCTGTCAACAAAGGTGCGTGGCCATAACTAATGCCCAAATCACCTTCGGTGCCTGAAGCAACAATCATTTCAACGAGGCCAGAAAATATTTCTTCTTCTGCACTCACGATGTCACAGTGAACTGTCATAGCTGCCATTTAGATCTCTCAGATTTTCGCTCTATTTACTAATTTCCTAGATCTAAAAAGGAAAAATTAACAACAGAGCGTTTACCCTTAAAAATTTATTTCGGTGTTTTTTCAGTTTATTTCAAAGACTTTTATTTTAAAGTCTTTGCTTTTTCAACGGCTTCTTCAATAGAGCCAACCATGTAGAAGGCCTGCTCTGGAAGATCGTCGTAATCACCGCTAATAATTGCTTTAAATCCAGCGATCGTATCTTTTAGCGATACGTATTTACCGGGAGAACCAGTGAAGATTTCCGCAACAGTAAATGGCTGCGATAAAAAGCGTTCTATTTTTCGTGCGCGGAATACGGTTTGCTTATCTTCTTCAGATAACTCATCCATACCCAAAATCGCAATAATATCTTTCAGTTCTTTATAGCGTTGTAATACTGTTTGTACGCCACGAGCTACGTCGTAATGCTCTTGGCCAACCAATAAAGGATCAAGCTGTCGCGACGTTGAATCCAATGGATCAACCGCAGGATAAATACCTTTCGCAGCAATATCACGACTTAGTACAACAGTTGAATCCAAGTGAGCAAAGGTTGTTGCTGGTGATGGATCGGTTAAGTCATCCGCTGGAACGTAAACCGCTTGTACTGAAGTAATAGAGCCGGTTTTCGTAGAAGTAATTCGTTCTTGCAAAGCACCCATTTCTTCCGCAAGTGTTGGCTGATAACCAACCGCAGAAGGCATACGACCGAGCAGTGCCGATACTTCGGTTCCCGCCAAGGTGTAACGATAAATGTTATCAACGAACAAAAGAACGTCTCGACCTTCATCACGGAATTTTTCAGCCATAGTCAAACCGGTTAATGCAACGCGCAAACGGTTTCCAGGGGGCTCATTCATCTGACCATAAACCATGGCCACTTTAGATTTTTGGAATTCCTTAGTGTCAACAACACCGGCTTCCTGCATTTCGTGATAGAAATCGTTACCTTCACGAGTTCGCTCACCAACACCCGCGAATACAGACAAACCACTGTGCTCAGTTGCAATGTTGTTAATCAGTTCCATCATGTTTACGGTTTTACCAACACCGGCTCCACCGAACAATCCGACCTTACCACCTTTGGCAAATGGACAAACCAAGTCGATAACTTTAATACCGGTTTCAAGCAATTCAGAAGACGCAGACAACTCATCGTAAGCCGGGGCTTTACGGTGAATCGATGCTTTTTCTTTCTCGCCGATGGGCCCGCACTCGTCGATGGGATTACCCAAGACATCCATAATGCGACCGAGGGTTTCAACACCAACAGGAACCGAAACGGGTGCCTGTGTGTTTTCAACTGATAATCCGCGGCTAACGCCTTCAGAAGAACCCATTGCAATGGTACGAACAACGCCATCACCCAATTGTTGCTGCACTTCTAAAGTTAAACCTTTCTCGGTAACTTTCAGTGCGTCGTAAACCTGGGGTACGGCGTCGCGTGGAAACTCGACATCGATAACCGCACCAATGATTTGTACGATACGTCCGCTACTCATTTGGTGTTCCTCTTAAACATACTTTAAATGTTAAAAACTAAATTCTTTGATATGACAAACGGCTTATGAGATTGCTGCGGCTCCGCCAACGATCTCAGAAAGTTCTTGTGTAATAGCCGCTTGTCGCGCTTTGTTGTAAATCAATTCTAATTCTTTAATAAGTTCGCCGGCATTATCTGTAGCACTTTTCATCGCTACCATTTTCGCCGCTTGCTCACAGGCTTTGTTTTCTACAACGCCTTGATACACTTGAGACTCGATGTAACGCGTTAGTAGGCCTTCTAATAATTCACTAGCATCTGGCTCATAAAGATAATCCCATGAGTGCTGCAATTTTTCGTCTTCATCTGCCAACAAGGGAAGTAGCTGTCTGACAGTTGGCTTTTGGGTCATGGTGTTAACAAATTCATTACTGACAATAAAAACTTTATCAATTTTTTCTTCAGAAAATAAATCCAACATCACCTTAATGCTGCCAATTAAATCATCGGCCGAAGGTTCATCGCCAACATCTCGAGACACCGCTACAATGTTGCCACCAAAGTTTTTGAAGAAATCGACTGCCTTATTGCCAACTGCGCAGATATCCGCACTAATACCTTTGTCATGCCATTCTTTCATGGACTTCATGGTTGTTTTAAACAAATTAATGTTTAGGCCACCACATAAACCACGATCACTGGAAATCACGATATAGCCAACACGCTTTATCGTTTCGCGCTCCTCCAAATACGTATGCTTGTATTCAGATGTCGCGTTAGCAAGGTGTCCAACAACAGCGCGAATTCTTGTCGCATAAGGTTTACCAAGTTTCATGCGTTCTTGAGACTTGCGCATTTTACTGGCAGCAACCATTTCCATCGCAGAAGTAATTTTTTGCGTGGATTTAACGCTAGATATTTTTGTTCGTACTTCTTTAGTACCGGCCATAAGAACTTATTCCGCTTACCAAGTTTGTGTGGCAATAAACTTTTCTAGGGCTGCTTTAAAGCTATCAACGATTTCATCGTTGTACTCGCCAGTTTGATTGATTTTCTTCATCAAATCGCCGTGCTCACTGTTCATGTAAGACAGTAGTGAAGCTTCGAAATCACCGATTTTATTCACCGGAATTTCTTTTAGATAACCCTTGTCTGCGGCATAAATAACAATTGCCATTTCTGCAACAGAAAGCGGGCTGTATTGTTTTTGCTTCATTAATTCGGTCACGCGCTCGCCGTGATCAAGCTGTGCTTTAGTTGCCTCATCCAAATCAGATGCGAACTGAGAGAACGCCGCCAATTCACGATATTGAGCAAGCGCCGTACGAATTCCGCCAGACAATTTTTTAATGATTGGTGTTTGTGCAGCACCACCAACACGAGATACTGAAATACCGGCGTTCATCGCTGGTCGAATACCGGCGTTAAACATAGAAGATTCTAAGAAGATCTGACCATCGGTAATAGAAATTACGTTAGTTGGTACGAAAGCAGAAACGTCACCGGCTTGGGTTTCAATAACAGGCAACGCTGTTAATGATCCTGTTTTACCTTTAACTTCACCATTCGTTATTTTTTCTACGTGCTCAGCATTTACCCGCGCTGCTCTTTCTAACAAACGAGAATGCAAATAGAAAACATCACCTGGGTAGGCTTCACGGCCTGGCGGACGTCGTAACAACAGTGAGATTTGACGATAGGCCCAAGCTTGCTTGGTTAAATCATCATAAATAATTAATGCGTCTTCACCACGATCACGAAAATATTCGCCCATGGTACAGCCGCCAAAAGGCGCTAAGAATTGCATCGAAGCAGCATCAGATGCCGTCGCTGCGACAACAATGGTGTGATCCATCGCGCCGTGTTCTTCAAGTTTGCGAACCACTGCCGCAATCGACGAGGCTTTCTGGCCGATAGCAACATAGATACATTTAATGCCCGAATCTTTTTGGTTAATGATGGCATCAACCGCAATCGCTGTTTTACCAATTTGGCGATCGCCAATAATTAATTCGCGCTGTCCTCGACCGATTGGCACCATAGAATCAATCGCTTTTAAACCAATTTGTACTGGCTGAGACACGGATTGTCTGGCGATTACACCTGGTGCAACTTTTTCAATTGCATCAGTAAGTTGCGCATTGACTGGGCCTTTACCGTCAATTGGGTTACCAAGGGCATCAACCACGCGGCCTAATAGCTCTGGGCCAACTGGCACTTCCAAAATTCGACTAGTACAACGTGCGGTTTGGCCTTCAGCCAAGCCAGAAGCACTGCCGAGCACAACCGCACCAACAGAGTCTCTTTCTAAGTTCAAGGCCATACCGAATATGCCACCTTCGAACTCAATCATTTCCCCGTACATCACATCACCTAAACCGTGAATGCGAACAATACCGTCAGAAACGGAAACGATAGTGCCTTCGTTTTGGGCTTCGGTAGACACATCTAGATTGTCGATGCGTTGTTTAATAATCTCACTGATTTCAGAAGGATTCAGCTGCTGCATGCTTCGGTCCTCAAACCTTAAAAGTAATAATCGTGTGTTTTAAATATTGATGGATTCAGAAAGTTTGGCCAAACGACCTCTTACTGAACCATCAATCATGATGTCGCCAGCGCGAATGACTGCGCCACCAACTAACGAACTATCTACGGACGTCTGTAAATTTATTTCGCGTGCTAATCTTGTACTCAATGCTTTTGCTAATTTACTGCACTGCTCTTCAGAAATTTCAAACGCTGATGTAATTTCAACATCCATAGTTTTTTCGTGGTTTGCTTTTAATAGCTCAAACATTTCACGAATTTCTGAAAGCAATGTTAGGCGATTATTTTTCGCCAAATGCTTTATAAAATTTCCAACTTTACCATCGAGATCATCGCCGCAAGTATCGACAAAAATCTCACCCTTCTTAAGAGAGGGAATCCCGGGAGAGCCGAGTAATTTTGCAACTCCCTCATGCATCGCAACAGTGGCTGCTGTTGCCAACATGTTGGACCAGCGATCAAGTGCATTCACATCTCGTGCGAATTCAAACGCTGCTCTAGCATAAGGTCGTGCAATGGTCGTTAATTCAGCCATGACGTTTCCCGATTATAAACTTGCAGATAATTCATCAACCAACTTGCCATGAGCTTGTTGATCGACAGATGACTGCAAAATCTTTTCTGCGCCAGCTATAGCAAGAGCGGCCACTTTTCCGCGCAGCTCTTCTTTAGCACGATTAATTTCTAATTCAATTTCAGCTTCAGCAGCGGCTTTTTGTCGACCGGCTTCTTCAATCGCTTTTTGTTTTGCTTCTTCAACTATTTGTGAGGCGCGTTTGTTTGCCTGCTCAATAATTTCCGCCGCTTGCGATTTAGCTTCTTTGAGTTGTTCAGATACTCTGTTTTGTGCCAGCTCTAAGTCTTTGGAAGCGCGCTCTGCAGCCTCTAAGCCACTCGCGATTTTTTGCTCCCTTTCTCTCATTGCATTAAGCAGATGAGGCCACACGAATTTCATGCAGAAAGCTGCAAAAATGAAAAACGTAATGGTTTGACCTATGAGCGTATAATTAATATTCACAATTGCACCTCGTTGCGAAGTTGTTCAAAAGCATAATTTTGCTTAATCAGGCTTATAGGCCTGGAGCGATCGCGAACAAAAGATACATACCGATACCAGCACCAATAATTGGAAGGGCGTCGAGTAGTGCAAGAACGAGGAAGAATTTTGTCATAAGTGCAGGTGACTGCTCTGGTTGACGTGCTGAGCTTTCTAACAACTTACCACCCAACAAACCAAAACCAATACCTGTACCCAATGCGCCTAAGCCCATAATAATGCCTACAGCAATATACAACGAACCAACAGTTTCCATCATTTTCTCCCGTTTTTTAAACGACTATTAAATTAAATTTAAAAATTAATGTTCTTCGGTGTTATAGGCCATCGCCATATAAACAACCGTTAAAATCATAAAGATATACGCTTGCAACGAAATAATCAGGATATGGAAAACCGCCCATGCCCACTGCAAAACACCACCAACGATACCCCAAAGCAAACCGACACTAAACAACAGCGCGATAAGAATAAATATTACTTCGCCCGCAAACATGTTTCCCCACAATCGCAATGACAGGGAAAGCGGTTTCGAAAACAAACTAGCCAATTCTAAAACCAGGTTAAAAGGAATCGCTGCCCAATGCTTAATCGGGTTTAGCGTTAATTCTTTTACAAAGCCGATTAGCCCTTTTTCGCGAACACTATAAAAAATCATCAACATAAACACACCGATAGCTAAACCAAAGGTAGTGTTCGGATCGGTAGTGGGAACAACTTTAAAGAAAAAATGCGAGTCGCCCGCTGCCTTGCCTGCTAGCCAGGGAAGCCAGTCTACAGGGATCATATCCATGAAATTCATCATAAACACCCAGACAAAAATCGTTAGGCCTAATGGGGCGACAAATTTACTGGTGTAATGAAAGGAATCTTTAACAGTGGTATCGACCAACTCAACAATGAGCTCAACAAAACTTTGAAAACCACTCGGAACGCTGCTATCGGCTTTTTTTGCCGCTCGAGCGAAGAAAAAACAAAACAACAAACCTAAGCCGATCGACCAACCCATAGTATCGAGATGGATGGCTTTAAAACCCATAGCCGCAGCTTCTTCAGAGCTATGCGCCATAGTCCAGGTGCTGTGTTCTAGTACATGGATAGAGCCGTCTGCTTCGTGACGCTCATACCCGGCAGGTAAGTTACCGTAAGTGAGGTTGGTGAGATGGTGTTGAATATATTCAGTACTGGTTTGGCCACCGCCAGATTCGCCTGCCATAGTCGATCTCAATAAACACTGTTAGTTTTAGGGTTGGTAAATGCCGCTGTTTTTGCCACATTTACGCGGTTGTATATTCGCTATTTGGTTTTATTGGCCTGGATGATGTTATGCGTAACAATCACCTGAACCAACAACATTGCAACATAGGCACCGAACACCGCGGCCACATTTAGTGGTTTTACCATCGCAAACACTACTGCAAAACCAATAATGGTGAGTATAAATTTACCCACCTCTCCCTTGTTAAACGCTATTAACGTTTGTCGTGTAGCCCTTGCGCCCTGAAAGCGAAATGCTTGCATTGCGAAGTATAAATTGGGGAGTATTTGAATCACTCCACCCAATGCGAGGGAATACACCAAGGTCAAATCAAAAAAAGTCGCTATTAGCAAGATCGGCACAAGCGCAAGCACCTGCCCCAGCGGGATTAGGTGTATCGGCGGCTTTTTAATGCTATTCATTCGCGGCAGCACCTTGCTGTGTTGCCGGCTACCCTATGCATTAAAGCGACCCGACCAATCTCAGCACTTGGCAGTATTTCAGGGACTTCGCTTGATTTTCAATGTGTCCGTTAAATCCAAGAAATGATTCAACAGTTAGCTTCAGCTTGGTGAAGCTTCTGGCCCAAAAAAGCGATCGGCATTATAGGGGTTTGAACGTTTGAGTTCAACTCTAAGAGTGTAGGTTAAATTTGAATTATTGCTGGTAATTCAAATGCTTCAAGATTCCGTCTAGCTCATCAAGACTGTTGTATTTCAAGGTGAGTTTGCCTTTGCCTTTCGCTGAATGCTGGAGCGCCACCGGAACACCAATTTGCTCGGCAAGACTATCCTCAAGTTTCTTGATATCGGGATCAATTTTGTGGGTAGGAACGGCTTTTGTCGTTTGCTGCTGAAGGCGTCGAACCAGAGATTCTGTTTGTCGCACCGACAATTCTTTCGCAATAACCTGTCGAGCTAGATCTCTTTGTTCGGATTCATCTAAAGTGAGCAGCGCACGCGCATGGCCCATTTCTAGATCACCATGCTCTAGAAGTTTTTTTACTTCATCACTTAGAGAAATTAAACGCAACAAGTTGGTTACAGTCGTTCGCGATTTTCCTACCGCTTCAGCAACCTCTTGATGGGTTAACTCAAACTCATCTTGTAGACGCTTTAAAGCAAAAGCCTCTTCGATTGGGTTTAGGTCTTCGCGTTGAATGTTTTCGATAAGCGCCATGGCAATGGCAGCTTCATCAGGAACATCTTTAATAACCGCAGGGATTTTATCTAAGCCTGCTAACTGCGCAGCACGCCAGCGCCGTTCGCCGGCTATGATTTCGTAGCGAGAATTATCAATCGGACGAATAACAATGGGCTGCATTACGCCCTGTGCTTTTATTGAAGCTGCTAATTCTTCCAAGGCTTCAGATTGGATATCTCTGCGTGGTTGATATTTACCGCGCTGAATTAAATCTAAAGGTACGTGTGATAAGTCTTTTTTTAATTCAGCATCAACAGAGGCACTTTCTTCTGGCGTGCCTGGCGATACAGCAACGGGTGGCGTCTGGTTATTAATACCACCTAAAAGTGCATCGAGACCTCGTCCCAAACCTTTTCTTTTCATTTTGCTTACTCGTTAAATACTAATTTTTATTATTCTTACGGGGTTAAATTTTTACAAGGTCTTGTTAAAAAGCTTGTGATTGTTGCGCTCTATTTTTTTCTATTTGTTCTTTGCGACGAATTATCTCGCCCGCCAAGGTTAAATAAGAAATTGCGCCTTTCGATTGTTTATCGTAAACCAACACTGGCACGCCAAAGCTTGGCGCCTCAGCTAATCTAACATTACGGGGGATGCAAGTACGATACAGACGATCACCAAAATGATTAGTCAATTGCTGTGACACATCATTGGTTAAACTATTGCGAGGGTCATACATAGTCCGCAAAATCCCCTCGATCATTAACTTGGGGTTTAAGTGTTGTTGTATCTGATTAATCGTATTCACCAAAGCCGAGAGCCCTTCCAATGCATAATACTCACACTGCATTGGAATAATGACACCATCACACGCGGTAAGCGCATTTACCGTCAACATGTTCAAGGATGGTGGACAATCAATCAATATATAATCGTAATACTCCCGCACCGATTCCAACGCTTGTTTCAAACGTTGCTCTTTATTTTCAAGTGACAACATTTCAACTTCGGCGGCAGTTAAATCCGCGTTTGCCGGAAGCACGTCGTATGATGTTGCAATTGAATCTTGTAACACATTTTTTTGCACAACATCGGAGATCGGCATTTGATGACAAAGCACATCATAAACAGAATATTCCAGATCGTTTTTATCAACCCCACTGCCCATAGTAGCGTTGCCTTGAGGATCAATATCTATCAATAGCACTTTCTTTTTAGTCGCCACTAAAGACGCGGCCAAATTCACACAGGTTGTTGTTTTGCCAACTCCGCCTTTTTGGTTCGTGATCGCGTATATATGTGCTTGACTCATAATAATAATTTTTTAATTTTTAATTTTTAATTTTTTGTAATACTGTGAGGTGTCGTTCGGCATCTACCCCTGGTACTTGAAGCGAATAATTATGCTCCACCCTAATCGACTCAGAAACGTCCGCCAACTCGTTTGTTGGGCTCAAACCTTTCATCGCATAAAAATGACCATTCTCGGCAAGCAAGTGTTCGCTGCCCGCTAGCATATCACCAATGCTTGCAAAAGCACGGCTTAATACACCGTCAAATAAGTGATCTGCCTGGTAGGTTTCAACTCTTGATTGGACCACAGTGATATTGTGTAGACCCAAACTTGTTTTCACATGAAACAAAAATCGAGTTTTTTTGCCGTTACTATCGAGCAGAGTAAAGTGTTTGTCGGGAAATAAAATTGCTAGAGGAATACCTGGTAAACCAGCACCAGTTCCAACATCAATAAAATTAACTCCTTCACAGTAGGGGGCAATCACGACGCTATCGAGAATGTGAAGATACAACATATCACCGACATTTTTTATCGCTGTTAAATTATAGGCTTGGCTCCACTGCTGTAATAAACAAAGATAACCTATCAATAAGTTTTTTTGTTCATCCGTTGCATTGATATTTAGCTGTTCGAGTCCAGCACCCAACTCAACCAAAAGATCAGCTTTTTTGTCCTCACTAATTTTCACGATACCCGCGCGGTTGACTCATCGCTATCAGATAATTTATTTCTACGTAGCAATCCTTGTTTTTTTAAATACACCAAAAGCAAGGAAACTGCAGCAGGTGTAACTCCAGAAATTCTGGATGCTCGCGCTAAAGTTTCTGGTTTCGATGAGATTAATTTTTGTTTTACCTCATTCGATAAGCCATCAACTATTCCATAATCAAAAGAATCAGGAATTTTAGTATTCTCATAGGCTTTTAAACGGTCGATATCTTCTTGTTGTCGATCTATGTACCCAGAATATTTTGCTGAGATTTCTATTTGTTCTGCAACGCGAGCATCACTTACGCTTTCGCCTTTTAAATTAGCGACATCACGATAACCAAGTTCAGGGCGTTTTAGTAAATCATACAAACTGTATTCACGATTCAAAGGAGACGGCAATTTTTCAAGCAAGCGATCCGCCTGCTCTGAATTCGCTTGTACCCACGTCGTTTTTAGGCGCTGAGTTTCAAGCTCAATGGATTCTCTCTTAGTTGAAAACAGTTTCCAGTGATCATCGGAAACCACACCTAAATCCCGACCTTGTTCGGTTAGTCGTAAATCTGCATTATCTTCTCGCAACAACAATCGATATTCCGCTCGGGAAGTAAACATACGATAGGGTTCTGCTGTTCCCATGGTAATTAAGTCATCAACTAAAACACCGATATAAGCTTGATCTCGACGAGGACACCAAGGCTCTTTTTCTTGAACACGCAAAGCCGCGTTTATTCCCGCTAACAACCCCTGTGCCGCCGCTTCTTCATAGCCTGTCGTGCCATTTATTTGTCCAGCAAAAAATAAGTTCTGCACATATTTTGTTTCTAAGCTGTAATTCAAATCTTGCGGGTTGAAAAAATCGTATTCAATCGCATAACCCGGGCGCGTTATATGTGCGTTTTCAAACCCTTTGATTGAACGAACAAACTTTTCTTGAATATCGAAAGGTAAGCTAGTGGAAATACCATTGGGATATATTTCGTGGGTGTTCAAACCTTCCGGCTCGATAAAGATTTGGTGTGACGTTTTATCAGCAAAGCGATGAACTTTGTCTTCAATCGATGGGCAATAGCGAGGGCCAATGCCTTCGATAACACCGGTATACATTGGCGAACGATCTAAACCGCTATGAATAATATCGTGAGTATTTTGATTGGTATGAGTTATCCAACAGCAAATTTGCTCTGGGTGATCGGCTTCACTTCCCATTAACGACATAACGGGAGTAGGTGTGTCCCCCCACTGTTCTTCGAGTTCAGAAAAATCAATACTGCGCGAATCGATTCGAGGGGGTGTTCCCGTTTTTAATCGCGACACACGGATGGGTAGTTCTCGCAAACGATCTGCAAGGGCGATTGAAGGGGGAGCACCTGCCCGTCCGCCACTGTGGTTTTCCATACCAACATGAATAACCCCACCGAGAAACGTACCCGCTGTGAGCACAACGGTTTTCGCAAAAAACTTCAGCCCCATCTGTGTAACGACACCGACGACGCAACCATTTTCAATAATGAGATCGTCTACGGCCTGTTGAAATATTTTTAGACCCGCCTGGTTTTCCAACTCTTGGCGAATTGCCGCTTTGTATAACTCCCTATCTGCTTGTGCTCGAGTCGCCCTTACTGCAGGCCCTTTGCGAGCATTTAATAAACGAAATTGGATTCCGGCTTTATCAGTCGCTCTGGCCATGGCGCCGCCAAGTGCGTCAATTTCCTTCACCAAATGACTCTTACCAATTCCACCTATTGCGGGATTACAGGACATTTGCCCTAAAGTCTCGATACTGTGTGTCAGTAACAAGGTTTTAGACCCCATGCGCGCCGCTGCGAGACAGGCTTCGGTACCTGCATGACCACCGCCGATGACGATGACATCAAATTGTTCAGGATGACGCATGGGTGTTTATCTCAAGAAGGGATATATGAACCGAGCATTATAGGGCCACTCATTGAGCTGTTCAAAATACTTACTGACTTCTTAATAGTTTTAATAAGTATATTTATTTAGTAAGTATATTTAGTTTTAGTAGTAGTGATAGTAATAGGGCACGCATACCGCTGTGGAAAACCCATAAAAAACTATTAAAAACAACAATATAAGTGAATGCTAACCCTGTTTGTGTTTCACGAATTAGCTGAGTGTAGGATCAAGATAAGCTGTGTATTGAAATAGCCCTTATCAACAGAGCGTGGCAAAAGAGGTTTTATTCACAAATTGATTCAGGGCTTTTGCTATCAATAGTTCCTGGGTTATAAACATAATTCATAAAAAATCTAAAAAGATCAAACGCTTAGGGGATAAACCTGTGGATGAATGTGAACAACTTTAATGGATGGTGAGTTTAGATGTGGATAAGTTGTTGGTTTTATGGATTTAAGCCGGTATTTATTACTTTCCAATACAGAAATCAGAAAAGATTTTCCCGAGTAGTTCATCTGCATTCAGCGCTCCTGTAATTTCACCGAGAGCTTGTTGTGCGCAACGTAAGTCCTCTGCAAGTAGTTCACCAGCATTTACCGATAGTTGATTCGCGCCGTGTTCAACGAGTTCTTGTGCTCGAATCAATGCGTCTAGATGTCTGCGGCGGGCGGTAAAACTTCCTTCAGTGGTACTTGAAAACCCAGCAACCTCGAGTAAATGCCTTCGTAAGTCATCAATACCTCGTTTATCTTGCGTTGATATATTGATGGTCGTTATTTCTTGGCCCTTTACGACGCCAGGTGCTTTGGCGTTTAAATCGATCTTGTTGCAAAGTATGGTCACGCGTTGAGGGTCGGGTTGCTGTCCACCGGTAGCGGGCCAGATAGATTCGAGGTCTAGTTCCGCCTCTGTATTGCTATCAACAACTAATAATACGCGATCCGCCAATTCGAACTCTTGATGAGCTCGTGAGATGCCGATCTCTTCGACTTTGTCTGGGTTATCGCGCAATCCAGCCGTATCAACAATATGGATCGGTACCCCTTCTATATTGATATGTTCGCGAAGGACATCCCGGGTGGTGCCTTCAATATCGGTCACGATGGCAGACTCTTTCTCACTTAAGGCATTTAATAAACTTGATTTTCCAACGTTCGGTTTGCCAGCAATTACGATGCGAATTCCCTCTCTCATAATGATCCCCTGTTGTGACTTTTCTAGAAGGTCTTTTAATTGAGAGCGAATTTCGCCGAGAAAGGTTGCTATTTTTCCGTCGTTAAGAAAGTCGATTTCTTCTTCAGGAAAATCAATGGCGGCTTCGACATAAATTCGAAGATGAGTGAGTTGGTCGATCAAGGCGTCTATTTTATTTGAAAATACCCCCTGTAAAGAATTGAGGGCGTTACGTGCACTTTGTTGCGAGTTGGCGTTGATAAGATCTGCGATCGCTTCAGCTTGTGCTAAATCGATTTTGTCGTTTAGAAAAGCACGTTGCGAAAACTCTCCCGGTTGCGCTAAGCGTGCACCATGCTTTAGTACCGTGTTCAGGATTAAATCCAAAATGACAGGACCACCGTGGCCCTGCAATTCAACGCAATCTTCACCGGTAAAGGAATGTGGGCCTTGAAAATAAATCGCAATACCTTGATCGATAGCGATGTTTTGATTTTTGTCGTTGCTATAAAACTGACAATAGTGCGCGTGACGAGGAGAGAGTTTTTGCTGAGCGATATGCTCGCCGATAGGTTTTGCTAGTGGACCGGAGATTCGAATGATACCGATACCACCACGGCCCGCTGCTGTTGCAACCGCCGCGATGGTTGAAGTATCTAGAAACTCATTGGATGACATAAAAATGTATCACCGAGGGAGTTTAACTTTTTGTATCAGCACGATCTATTTGTTTGGTAATGACATATTGTTGCGCCATAGATAAGCCGCCGTTCACAACCCAGTATAAAACCAAACCGGCAGGGAAGAATAAAAACATCACGGTAAATACAAAAGGCATCATCTGCATGATCTTCGCTTGAGTTGGGTCGGGTGGTGTTGGATTCAACTTTTGTTGAAACCAAAAAGTTGCTCCGTAAATGAGCGGCAAAATAAAGAACGGATCCTTAACCGACAAATCGTTTATCCACAAAAACAGGGGTGCATGGCGCAGCTCAACGCTTTCCATTAAAACCCAGTAAAAAGCGAGAAACACTGGCATTTGCACCAGCATGGGCAAACACCCGCCTAGGGGATTAACTTTTTCTTTTTTGTAGAGCTTCATGGTTTCTTCCGACATTTTTTGCCGGTTGTCTCCATAGCGTTCTTTAAGTTCTGCCATCTTAGGTGCGAACTTTCGCATCTTCGCCATCGAACGATAACCAGCGGCAGACAGATGGAAAAAAGCGGCTTTTACAGAAACGGTCATCAAGATGATGGCGATTCCCCAATTACCGACAAAGCTATGTATCCAGTGAAGAAAATAGAACAAAGGCTTGGAGATAAAAAATAGAAAGCCATAATCGATAGTTAACTCCAGGTGGGTCGCAATTTCTTGCATTCGATGTAGATCTTTAGGGCCAGAATAAAAATCTGCTCCTAACACACCTTTTTGTCCCGGTGGAATTACTACCGCAGGTCCAAAGAAACCAAAAATATATTCGTTAGTATTGGCGAGTTTATAAATTTCAAAATTATTTAAATCGTCCTGCTTGGGAATCCAAGCACTAACAAAATAATGCTGAACCATGGCCATCCAGCCACCAGTATTATCAAACTTCTCTTTTGTAGTGGTGATGTCATCAAAATCAAACTTTTCGTAATTACTTTCTCTGGTTGAAGTTGCGACTCCTAAAAAGCTACTCGCGCCGAAGCTCGGTCCGGTTTGTACTGGCTCATGGTCATCACGCCGTATTTGGCCGTAAAAATTACCGGACCATACGCCGTCGCTTTGGTTATCAATTATGTATTCAACTTTAATTAGGTTTTCGCCACGGGTGAAAGTAAAGCGTTTGATAATGTCGACGTTGTTTTGAGTTAGAGTCAGATCAACCTGGAGGTTATCTTCTCCGTCGAGGAGTTCGTAATCAGTTTTTGCGACCGAAAATAGTGGCCGGGGTTTGTTGGCGACGTCGGTTCCGTTGGCGCCAATCAGTCCGCTGCGCGCAACATAGATAGTTGATTGGTTTTGATTCAGAAGCACTAAAGGGTCGTTAGGTTTGTCGATTTCGATGGGATATTGCGGCAAGGCAGTTTTAACGATGTCACCACCGAAGGTATCGATGATGACATCGAGGGTATCGGTTTTAATATTAATCTGTTGCGAACCCTGTTGATTGTTGATTACGGGCGCTGTTTGAGTTGGGGTAATGGTTGGAATACCGCTATCTGTTGGTGCGTTCGCAACAGGAATCGTGTTGGTGTTTTCGGGTTGAGGAATATTGTTGTTATTCATCGAGGTCGAGGTTGCAGTGTTTGTTGCAACAACGGGTTGCTGACGTTCTTGAAACTCGCTCCATTCTATTAATAGAAGGACGACGATAACGCCCATACCAATAAATAAACCTGTTCGTTGCCAATCCATCATTAATTACTGCCGTATTTCGGGTTGAGTTGAATTTAGGGTGGTTACTTGTTTGTTTGATAAAGCATCTTGATGCTTCGATTTAAAAAAGAGTGTTTGAGTAAAGTCCGGAACTTCATCAATGCCACCTGGATGCCAAGGGTGACATTTAAGTATTCGTTTAGTCGTTAGCCAGCCACCGGCGATGATGCCGTGGCGTTGAATGGCTTCTTCACCGTAATGAGAGCAGCTCGGATAGAAACGACAACAGTTACCCAGTAATGGGCTAATTAGATATCGGTATCCGCGTATTAGTAAGACGGCTAGCTTTCGCATGAAGGTGTCACACTGCTTTTGTTAACGCGTTTAATTAAGCGTTGCCATTGTTGATCTAATAGCGCGGTCTGTTGCTGGTCGCTCAGTTTATCGATGCCGCGCCGGGCCAGCACTATAGCATCGATATTTGGCATTTTGTGCTGTTTTAAGCGGAAAGTTTCTCGGATACGACGCTTGATTCGGTTTCTTTGAACCGCCAGGCGAACATTTTTTTTTGCAATGACGAGGCCGAGACGCGGACGGTTAAGCCGGTTGTTACTGGCTAGGATGAGTAGCTGGGCGCTAGAGATCTTAAAGTCGGCGGATTGAAACACCCGGGTGAACTCAGCGGCGAGAAGTAGACGAGATTGTTTTTTAAATGGGAACTTGGCCACTCGCTACCCCACAGTAACCGGAATCGCACTATCGAAATGCTTTTACCAATGAATGTCAGTTAGCGATATGACGAATTTACGCTGAAAGGCGCTTACGACCTTTTGCTCGACGACGAGCGAGAATTTTACGGCCACCTTTAGTTGCCATTCGCGCGCGGAAACCATGAGCTCGTTTGCGTTTTAGTACGCTAGGTTGGAATGTTCTTTTCATGGCTTGGACCCGACAAATAACTATTAATAGAAGGTGGTTGTTAAACGCTGCTTTTGATCCACATTTGAGTTAATCGAGAGACAGCCATTTAAGGACGCGGGATTCTAAAGAATTCGCTCGCTCAAATCAACGCAAATCCGAGATTAAAGTACTTCTTTTGTTTGTCAGGCAGAGCTCATATCGTTCAAAAATCAAACTATTCCAACAAAACAACTGTATATAAGACTGTTTATTAACCATAAATCCACAACTTATACACAGGCGACGCCTATATTTTGTACTGAAATTAATTTTATACTGTGGATTGTTTGTTGATTTTTTGTTCGCTTAAGTTGTTGATTATTAAGAATAAAATTAAATTAAAAATATTAAAGATTTTTACATTTGGCTGTGGATAAACTCCTTTAACGAGAGTAGACTTCGCTTTCTCCAAGCTAATCCTTAGTTAGGCCTAAAATCTGTTTAAACGACAATTTGGGCGTCAAGGAGTTAAGTTGGACTGTTTTTAATTCAACGATTAGTTGCGTTAGTGCTTGGACATTTCAAAACCTAGTGAAGGCTAATAATTACTATAAGGTTGATTAGGTGTTGATAAAGTAAAACCCAGGCGAGCCAGGTTCGAGCCGTTAAAAACATTTACGCTCAAACAGGTACCAGAGCCAGCTAAAAGTAGAACGTCAGTACGGCCAAATAGCTCATCTTCCAAATATGGCTTTAGCCAAGACGCAATCAGTAGTTTTGATGGCGTAGGGCTTTTGTGACTCAGAAATTAGTGAAAGATGGCCTTAAA